>JAUMWM010000231.1:1783-4537 GCA_030529705.1 Lachnospiraceae bacterium
TCCGAAAGCGGGGAAGCCGAGGAAGGAGCAGACCCTGCTGCAGGATCTCGTCACGCTTACCATGAAGTTGGCGGTAATCTTCGCGGTGTTCTGGCTCATGTTCAATTACATCTTCGGGGTTTGCCGCTATATGAGCGCCAACATGGCGCCGTCCCTTCGAGACGGCGACCTCGTGCTCTATTTCAGAATGGACCGGGAATTTGAGGCGGGCGATATCGCCGTATTTGCCTATAAAGGGCGGACGCTGATGGCCAGGGTCGTGGCAGTCGCCGGAGATACGGTGGACTTCGATGAGCAAGGCATGCTGGTTAACGGCTCCCACGTGAAGGAGCAGGACATTTATCTTGAAACCGACATGTTCGAGGAGGGCGTTACCTTCCCCGTACAGGTAGGAGATAACCAGATCTTTGTACTGGGCGATAACCGTCCCCACGCTACGGACAGCCGGATTTTCGGCTGCGTGGATATTGACGACGTGGCGGGGAAGGTGATTGGCTTGTTACGCAGAAGAAATTTGTAGGAAGGAGGGAGTATACAAGTAGAAAAAGGGCTAAATGAAAAAGGCTTTTGCGATGAGGAATGATTTAAAAAATCCACCTGTACGGCTCCCGCAAGGTCTTTGTCATCCTGAGCGTAGCGAAGGATCTTTCTTCGAGGGACGACGGAAGCGCAGTTCCATCTGGCTTTGTCATCCTGAGCGCAGCGAAGGATCTTTCTTCGAGGGACGACGGAAGCGCAGTTCCATCCGGTTTTGTCATCCTGAGCGCAGCGAAGGATCTTTCTCCTGAAGCGAGGATATGAGCAACTTTGATTTGTGAAGAAGCAAGTTTTTTGCTTCGCTCTGTGAAGGTATAAGTTCCTTCCCTTCGCTCAGGATGACACCCCCAAATGCATAGATTCGTATGCACGGGGCCGTACAGCATGATTTAAAGGAAACAAGTAGACCATTTGCCAAAAGAGACAGTTGCAGGCCGCCCGAAAACGGTATGCATGTCTGTTTAGGCAAAAAAGCACACCAACACCTAAGTAGAGGCAGTTGCGGGCCGCTCGGAAGCGGTGCGGCATGTCTGCTTAGGCAAAAAAGCACATTTGAAAAAGTTATGGTTCGCCCGGAAGCGGCGCAGCATGTCGCTTAAGGCGTAAAGAGTACCTAAAAGGAGGTTACAAAGCAAATGAAGAAACGCAGCAAAAGATTTTTGGCAGCGGCCGTTGCTGCCATGATGGTTGTCGGCAGCGCTCTTCCGGTCCTTGCTACGGAAGACCCGGGGGTAGAGGCAAGCAAAGCTACTAAGGTACAGATCACCAAGACCCTGAAGATTGGCCAGGGCATTGCGGTGCCGAGCGAGACTTTTAGATTCCAATTTAACGAAGTGACCGAGCAGGATGCCGAGGAACTCGGTGAAGAAGGCACCTATATCGTTCCGGGAGCTTCGCAGGCAGGCGGAGGCGAATATCCAGATCTGAATAGCCTGGCGGCAAAGGTTGCCTATACGGCGGCTACCCGCACAGCAGACGGAACAGATGAGGAACTGACGCTCATGTCTCAGGTGCTTGACATGGCAGATTCCAGGCTGACTTGGGATGTTCCGGGCATGTATATTTATTCCGTGAACGAGATACCGGGCAACACCGCAGGCATGATATATGACGAGGATGCGAAATACTACCTGAAAGTCTTCGTGAAAAATGTAAACGGGGAGGCGGTAGTGGATTCCGTGGCAGTTTTCGGCCAGGATGAAAACGGCGACTGGGTGAAGGTTGACGGAGCTCCCACTGATGTCAAGGAACCGGGTACGTCCGGTGCTGACGATGGATGCGATGACTTTGCAGGAAATGACTTCCTGTTCGTCAACACATATAAAAAACTGGTTGACAAGCATCCGACAAATCCCAATCCCGCAAGTAAGGATGATCCCGATGAAGAGACCAATCCCGGAGCTTTCAAGCTCACCAAGGATGTCGTCGGTGACTATGCAAATCAGGCTTACGGATTTGATTTTAAGGTCAGTATTCAGCTTCCCGAGACCTTTTCAGATTACGGGGAAATATCCGCAACGGTAAACGGTTATACGGCGAACATCATCGAGAACGTTGATACCCATGATGAATCTGCCCCGGCAGAAGTCCTGCTGGATGCTGACACGGAATATGATATTTATCTTCGTCACGGAGATTCCTTCGTGATTGCGGAGCTGCCGGCCGGAACAATAGTCAATGTAGAGGAGCAGGCATCCAATATGAAGTATGTCCCGACTTATACGGGCAAATGGGGCGGCGACCTTACTGTTGCTCGCACGGGTAATGGCGAGAAGGGCGGCAGCCTGAAATCGGATTCGGTTGTAATCGGCGAGAACGGAGGCTTTGTCCAGTTTACAAATACGCTGAATGATTCGGATGTGACAGCAACCGGTATCTTCATCAACAACCTGCCCTACATTTTGATGGTGGGCATTGCGCTGGCGGGCATTTGCCTGTTCACGGTGAGCAAAAGGCGCCGCAGTGCATAAGTGATATGTGAGTGGCAAAAGTATGAGCCAAGCCGTACGGGTCGCGAAACCCGGCCTGTACGGCTTGAACTGAAACTTTTGTCATCCTGAACAAAGCGAAGGATCTTTCATGCAAAGCGTGGGGGGAGATAAGATCCTTCGCTTCGCTCAGGATGACAAGGGCGGGATGCTCGGGATGGTGGGGGCGGAATGCACAGCAAGGGCGGGCGTGAAAGATCCTTCTCGTATCACAGCATGGCAGGGCGTA
>JAUMWM010000041.1 GCA_030529705.1 Lachnospiraceae bacterium
CTTTCTTCTGACAATGACTCAAATCCCCGCTGGCCACAAAAACGCATTTTCTCCCAAGTTTTTCCACCGCAAATCGGATCATTTTCCCGAAAGCCCAGTGATCCTCAAGAGATAGGCCGGAAAGGCCGATCCTAACCAGCCTATAATCCTGATACTCCTTGTCTATGAAATACAGCGGCACCATCGTCCCATGATCGAGGTCCGGGTCTCTCTCTCCAAGAGTCCCCGCCGGAAAACCATACCGCCCGGCTTCCCTCTCAATTTCCGAAACCAGCTCCATATCATAACGAACCTTGAATTTCACGTTTCCGGCTCGGAATTGCCGCAGGCTCCCTTTCGCTCCATCCCCCGGCGAAATGTGAAAATAATCCCTGTACATAACTGCGTGGGGAGAGGCCAGGATGATCGTCTCGGGCTTAATGCGCACAATATCCCTCGCAACTTCCGAAAATGCATCCAGCGTCGCCTGTATCTTCTCCTCTTCTCCCCGACCGACCTCTGCCACCGCAATGGGCGGGTGCGGAACCATATATCCTGCTGCCAGCATGAAAGTTCCTCCAATTCGACTGTACTTAACCTTCGCTTTATTATAATTGAGAACGATAACGGAGTCAACGTTGAGCATTTTTTATGCTCGACACTATTTTTTCTTTGGAACTGTTAAATTGTGCCGGTCTGCAAATTGCGGATTTCGTACCTAACTCTTTCCTAAGGAACATAAATGTTCAGAAGAACTTTCATAATGTTGGAACAAATTTTTGGGCAAGAGATATTGCCATCAGAAAGCTAAGAGAACTGTAACTAATCAGCAGGTTGCCTGATTCCTTGGCATCCTTAGCATAAGCGAAGGTTCTTAAACACAAACATATGATTATGGTAAAGATTCTTCGCTTACGCTCAGAATGACATGAGGTGCTGGGCAGTTACGGATCTTTTACATAAATCCGCTGTAGATGGTAAGAAGACCTAGACTTGCGCTCACGATGACAAAAGTAATACAGGATGACAAGAGTAATATCGGAAGAAGAAAGGTAACGAAAGGCAGGTAATCGCCTTGCACAAAGAAAAACAAAACTTGACATATGGAAGTGCAATGTTTTAACATGGCATCTATAGCTTTGTTTGACAATATGCTCTCTCGCTAATCCCGGTCTCTATTTCAAAATAGGCTGACTGTCGTCATTATCCTGAAAGAGTCAACGAAATAATCGGAAAGAATCAGATATGGTAACAACATTTGAAGAAGAACTGAACCGCAGCGGAAAACTTGTCTACACGAACGTGGGAGTCAGCATGCTTCCCCTGCTTCGAGAGGGGCGCGACATCATGATTATTGAAAAAGCCGACGACTACCGCCCCCTGGATGCCGTCCTGTTCCGCCGCCCGGGCGTAAAAGGGCGGGGAGCCTACGTCCTTCACCGCATTCTGAAAGCCTGTCCCGATGGGCGTTTCTGGATCATTGGAGATAATTGCATCTCCGGCGAGTATGTGGACAAGGCGAACGTCCTGGGCGTTTTGACCGGCGTGGTCAGGGATGGAAAACTGATCAAGAATACAGACCTGAAATATCAGGCTTACGTTCGGCTGTGGTGCGGGCCTTATCATCTTCGCATCCATATTTTAAAGGGACTAAGGTTTGCAAGAAGAGTTCGGCGATTTATAAAGCGCCGCCACTTGTCATCCTGAGCGCAAGCGAAGGATCTTTGACGTAAAGCATACGCTTATGGTAAAGATCCTTCGCTAACGCTCAGGATGACAAGGACAGAACTTTTGCCATTTTGTGCAGAAAAATACTCCTAAGTGCCTAAAGGCATATGCATAGAATCAGAAAGAGGTAAGAATGAGACTAAAATATGAGTTTACGATGATGGATATGGGTGGCGAAATTGTTGCTGTACCGACAGGGGACAATGCGTCAGAGTTGCACGGCATTCTGAAGTTGAACGACGTGGCGCAGGATATATTGGAACAGCTATCGGAAGACACGACACCGGAGGAGGTGCATGCTTATCTGAAGGAAAAGTATGAGGATTCGACAGACCAGGAGATTGGGGAGGCGCTCACGGACTTTCTCAACCAGTTGATTCGCGAGGGGCTGCTGATCGTCCCGTGACGGTCGGGGATGGGGCGATTTTGTCATTCTGAGCGGTTAGCATTTGTCATTCTGAGCGTTAGCGAAGAATCTTTGTAACTGCTCAACACCTTCATGTCATTTTGAGAATTGCCATTTGTCATTCTGAGCGTTAGCGAAGAATCTTTACAATTAGCGCATGTTTTACGTGGAAAATCCTTCGCTTACGCTCAGGATGACAACGAGAAAATCCCTAAGCTGAGTGATGAAATCATGGTGGCAAAGTTTGGTCTCAGTTCCTGAAAGAATGGATTGGCGCAGGTATCCGGCCTCTGCGGTTCACGAACCGGCCGCACCCGAATGTATTGACCGGCATGACCGGCGCATAGCCGAGCAGCCCGCCGAACTCTACGGTATCTCCCGCCCTCTTCCCGACAGCCGGTATCAACCTGACGGCTGTCGTCTTCTGGTTCACCATTCCAAGAGCCATCTCGTCCGCTATGATTCCGGAGATTGTCTCCGCAGAAGTGTCTCCCGGCACCGCAATCATATCAAGGCCCACGGAACACACGCAAGTCATAGCCTCGAGCTTTTCCAGCGTCAAGGCACCGGCCTTTACCGCATCAATCATTCCCTGATCCTCGCTGACCGGTATGAAAGCACCGGACAAGCCTCCCACATAGGATGAAGCCATGACCCCGCCCTTCTTCACCTGGTCGTTCAGCAGGGCGAGCGCAGCGGTCGTTCCGGGAGCACCCGGATGGTCAACGCCAATCGCCTTCAAAATATCCGCAACGGAGTCCCCCACCGCCGGCGTCGGAGCCAGAGAGAGATCCACGATACCGAAGGGGATGCCGAGCCGCTCCGAAGCTTCCCTTGCGACGAGCTGGCCGACCCGGGTAATCTTGAAGGAAGTCCTCTTAATCATCTCGCAGAGTTCCTCAAAATCAGCCTCCTTGCACTGTTCAAGGGCGGCTTTCACAACGCCGGGACCTGAAACGCCAACGTTGATGACCAGGTCTCCCTCCGTCACGCCGTGGAAAGCCCCCGCCATGAACGGGTTGTCATCCGGGGCGTTGCAGAAGACGACCAGCTTCGCGCAGCCCAGGGAATCCCTGTCGGACGTGGCTTCCGCCGTCTTTTTTATGATTTGCCCCATGAGCCTGACGGCATCCATGTCGATGCCGGTCTTGGTAGAACCCACATTCACGGAGCTGCACACCCGATCCGTCATAGAAAGCGCCTCGGGGATGGATTCGATGAGGAGCCTGTCGGCATTTGTCATGGACTTGGAGACAAGGGCGGAATAGCCGCCGAGGAAATTCACGCCCGCAGTCTTGGCGCATTCGTCCAGCACTTTCGCAATTTCGACAAAATCCTGCGGGCATTTGCAGGAAGAACCCCCAATCAGAGAAATCGGGGTGACCGAAATACGCTTGTTCACGATGGGGATGCCGTACAATTCTTCAATTTCTTTGCCTGTGGAGACAAGGTCTTTCGCGGCATTTGTAATCTTGTCATAGATATTCTTTTTCAAAGTGGCGAGGTCGTCACTGATGCAGTCGAGGAGGGAGATGCCCAATGTGATGGTCCTCACATCGAGGTTTTCGTGCTCGATCATTTTATTCGTCTCATAAACCTCAAAGATGTTGATCATGTTGTCCTCCGTTTATTTGTCAAATGCGGTGCATCATCTCAAAAATCGCCTCGTGCTGCACATGTATCTTCACGCCAATTTCGTCCCCGATCTGGTCCAAATCGTGACGGATGTCCTTCGTGGTCTTATCCGAACCGGAGGTGTCTGTAATCATCATCATGTTAAAAAAGCCGTCAATGATTGTCTGTGAGATGTCGAGAATGTTGATTTTGTTGCTTGCAAGGTAAGTGCATACTTTTGCGATGATGCCGACTTTGTCCTTGCCCACTACTGTAATGATTGTCTTTTCCATGGTATTCCTCGCTTATTCGATTGTTCCGAAATCCTAATTGAATGTCATTTTGTAACTACACAGTTTCTCCCGATTGTGCTGAATGATAGCGAAGATCCTTACCATTAACGTATGTTTTACGTGTAAGATCCTTCGCTAACGCTCAGGATGACAAGGCGAAAAATAAAGATTCTTCACTAACGCTCAGGATGACAATGCGAAAAATAAAGATTCCTCGCTAACGCTCAGGATGACAAGGCAGAAAGTAAAGATCCTTCGCTAACGCTCAGGATGACAGAGGTTTGGCCATCTGCTGAGTAATTGCGTCAGCCGTTATATTGTCACACATTCCCCAGCAGCACTCGGGACAGGCTCTCCTCCGCCACCGCTTTAAGCCTCCTCATGACCTTTATGTCTGTGGGCGGCTTCTTCATCTTATGGCGCGGAAAATAGCGCGTTATGTGAAGTGGTATGTCCGAATCTATTTCCGCTATCCACTCGGCCTCTCTCCGCATATCCTCAAAGTCATCGTTCATCCCCGGCACGATGAGGGTCGTCAGTTCCACATGGCACTCCTTTGCAGAACGGGCGATAAAACGCTTCACGGTCTCAAAATCTCCACCCAGATATTTGTAAATCTCCGGCCTGAAACCCTTCAGGTCAATATTCATCGCATCCATATAGGGCAGGAATTCTTCGAGGATGGGAAGCTCCGCCATGCCATTTGTCACAAGCACGTTCAGCAGGCCGGCCTCATGGACAAGCTTAGCCGCATCCCGAACGTACTCGTAGCCCACCAACGCTTCATTATAGGTATACGCAACGCCGATATTCCCCCGCGGGATTTCCTCCTTCGCCAGATCGCGCAACTGCCAGGGCGCAAGTTCAATCATCCTCCCGGCCGTCTCCTCCCCCGCCGCCGCAATCTCATAATTCTGGCAGAATGGGCAGGACAGGTTGCAACCGAAGCTGCCGACAGACAGCACGTAGCTTCCCGGATGGAAGAACGCTATCGGCTTCTTCTCGATCGGGTCAAGCGCGAGTGCGGTTAGCTTCCCATAATTTATCGGTACAACGCTTCCTTCCACGTTTTTTCTGGCTCTGCAACGCCCATAAGCCCCCTCTTTCAGCCGGCAGTGGTGGGGGCAGACCGGACAAATCGCCTCACTCATGGCGGACGACCTCAAAGCGATACAGCTTCACCGGCTCATCGTCATCGAAGATACCGGCCTTTCTCTTGGCGATCTCGACCTGATACTCCACCGTGTCAACGCCCTCCAGATCTGGGAGCAGCAGCCCTCTGCGGTAGCCCTGCTCCACGATGACCCCATAGCGTTTCACGTCAAGCTCCGCCTCGGACTCTATCGGCTCCGCTTCTTTCAGCACGTCCACGTTGATTGTGAGGAAGGGTAGCTCTTCCCTGCGGATGGCAGGGAAACGGGGATCCCGGGTGGACGCAGAGATTGCATTTGCAATAATCTCCTCCGCCAGAGTGTCCCGGGTCGGGGCAATCGTCCCGATGCAGCCGCGAAGGTCTCCGTTTTCATGGATGGAGACAAATGCGCCCGCCCTTCCGTTCACCATCTCCTCCGTCAGTTCTTCGGCGGACGGCCTGTAGACCTTCCGCTCCTTGATGTAGCGTTCAATCGTATTCTTTGCCAACAGTACGTATGAATCCATAATTAATCCTCCATGTCTCACGAAACACATGCTCGACGGTTCATTTCAGCCTCGCAAGAGAATCTTTAAGCGCTCTCGCACTATCTGCAAGCTCAACCCCCATCTCCGTTTCGATATATCTCTTTTTTCTCAATGCAAGTTCATCGTTTTTATTCGCTACAGGGCTTACTCCATAATCGCTGTCCTCCGTGACCAGATATTTATCGGCATTGTATGCGCATCCCAGAAAAACTCTGTCCTCCGCCTCATGAAAGCCAACCGCATCCAGCCCCTCTTTATGCCTCTTGTCAATATCCGAAGAAACATAAGAAATCCTGTTTTGAGTTTTCAAATGTCGGATGCTCATCTGATAAAACAAATCCCCTTCCACATTATCCCCATATTCTTCAAATATTTTGCAACAATAGTCTATTGTCAACTGATCATTGTCAATTTGAAGAAAATTAGTCAAAAACATCAGACAACTCAGGGATTCCTTTGAACACGCTTTTTTCCAAATATTCGTGTCAATTACTACCCGCATTCTTCTCCATCATCCTTTCTCCCTTGGCCCGCGCTATCAACATCACATCCTCGAAAGACGAAGAAAAGAACCTCTTGAACTCTTCAGGCTCATTCACAAGATCCCCATATTCATCAAACGAAATCTTATGGCTGACAGTTCCCTCCTCAGAATCCATGATGAAGTAAATCGTTGCCATGTCCGGACAAATATCGTTTTTTTCGGCAATCCGCCTTTGAAGTCGCAGAAGCATGTTCTCGCTGTGGGTTTCGACCACGATATTCCTTGTCTTTGATGTGTTGATAAGCAAGTCACAGATTTCCCCATGCACGCTGCCATGAAGATGCGCATCCGGCGAATCGATGGCAAGAGTCGCTTCGCCATCTCCAAAGCAACTTACAATAATCGGCAGTATTTGGGAAATTCCATAACCACAATCTAAAATGTTTATTCTGGATTTGGTTTCTAAATCGACAAGCATAAACTCCCCATATCCATTTTTATGTTTGCGCCATTCATACGCATAACCGAATATTTTCAATTGTCGGTTAATTGCCTCTTTCTTCTCCGTTTCTTTATTGACTTCGATGGCATAAAGGACATTGTAAGTGTTTTCTCCAAATGCACCCACCTTTTCAGCATCTTCAATTGAAAGTTTCATCATCCGCTTGGGAAGCGTACGGGAGGGGTAGAAATATTCTAGGGAATCAAAATATAGAATCATGCTATTATTTATCGCCGCACTGATCCAGCGTAAAAATTGAATAACTCTGACATGGTTGGATGGTTCACCATTTCCCAAAGGTACGCCGATATCTTTATCCTCCAAGATCACTGCATTACAGATATCAAAGCAAGCCGGCAATGAAATTCTAGCGTTCCCTACAGTATTATTCCCAAAATCCGTATCTGCCTTAAACGTTCCTGTATGCGTCGTTACATAATGGTATATCTTACACGCCCCATACTGAAAGGAAATCGAACGAAGGTCAACTTTCTTAGCTTTTTGATTATACTTATAGGAAACTGAATAAACAAGAAAGTCCTTCGGAACATCTGAATCCAAGTCCATCAACTCACCTAACGTTTCCCTTAGATATGCGTCATCCTCCTCACCTAACAATATCTTGAATGAAAATGCCATTTCAGATGTCTTCTTCTCTTGTCCATTAAACAGCATTTCCAGAAAACCGCCTTCGAGGACGTCAAATTCGTTACTCCAAAGCGAAACATCCCTTCCGATACGATACGCCCCGATACATAACTTCAATTGATATAGAAACCTTAAAATTGTGCTTTTTCCATTAGAATTATATCCATAAAGCAGAGTAAACTTATTGAAATCAATCCATCCGGTATCCTGAAAGGCTTTATAATATTGCAAACGAATCCCCGCAATGCTCCCACTTCCTTTATATTCGGATTTTTCAGATGATTTTTGATTTTTTTGAAAATGCTCTTCTGAAATACTTTCTTTAATACCCATATGAAAAATGCTCTCCTTGCGTCAAATTCATCTTATCGCTTCAAATTGCTGAGGATTTTTTCAAATGTACTCGATAATAAATCGAGACTCCCTTGCTCAGCGGCAACATCATCTTCAAATACACCGATATGGTCTTCATTTTAGATGGTTCTCATCCGATTTCAGATTCCAAATGTAACGCTCTGGTCTTCGGCATCCACCCATGCATGTACTCCGAAGGGGATAATGCATCTCGGCGTAGCATGGCCGATATTGATATTGCAGAGAATCGGCAGCGAAGGATTATCTATGACCGAAACAAGAAGTTTTTTATACTCTTCTTCGTAGTCGCCATCCATCGGCTTTCCAACCAGAACGCCGGATACTACCTCGAACACCCCATACTCCCGAAGTACCGCGAGCATTTTTTCATACAGCTCCGGCTTTGGTTTTTCCTCGCTCGATTCCAGAAGCAGTATCCGCCCCCTCCAGTCTTCCAAGGAAGGAAACAGATTGTATTTCCTGCACGTCTCTACACTGTCCTCGTAGCGATCGTTATTAAACACGTCATATATGGAATCAATGCAGCCACCTAGAATCTTCCCTGAGAAACACGATGTCCCCTGAAGCAATTCAAACCCTCCGTTTTCATGCCTGATTCTCGGTACGCCAATCTGGCACTCATCAAAAGAAGTTCTTTCCTCATACCATACATCGCTTGGTCGGATCTCTCTTATGGTTCCGGTGGTAATCAGCTCTTCAAAATACTTCCTGCTGTAGGGAAGCATATCCGAATCGAGTTCGCAGATATCCGCGAGAAAGGACTGTCCATAAAACGTCTTCACTCCAAGCTTGTGCAGCATAAAATGATTTATTGTTGTATCCGAAAAGCCAAGAAAGATTTTGTCATTTACAACCTTTTTCAGCCTGTCGTTTTCAAAAAGATGAGGCAGAAGACGGTAGGTGTCGTCTCCGCCTATTGCGCATAAAATCATGTCGACTTCCGGATCAGAATACGCTTCCATCAAATCCGCTGCCCGCTCTTCCGGATGATCCCTGATATAGTCCAGCCCTTTCAGGGCATGAGAAGAAAACTTCACCTGAAGGCCCATGGATTTTAAGCGCTCTACCCCTATCTTTAGCTCATGTGCAGCAAAAGGCTCTCCGATAACCCCTCTGGATAAACTGACAATTTCTACCGTCTTTACCACGCCTCTGTTCGATATGGAACTTTCCATCTACAACCTCTCAATCCTGCAAATATGCCTTTTCCCTCGCACCCTATAAGTGATGCCCACCAAAAGTACCTCGCCGCCAAACCTCTGCAAATCCTCCGGATACTTCTTTTCCCGAATCTGGTCAAGGGCCGTATGCACCGGCTTATCCCACTTGAGTTCAATAATCATGAGCGGCTTATCGACCCCCTTCCTGGGAATATAGGCCAAATCTACGAAGCCTTCTCCTCCGGCCAACTCCCGAATCGTCACATAATAGTCCGCCGCAGTATAATAGGCAATCCGAACAGTCTCGCTCAACCTCGCTTCAAGATTATAATGCTTCGTATCCCCCGTCGCGCGGTGCGCCACTTCCAAAACCTCCGCCACCTTCTTCTCATCCATATTCCAGGTGGCTTCCAAGAGGTCGTCTGCCATGCGAATCATCTTCGCTGTCTCTTCATGCGAAGACTCCGCCAAGGTTGCGAAAAATTCCTTGCGAAGCTCCTTGTTCGGAATCCGAACCGTCTTCGATTCGGCATCATACGACAAATAACCCAAATGCACCATGGAAGTCAGCACTTCGTTGGCCGTTTTCAAATCCCGCAAGTCATTGTCAAACCGAATGCCGTCAATCCTGACAGTTCCTCCGCTGGCCAATTGAAAGATTTGAGCCCGCAGCCCCGCTATATTGAGTTCAATCTGCAGCCTCAGCTTCTCGTAGCTGGCGGTCTGCGTCCAATAGGAGTCAAATTCCCTTAGGCGGATCGCCTCCATGACGCTTCGAGGGTTGAAGACCGCTCCAACGCCCGGAAACCTGTAACCATCATACCACTCCTCCATCTTTTCATAGCTGATGTCATACTTCCTGCATAGCGCCTGCACTTCCGATTCCGTAAATCCCGTATAAGGAGCCAGTGCGCCCTGGCCCAGCATCGTGTAATTATCAAATGACGAGACCGCCGACTCGCCCTTCATTTTCTTCATGGGCATAATGCCGGTCAGATAAGCACCCGCAAAGACGGACTCAGCGTACCCATCGCTCGTCTTGAACAACCTTCGCATCATCTCAAGATAATTATCCGTGGCATTTGCATCCGGAATATCTTCCCGAATAAACAAATCCCATTCGTCACAAATCCACAGGAACTTCCTCCCCGTCATCTCCACGGCGTTTTTCAACGTTTGAAAGAAACTGTAAGAAGCGCACTCCTCCCCATATGCTTCCCGAATATCCTCCGTGACCTCATTTTCCAGAAAATCTATCCAATCGAGTTTCTGTGCCGTTTCGCCTTTGCTTGCCGCCTTTCGGTCTAAGTCCTTCTGCTTTTGAAGGGCGTCAGCCTTGAAACTTGACATGTCAAAATACAGGATGTTGTAGTCTCCCAGCCCTTCAAGGGACGGTTCCAGGCGGGCAATCTCTTTATCTTCAAACAAATGCCGAGAAGTGCAACCATGTCCAAAGTAAGCGCAGAGCATCGCCGCCGCATAACTTTTCCCGAATCTCCTGGGGCGGCTCACCAAAATGAACCTGTGTTCCGTATGAAGCAGCGGGTTGGTTGCATGAATCAGCCCGGTCTTGTCCACATATTCCGCTCGACAAATGCTTTGAAATTTTTCATTTCCAGGATTCAGATATTTACCCATTAAAACCTCCTGATCACGTCCCGATGATCATAGTCAATCTCTATGCGCACCTTTCCCTCACCAAAATCATATTCATCAACCACCTTCCGCCGGCGGCTCCTGTGAATATGTAAATCCCTGTCAAAACGAAGATATTCACGAAAGACTGCGAAATCAAATCGACCTTTCCCATCCCCTGCGACGCTATCGAGGCTTTTCCCATCCCTCACGAGCCTGTCGGAACTTTTCCCATCCCCCGCAATATTGCCGAAGCTTTTCCGATCCCCCTCAACACTTCCGTAGCTTCCTACATATTCCTCCAACACCTCATACCTTCTCGCCGCTGCCGGCCTCTCCCGGTCGTACCCCTTCTGGCGGAAAAAGTCGGCCAAGTCCCGATAAAATGTAAATGCGCTCTCCCAGTACCCCTCAAGATACCCCAACGCATGCCGAAACTGTCCCGAATTGTAATAGTATTCCAGCACGTCGGCAATCCTTCGGAGCATGGCCAACTCCCCATATGTCAGCCACTTCGTAGAGAGAACTTCATAGGGCGGCCGCTGCGAGTAGCGGATGTCGTACTCCGCCGCCCTCTCCTGCATGACCGTGCCGCCGAGCACTTTCAAGAAACCCAACTGGAGCTGGTCCGCATGCAGTGCGTACACGTCATCGAAGGATTTTGCAAATGCACGAATCCCCTCATACGGCAATCCCGCTATGAGGTCCACATGCAAATGCATATTGTTTGCGCGGCGAAGACGCCTGATATTCTCAAACAGTTTCGGCAAATCCGCCGTCCGATTTATGGCAAGGAGCGTCTCGGGGTTGGTCGACTGAATCCCGATTTCCAGCTGCACCTGCCCGGACCTGAGGGTTTCAAGCAAGGCCAGCTCTTCCTCGCCTAGAAGATCCGCCCCTATCTCAAAATGAAAATTTGTTATTCCGTTATCATGCTCTTTAAGAAAGGTCCAAATAGCTTTCGCCCTGTCATGATTGCAGTTGAACGTGCGGTCGATAAACTTGACCTGCGGCACTTCCCTATCGAGAAAGAATTGTAGTTCCTCGTATACCTTGTCAAGGCTGCGGAAGCGAACGCGCTTGTCAATAGAACTCAGACAGTACGCGCAACGGAAGGGACAGCCCCGGCTTGACTCATAATAGATAATCCGGTTTTCAAATGCGGTCAGATCCTTGTATGGGAAGGGGATGGAGTCGAGGTCGGCATTTGCGCAGGCATTTGCATTTATGTCTGCTAAAACAGCCTCCGAGTTATTATTCGACCGGACGAGAACGACCTTCGCCCCATCAGAATAACCCCCCTTATATGCACCAGGTCGAAAGACGAGACTAGGTACATTTGCAAGAATCTTAGTTCTCAGAGCAGCAAGACGGCGAGAATTCCCTATTATGTCGAAAGAATTGTCTGCCAGAGTATCTGCCACAATATCCATAATCCGGCTAAAAGGCATCTCCCCTTCCCCACAGACGACGAAATCACAGGCAGTAAGAAACGTTACTGTTCACACCTCATGTACTGCCCTTGTCATCCTGAGCGTAAGCGAAGGATCTTTTACCATCTGCAGCGGCTTTATGTAAAAGATCCTTCGCTTACGCTCAGGATGACACCCCAATTGCCGCAAAAACAGGCGATTTTGTGCGGAAGTGTGAACAGTAACTAAGAAACTTCTCCGGCGCATAAGATGCCTCCGGTCCCCCTGCAAAAAGGATGACCGCATCCCTCCGCACCCTTCGGATATCCGCTACAAGGTTCAGTAGAAGCTCCGTGTTCCATATATAGGATGAAAACCCTATAAGCGCCGCCTCCCGTTCGAGGATTCCGTCCAGAATGTCCTGATAGCGGTCATTGATCGTAAACTCCGCTATCTCTACCGATTCCGGATATCCGCAGCTTGCGCACAGGGAATACACTGCAGGGCAGGAGTGTATATATTTCGCATTGATTGCGACCAGCAAAATCTTCATATCCATACTTCTTATTATAAACCATTCCTCGGATTTAAGCGACAAATTATTTGTTTAAAACAGTCTATCTACTGCTAAATTTATTGACGTTTTCGTCAGACCATGTTATTCTCATCTTACAAGCAAGAAAAGGAGGCGATAAACATGCTGCAATCCGTCGTAAGCGCCATTCAGAACACAGTTCCTATCTCCCAATTCAACCGAGGACTTGCCGGAAAAATCTTTGCCGATGTGAAAACGACTGGTCCGAAGGTTGTTATGAAAAACAATGAAGCAGAGGTCGTTCTTCTCCCTCCCGATCAATATGTACGCCTTATGGAGATGCTAAATGACTATGAACTTCTTTCTCTTGCCGTGGAAAGAATGGAGCATTTTGACTCTGCCTCCCTCATCTCCGAAGAAGAGATGGACCATGAGCTTGCCATAACGAAAGAAGAATGGGACAGCGTCGGCGAGGTGGAATTCGAATGAATTGGGAACTGGATTATCTTCCGGATGCGCGGAAAGACATTAAAAACCTTGACCGTTCACAGCAAATCATTGTTGAAAAGGCCATCAAACGTGTTAAAAATAACCCTCTGCCACAGGATGAAGGCGGATACGGCAAACCGCTCGGAAACAGGCACGGAACCGATCTCACTAATTTTTTGAAAATCAAACTCCGCGGAGAAGGAATTCGCATCGTTTATAAACTCATCCGCACTGATACGAAAATGCTGGTAGTTGTCGTAGGTGTCCGTGAAGATGAAGAAGTCTACGAACTTGCACAACGCAGAAGGTTCAAATACACAATCTAAGAATCCTTCCATAGATAAATGATTCAACTAGCTGGTCTTTTTCCCAAATGCACTCACCTCAAAATGCTTATGATTGGGTTAAGATTAATATCCGATTTTTTCAAGAAGCTGAAATCACATTTCAGATGTTTAACTTGCTGCTTCCCTGCGAGGCAGCACATTTATTCTGCCTCCTCATCCATCGCCTCGAGCAGAAAGCTCACCGGCCTGAACCCGTCGTTGCAGGAAATCATGGCAGACTTCGGGTTCTTCATCCAGCCATCATAGAAATTCTCCCCTCCGTGCGATAGCGTCATGACAAATGGCGACACCGTCTCCCATGCGCTCTCGCAAAAGCCTTCCGGCCTGGCCCAGCCATTGCAAATGAACACCTGTCCCAGCTTCATGTCACAGGCGTGCTCAATCGGGTTCTCATATTGCTCCATAAGATCGCTGTAGCAGGCAATCTTCATTACTGTAATTTTGACTTTCTTCATTGATTAACTTTACCTGTAAAATAAAAATAACTACGCTTCCTATTATAACCCATTCGCTATGCCAGAATATAATTCTTAATCTGTAACTACACAGCAGGCAGTCTGAATCTCTGTCATCCTGAGCGTAAGCGAAGGATCTTAAACGTAACACATACGTAAAAAACAAAGATTCTTCGCTTGCGCTCAGGATGACAAGGACCATATGACAAGTGTGAACAATAACATTGCCTGACACCGCTTAGTTTTTTATTGAATATAACAAATAATTCGTCTACCATTATAGCAACAGTTTTCTTTCGTATAAAGAAAAAGTCCTGTTTTAAAAAAATTTTCAAATGACGGGGTGCCGTTCCGGCATCCTCATTTCCAAAATCGAAATTTATGGAAAATCCTTAGTTGCCCCGCGCCAGCCAATACGCTATACTATGTTTAGAAAGACATTCTGTAATCAAATCCGCTGACACTGTTCAACCGCAAACCAATAGGAGGGCGCACATATGAAAATCGCTATGGCAAATGACCACGCAGGCACCAACATGAAATTCGAAATCAAAAAACAGCTCGAGGAAATGGGACACGAGGTTGTCGACTTCGGCACCTATGACAACAATCCGGCTGACCTCCCGGATTACGTCTATCCGGCCGCCCTTGCAGTCGCAAAGGGCGAGTGCGACCGAGGCATCTTCGTTGATGGCGTTGGCTATGGGAGCGCCATGATCGCCAACAAGATTAACGGCATCTATGCGGCGGTCTGCCAGGACACGCTCTGCGCAGCCCTCTCCCGCCAGCACAATGACGCAAATGTCCTCTGCCTCGGCGCAAAGATTATCGGCACATTGATTTCAACGGAGATTGTCAAGACATGGATGACGACTGATGCATTCACGGCAGAAAAGTATGTGAACCGCGTTAAGAAAGTCAAGGACATCAACGACAGGCATTGCGTACCGGTTAAATAAAAGAATTTCGGCCCATGGGGACGGTCCTTTTGGGTCGAAATATTTCGACCCAAAAGGACCGTCCCCATGGGCCGAACACCCATCCTTGTCATCCTGAGCGTTAGCGAAGGATCTTAACCTAAAACTTACGGATGTAGTAAAGATTCTTCGCTAGCACTCAGAATGACAGAGGTTGGCTCGTAATCCAGAATTTGCCCATACAGATAGTATTACAGCGCCGCACCGGATGCCAGAAACCGCAGTATGCGATCCTTGTAATCCGGAGCGGTATCGTACGCGGCATGTCCGTAACCGTCATACATATGAAGGGCAACTTCTGCGCTGCCCCTCAGGCTTTCCGCAAGCCTTCTTGAAGCATCGGCTCCCAGCAATCGGTCATCCTCTGAGCCAATCACTAAGACCGGGCAGGAAATCCTTGCCAAATCATTTGCAGCATTGAAACATTTCAGGCTCTCTGCCAGAATGATGAATCGTTGTAAATCTTCTTCCGTAACGGATTCCGCATCTTTTTCCAAAAAGCCCCTCAGCTGTTCAAATATCCTCCGCGGATAGATCGCCTCTCCGAAAGCAAGATACAAGTCAGTCTTCTCCCCTGCCCTGGCCAACTGAATCCATTTTTCTATCTTCCGATACTGGTCCTCTTCCACGGCAGCAGTCGTGGATCCCAGAACCAGTTTTCGCACAAGTTCCGGATGATTGGCGGCGATTTCCATGGCAATCATGCCTCCCTGAGAGGCGCCAAACAGGTTGGCCTTGCTAAGTCCCAGTACCCCCATAGCCTCCGCCGTATCCCGCGCCATCTGATACACGCAGTAGGCAGCCGGAAGTTCCCTCCTGCGGTCAAATACGTATACGGTATAGTCATCCTGAAATTTCCTGTATGCGGTGGCGACGGCATCCGCAAAACCCATAACGCTCTGAACGCTGAGGCCTGGCAGGATGACAAATGTCCCCTCTCCGTGTCCGAAACAAAAATAATCCATCGTGAAGGAATCCGTTTTTACCGTTCTAATCTCCATACTCATCTCTATCTCCCGTTTTCTTGAATTGTGACATACAGCCGCCCAAAAGTATGCTGCTGTTCGCGCCACCCATTCTTCCTGTGTCATCTTTTGTCATCCTGTGTCATCCCGAGTCATCCCCG
>JAUMWM010000232.1 GCA_030529705.1 Lachnospiraceae bacterium
CAATATTTCGGCCCGCGGGGACGGTCCTTTTGGACCAAATTTTTTCGGCCCGCGGACCGAATGCGCACGGACCGAAGAGTTACTGTTCACACCTCATGTACTGCCCTTGTCATCCTGAGCGTAAGCGAAGGATCTTTTACCATCTGCAGCGGCTTTATGTAAAAGATCCTTCGCTTACGCTCAGGATGACACCCCAATTGCCGCAAAAACAGGCGATTTTGTGCGGAAGTGTGAACAGTAACGCCGAAGAGCCAGTCATGAGTTGAAAAAAGATGGTGTGCTATGGAGCATTATTTGCTATTATATATTATGGAGAGCGGCAGTTCTGTAAGTTTTTTTATTGAGTACAGTCGGGAAATAATTGGCAGGTTGAATCATTTCTGGACGAATCCTTAGCCCGAAGAGGAGAGGGGAGCATGGTATTAGAAAGATTAAAGGACAACTGGAAGCAATGGTTCGTATATGCGGCCCGCCTTGCCCTGGCGAGCAGCCTGGCCATTTATGCGGCCGACCTCTTTAAGCTGCAGTTTGCAACCCAGGCAGGCGTCATCTGCCTGTTCTCCATGCTCTCGACCAGCAAGGAGACGCTGAGGCTGTCGGTGAAGCGCATCCTCAGCTTTGCCGTCACATTTGTGGCGGCGTGGATCGCCTTCCACCACATTTCGAGCGAATGGGTCGCCTTCGGCGTGTTCATATTTGTGACCGTTGTTTTCAGCGAGATGTTCGGGTGGGGAGCGGCGCTCTCCATGAACGTCGTCGCCGGCTGCCACTTTCTTAGCGTGGACGTGTTCACTACGGATATTATCATCAACGAGCTGTACATAGTACTGACTGGGATGACATTTGCCATCATTTTCAATCTGGTCCGGGATACGACCGGCACGAAAGCTACCCTCGAAAAAAATATCGAGGAAGTGCAGGGGAAGATGCAGGCCATTCTGGACGAAATGGCGGATTATCTGGATTCGCAAGGCGGGGATAGGGAAGTCTGGCAAATGCTGGATGACCTGCAATCCTATCTCGAGACGTGCATCATGAATGCCTCCGAATACGAGGGGAACTCCTTTGAAAATGATGCCAAATATTATGTCCGTTATTTTCAAATGCGCCGGTCCCAGAGCATGATTTTGATCAATCTCCATGAAGAACTGCAGAAAATAAAGTACGTCCCGAAACAATCGCAGATAATAAATGAGTACATACATTACCTAAGCGCATTTGTCACGGAGATGAACGTGCCGGAAGAACAGATTAATAATCTGAGAAAGATATTTGAGAAAATGGAGGAAGAAGACCTTCCGGTTACGCGGGAGGAGTTCGAGAGCCGGGCCGTCCTCTTCCACGTCCTGATGGATCTGGATGATTTCCTGAGAGTGAAGCAGAGGTTCATAGAGTCCGGCGATGCCAAACATATCCGATTTTTGGACGGGAGCCGGTAGTGCAGGTAAGAATTTTTGGAGACGGTTGTGGTTCATAAGAAAGTCATTGTTCACATTTTTGCTCAGTAGTCACCGTGTTTGCGAAATAGTGGATGTGTGAATAGCCAATTTGACTCGCTGCTCTCCCCGGTGCGACAGGAAAGAACGGCGAAAAACAGCCATTCTTAGATAAGTAACGTTTGATAGCGGCACAGCGTGTCGGTTCAGGCGAAAAAAGCCTTAGCGGAGGTGGAATATGGAAGAGAAGAGAGAAGATTTGTTGGAAGAAATTGAGGTTCCTGACGTACCGGATAAAAGGAAGGAAGATGGATATCTGGACAGGAAGACGAGGAAAATCCTCATGACCGTAGCGCCTCTGGTCATTGCGCTCATCTCTATTTTTGTGATTGCAAGATACGCAACATCGGTCTCGTTTTATGCGGACACAATCGCGGCGCTGGACCAGAAGAAGGAGACCGTCCTGCAGCTGACTGCGGTATCGACCGGGGCTTCCGCGGCCATCACCCTGATTCCGGGCGACGTGGCAACGCCGATCGCCGACAAGCTGGCGGACCTGAGTTCGTATTTTATAATCGTGCTGTGCGCAATCTATCTTGAAAAGTATCTGCTGACGATAACGGGCTTTGCGGCATTTGTCATATTGATACCCATTGCGTGCGTTCTATTTTCGCTTTTTGCGCTATTTAAACGCCCGGGCTTCCTTGAGGTTGCAAAAAAGCTGCTTCTCTTCGGGATTGCCATCGTCCTGGTCATTCCTTCCAGCGTCGGCGTCTCGAACATGATTGAGAAGACTTACAGCGAGTCGATTGACCTGACTTTGCAGCAGGCCATTCAGGCTACGGAGTCGGTCAGGGAGGATATGTCAGAGGCCGCTCTTTCGGATGAATCGACAAATGCAGCCGAAGCCGGGCAAGACATGACGGAGAGCGAAGCGGTGCAGGAGGAGGGGAACTGGTTCCAGAATTTTGTCACAAATGCCTCCGAAACGGTTACTTCGACGGTTCAGAACGCCCTGGACAGCACTGTAAGCGGCGTAGAACAGAAAATTGACGAGTTTAAGAACATGTTAAACCGGATGATAGAGGCGCTGGCTGTCATGATCGTGACCTCCTGCCTCATACCGGTCATCGTGCTGCTCTTTTTCGTGTGGCTGATTAAGGTGATACTGAATGTGAGCGTGCCGATGCCGCCGATGGGAAAGCCCGGCGGCCTGGGCCGCCGGCCGCTGTGACAAGAAAAAAAGCCCTGCCGATTGGCAGGGCTTTTTTCAATCCTTATTTGCTCAAGGCCGAAAGCAGGCCGAGAAGGGAGGCTCCGTTAAACTCGTTCGAGGAGGCTTCCTGAACCGGCTGTGCGGAAACGCCGCCGAACATGCCCATAAGGCTGCCGAGGTCAAGGCCGGATGCTGCCGGCTTCGCCGCCTGCGTCGTATTTGCAGCGGATACGCCGGAGAGGAGGGCCGGGGCGATATTTGCAAGAACGGAGGATACCTGGTCGTTGGTCATGCCTGTCTGGCCCGCAAGGTTTCCGATGACGCCCGAATAATCGCTGCCAAGAATGTGGCCCAGAATCTTCTCGCCGTCCTTCGAGTCTGCGGCGGCAATCTGGTTCTCCATCGGCTTTGTGGATTTGTGCTGGGTGAGCGCGCCGAGCAGGGACATGGCGCCGGTCTGGCTGGACGCATTCTGGGTCAGGGCTTTGATGAGAATCGGGATTGCCAGCGGAAGGAGCTTCCTGATAAGGGCGCTTGAGACATCGGTTTTCTGTTCGAGAGACTGTACGGATGACTGGGTCGTCATGGAGCCTAAGAGTAGTGACAGTAAGTTCATGGTAAATCTCCTTTTCTTTTTTGTAGTATGACAGCCCGATAGCAAGGGCTGTGGTTTAAAGCTTCCTATATTCTACCACAATAATAAGGAAAAACAAAACGATTGTTAAAACGTTGGAAACTTCGTCCTTTATGGGTTGCTGTACACGCTACCGCACCGAAGTCGTTTGTGTTTGTGATAAATTGGGTGTCATCCTGTAAATATTAGACAATTCTTAGCAAGCATTTTTATAAATTATTGCCAATTGCAAGTTCGATGGCTTGATTGTTACAATCATGGCATAAGAATTCTTATGCATTGCCGTGCGTTCGCACAGAGTTTCCCATATTTTTCAACTTAGGAGATCTTTCTATAGAGGAGGTAAGTATGTTTTTTATGAAAAGTGAATATCGTTTCTTTGTAGTGATGTTGATGTTAATCTGCATGGCTTTCTGCCTTTGCGCCTGTTCCGGGAAATCCGATGGGAGCAAAGGGAAGGATGCGCCTGCTTCTGAGAGTAGTTATGGGGAATCCTCCGGCAAAGCGTCCCCATCCGTCAAACTAGAGCAGAGTGATGGAGGTGAGGAGCCGGGGGATGCAAAGCAAGGCGATTCGGTCCAGGATGCCTCCAACCCCTCCGATAGTTCCAATCAGAATGGTGATAAGGGAAAGAAGGAACCGAATGGAGAGGGGAGCGACGAATCCTTGACAGACGGGCAGGCAAACGCCCTGCGCAAAGCAAAGGAGTACTTAGTTTATGACGCATTTTCCTATACGGGGCTAAAAGAACAGCTCCTCTACCATGATTTTTCTGAGGAGGATGCAACGTATGCCGTCGACCACTGCGGGGCAAACTGGGAGGAACAGGCGGCTAAAAAGGCCAGGGCTTACCTGGAGTACTCTGCCTTCTCGGAGGATGGCCTGATTGACCAGCTCATGTACGAAGGGTTTACGCTTTCGCAGGCTGAGTACGGGGTTGCAAATTCGGAAATCGACACGGCAGAGCAGGCAAAGAATGCGGCGGAGTCCTATTTGCGGTACATGCCCTATTCATACAAGGGGCTTGTGGATATGCTTGTCTATGAGGGGTATTCCGAGGAGGAGGCAACAAGTGCCGTCGATTCTTGCGGCGCAGACTGGAATGACCAGGCGGCCAGAAGCGCTGAGAGCTACATGAAGTATATGAACATGTCGAGGGAAGAGCTGGTGGACCAGCTTCTTTATGATGGGTTTACGGAGGAGCAGGCAGAGTATGGCGCGGGGGCGGTCTATTCAGATTAATG
>JAUMWM010000233.1:0-2880 GCA_030529705.1 Lachnospiraceae bacterium
AACGAGCACAAAAATTTCGAGGACTACCTAAGGTGCAAGGGGCTGCTGTTCGACCAATGCAAGGTGGGGATCGTGAATGCGGACGACGCCCATGCGGCGGAGATCATGGACGGCCACGCTTGCCGTTTCGAGACCTATGGCATAGATAACCGGCAGGCGGATTTGCTGGCGTCCAACATCAGGCATGTCTCCCGCCCCGGCTATCTCGGCATGGCATTTGACGTGGAAGGAGCCATGTCCTTCCCGGTGGAGCTTGACATACCGGGCAAATTTTCCGTATACAACGCCCTCACGGCGATTTCAATCTGCAGGCATTTTCAGATAGAGGTTTCCGATATCCAGAAAGCCTTGAAGGAGGCGAAAGTTAAGGGCAGGATAGAGATGGTGAAAGTTTCGGATGATTTCACCCTCATGATCGACTATGCCCACAATGCCATGGCCTTAGAGAGCCTCCTTTCCACCCTTCGGGATTACGACCCCGGCCGTATCGTGTGCCTGTTCGGGTGCGGAGGAGACAGGGATCCGTCAAGGCGGTTCGAGATGGGGGAAACTTCCGGAAAGATGGCGGATTTTACCATCATCACATCCGACAATCCCAGGACGGAAGACCCGCAGGCCATTATCGACAACATAAAGACCGGCATCTCGAAAACCGATGGCCAATATATTGAGATCATCGACCGGAGGGAGGCGATTGCCTACGCTATTCACCATGGCAGGCCGGGAGATATCATTGTCCTGGCCGGAAAGGGCCATGAAGATTACCAGGAGATAAACGGAAAGCGCTATCCCATGGATGAGCGCGTGATTATTAAGGAAATACTGGATGCAGATGCTCTATGCTGATGTAATTGTCGATATAACTGCGGAAGCCCTGGACCGGCCTTTTTCCTACATCGTCCCGGAAGGGCTGAAAGATGCCGTCGTTTTGGGGTCCTATGTCCAGGTCCCGTTCGGAAAGCGCACGGTCAATGGCTACGTGGTCGGATTCCGAGACAATTGTGATTATGACCCTGCCCGGATGAAGGAAATATTATCCGTGCTGACCGGCTGCGAAACGGCGGAAGCCCGCCTCATAGCGCTCGCCGCCTGGATGAGCCATACGTACGGAGGCGTGATGGCCCAGTCCCTGCGCACCGTGCTTCCCCTCAAGAGGCGCGTCAACGCAGTTATGGAAAAAAGGGTGTATTTGCTGGATGGGCCGGCGGCGGAAGAGTACAGGGACCGTCTCGGTAAAAGGCAGGAGGCAAGGCGGCGCGTCATCGATGCGTTGCTTGGCCGCGATGGCCAAACCGCAAAGGAATTGACGGAGGCTTGCCAGACGACCATGCAGATTATCCGGGGTCTCGAAAAAGACGGAATAGTGTGCATCCAGACAGCGGAAATGCATAGAACCGTCATCCCTGAATTGGAAGTGGAAGAGCCGGAAAGGCTCACGCAGGAACAGACTATGGCCGTGCGCCATATCAGGCAGGAACTGGACGGGAAGAACCGTCCCGTCCTCTTGAAGGGCGTTACGGGGAGCGGGAAGACCCTGGTCTATATGGAACTCATAGCGGACGTCCTGAACCGGGGAAAGCAGGCGATCGTCCTGATTCCGGAAATCGCGCTGACAAGGCAGACGGTGGAGCGGTTTGTGAGGAGGTTCGGAGACAAGGTATCTTTCCTCCACTCCAGATTGTCCGAGGGGGAGAGATATGACCAGATGAGGGCCGCGAAGGCCGGCGGCATCAGCATCATGGTGGGTCCCAGGTCGGCTCTGTTCACGCCGTTCCCCTCCCTGGGCCTGATCGTGATAGATGAGGAACATGAAGAATCCTACCGTTCCGAGATGGTTCCGCGTTACCATGCGAGGGATGTCGCGGTCAGGAGGGCTAAGATAGAGGGAGCCGGCATCGTGATGGGGTCGGCCACGCCGTCCCTGAATGCGTCTTACATGGTGCAGATGGGTCAGTATCTTGGCGTCTCGCTGCAAAACAGGTATGGAAATGCCATCCTGCCGGAAACAGTCATTGTGGACATGCGCAGGGAGGCCCTGCGGGGCAACCGGTCGATTTTTTCGGAGGAACTCCGGAAAAGGATGCAGCTTTCCCTGTCGAAGGGAGAGCAGGTCATGCTGTTCCTGAATCGCAGGGGATATGTCGGATCTGTTACTTGCAGGTCATGCGGCCATTTGATCAAATGCCCGCACTGCGACGTTTCGCTCACGAGGCATCTGAACGGAAAACTGGTATGCCACTATTGCGGCTACGAGACGGAAGATGTCAGGGAGTGCCCTTCCTGCCATTCGACCTACATCGGGGGGATTTCCGCCGGGACGGAAAAAATTGAAGAAGATGTCACGAACCTGTTTCCCCAGGCCCGCACGCTTCGCATGGATTATGATACCACGAGGGGAAAAGAAGGGCATACCAAGATTCTGAGCCTTTTTGAAAATGGGAAGGCCGACATCCTGATTGGCACGCAGATGATCGTGAAAGGGCATGATTTCCCGAATGTCACGTGCGTGGGAGTCTTGATGGCGGATATCTCGCTCGCCGCGTCGGACTACAGGGCCGGCGAGAGGACTTTCCAGCTTGTCACCCAGGCCGTGGGAAGGGCGGGGCGAGGCGACAAGAAGGGATGCGCCGTCATTCAGACATACCAGCCGGAACACTATGCGGTCAAATGCGCGGCAGCCCAGAAATACAGCGCCTTTTACAAAGAGGAGATTGCATACCGGAAGCTCATGAATTACCCGCCGACAGGCTTCCTTCTGGCCGTTTTAGGGAGTTCGGCTGACGAGGAACTCCTTAGCGTTGCCATGCAGTACCTGAGAAAATACTTAGACCGGATCGACCGGCGGAACATCCTGTCCGCAATCGGGCCCGCCCCCCAGGC
>JAUMWM010000233.1:2980-4523 GCA_030529705.1 Lachnospiraceae bacterium
AAAGTCCTTACGAAAGTATGCAGGGAAGTGAAGGAGATGACTCCCCGCATTGACGAACTGATAGACGATATGTTTGATACCATGTATGACCACAATGGAGTAGGGCTTGCCGCTCCCCAGGTGGGAGTCCTTAGGAGGGTGATCGTCGTCGATACGGGGGACGATCCCAGGGTTCTGATCAACCCCAGAATCGTGGAGTCCGAGGGAGAGCAGACCGGGGATGAAGGATGCCTTTCCTATCCGGGCAAATACGGCACGGTCACCAGGCCCATGCGCGTCGTCGTGGAAGGGCTTGACCGGGACATGCAGCCGGTCCGCTGGGAGGCGGAAGGCCTGCTTGCCAGGGATTTCTGCCATGAAATCGACCATCTCGACGGGCATATGTATATGGAGAAGGTCGAGGGGGAAATCCATGACGCGGGCGAGCGGGAGCAAGAAGAGGAAGAGCAAGCATGAAGATAGTGTTTATGGGAACCCCGGATTTTGCTTCCGGGATATTAGAGGCAATCGTGGATGCCGGCTACGAGGTGGCCGGAGTCGTGACGCAGCCGGATAAGCCGAAAGGGCGGAAGAAAGCGCTATCTCCCTGCCCCGTCAAGGAGGTTGCCGAAAAGGCCGGCCTTAACGTATTTCAGCCGGTCAGGGCGAGGGATCCTGAGGCGGTGCAGAAGATAGCGGAAATGGGGGCGGACCTTATCGTCGTCGCGGCATTTGGCCAGATCCTGCCGAAAGAGATCCTGCTCTTGCCGCCTCTGGGCTGCATCAATGTGCACGCATCCCTGCTTCCCGCATACCGGGGAGCGTCTCCGATCCAGCATGCCATTCTCGATGGATGCCCGGTGACGGGAGTCACGATTATGCAAATGGACGAAGGTCTCGATACCGGCGATATCATCAGCGTCAGGGAAGTTCCGATTGAGGATACGGATACAGGCGGGACTTTGTCGGACAAGCTCTCTGTGGCGGGAGCCGGGCTTCTGATTGAGACGCTTCCGTCCATCCTGGATGGGACGGCTGCCCGGACGCCGCAGCCGGCCGAGAGCCCGACGCCCTACTGCCGCATGATAAAGAAAGATGCGGGGGTAATAGACTGGGGCGAGGACGCTGACGTGATAGAGCGGAGGGTGCGGGCATTTGCCCCGTGGCCGAGCGCGTATACCTGTCTCGATGGGAAGACTTTCAAGATCTGGAGCGCCGAAGCCGTAGCCGGAGAGGCGGGACTTAGGCCCGGGGAATTTGCCTTAAAGGATGGCATGATGCATATCCAGGCAGGAAGGGGGCAGATTGTCCCGAAGGAAGTGCAGATTGAGGGAAAGCGCAGGATGTCTGTAGGCGATTTCATTCGAGGATACAGGTTTGTGTCCCATAGTTTGACGTAAAGGGTTTTCGTCCCGCGGGGACGGTCCTTTTGGGTCGAAAAAATTCGACCCGCGGGGACGGTCCTTTTGGGTCAAAAAATTTTGGTCCAAAAGGACCGGACCCGCGGGCCCTAAAGGCCCGCCCCCAGGGCCGAGAGGTCCGGCCCCACCCAACGGGCGGCAAG
>JAUMWM010000234.1:0-1200 GCA_030529705.1 Lachnospiraceae bacterium
GGCCGAAAAAATTCGGCCCAAAAGGACCGTCCCCACGGGCTGAAGCCCGCCCCCGCGAGCCGAACTCTGCGAGACAGTCTTCACAAGTTCTCCGCAATCGTCAGGAAGAGGAGTTCGAGGGTGAGGTCGAAGTTGACATTTGCACGGAGGCGGACCTTGGCCGTCTCAATCGCATCGAGTATCTCTTCGAGGCCCTCGTAAGAGCTGACGGATGCCTGCCGCCGAATCTCAGCAAGCTCGCGCCGGAACACGAGCCCGTCCGTCTCCCGGGTAGCCTTGTAGATGAGGACGTCGCGAAACCACATGAGCAGCACGTCCAGGAAGTCGTCGATGCGGCTTTTGTCCTCCGAGAGCGACTTCACGGTGTCCACGATCTCGTAGATCCGCATGTCGTGGATGCCCTTCACAATCTCGACCGTCTTTCCGGTCATGTCTGCAAATGCATCCCCCGCCGCAGCCTCCTGCGCCCGCCCGATGTTGCCTTGGGCAAATGCCGCCGCCACCTCAGCCTCATAGTCCGGCAAATGCATCTCCCGCATGAGGTATTCGCGCACCTTTCTGTCGCTGACCGCTTTAAGGTTCAGCCGGATGCAGCGGGAGAGGATGGTGGCAAGAAGGGCGTCGGGGCTATTTGCAAGAAGCATAATGACCGCGTAGGCGGGCGGCTCCTCGATGGTCTTTAGGAGGGCGTTCTGGGCCTGCGGGTTCATTTTCTCCGCTTCATCAATAATGTAGATTTTATAACGGCTCTCGTAGGGCTTTATGTCAACTGTGTTCACGACCTGGTCCCGGATTTCCTGAACCGAGATGGTGTTCGGCTTTTCATGGGTGACCATGATGATGTCCGGGTGGTTCTGGCTCAGGGCTTTCCGGCAGGAGGGGCACTTCATGCAGGGGTTCGAGCGGCCCTTTTCGCATTCCAGGAGCGTGGCAAATAGCGTCGCCAGCAGCTTCTTGCCCGACCCCGGCTCGCCGGTGAAGAGGTAGGCGTGGGAGATTTTGCCGCTGTCGGCCGAATTTTGAAGATGTTCAATGATGTCTTTGTGCCCTACGACGGCATCGAAGCCTCTTTCATCCATGCGGGCTGCCTCCTGTTAACATTCGTTGTTATCGGCCCGTGGGGACGGGGCGTTTGGGGCGCAAATTTTGGGGCCCAAACGTCCCGCCCCCCCGGCCGGACTTGGGGCCCGGATCGCGGGT
>JAUMWM010000234.1:1210-2738 GCA_030529705.1 Lachnospiraceae bacterium
TGTGGTGTTTGCGGCGGGGGGGGGGGCGGTGCTTGGGGGCCTAATTTGTGCCCCACCAACGCCCCCGCCCCCACGGGCCGAAATTGCGGCCTGAATCTCGGCTATGCAGTCCGATAGCGGACCGTTATTGTCATAGCGCTTCGTGATGCCGGCGGCGGCGATATTTGCCTCGTCAAAATCCTCGCTGTCCGAAAGGAAGCGCCGGCACATCTCCCGGTAGCGGGGCGTAAGCTGCTTGGATTCGCGCGACATCGCCCGGGAGAGGAGATTTGCATCATTCACCTCGATGTAGAGCGGCATGACGAGCTCCGATCCGAAATACTCGCGGATTTTCTGGTAGGAGACGAGGGTGCCGATCGCAAGATAGTTTATGTTTTGCGGGTCCAGGCCGTCGTCGACCGTCGCGTAAGTCCACGGGCCCTCGATGGTCTGGTAAGTGCGTTCCTCGATGACCTTCCCCTCGTTCCGGAAGGCGGCAAGGCCCGCCTCGTCCGTGAAATGGTACTGCTGCCCGTCCGTCTCGCCGGTGCGGATCGGGCGGGTGGTGTAGAGGACGAGGGGGCGGAGGGAGAGGCTGGATTTGGATGCATTTGCCCTCATCAATTCTGTATATATTTTGTCTTTTCCGGAGGCGGATTTGCCCATCAGGTAGAAAATCATAGAGAAATCCTTACTTTTCGATATAGCCCTTTAGAATCAGGAAGTCCTCGATGAGGCCGACCGTGCCCTCGATGCCCAGCGCGGAACTGTTGATCATGAGGTCCATGCCCTCGGGCGTGCCCCACTTCTTGTCCGTGTAGAACTGGTAGTACGTCCTTCTCGCCTTGTCCATCCTGCGGATGATTTTCTCTGCGGCGAGGTCCTCGGTGATGTTTTCTTTTTTCATGATCCGCTTGACGCGGTCGGCTTTCGGGGCGTAGATGAAAATGTTCACTACGTCCGGGAACTCCCAGAGGATGTCATCTGCGCAGCGGCCGACGAAGATGGCGGGGCCTTCATTTGCGGCATCCCGGATGATCCTTGACTGGAGCGCGAACAGGCGGGAGGAGCGGGACGCCGTGTCGATGCCGTAGCTGATGTAGGGATCGAAGAACGGGTTGGAGATGTGCTCGTCGGTCGCCTCGAGGACGTCGGGGTCGATGTTGTGCTGCTCCGAGATCATCTGGATAATGTTTTTGTCAAATACTTTGATGCCGAGATCCTCGCCGAGGGCTTCGGCGATGGCTTTGCCGCCGCTGCCATATTCGCGGCCGATGGTAACGTGGAAATTCTTTGAGAGCTTCATAAGAACACCTCCTTATATGCGTTTTTTGCGCCTGAATTGTGACAGGCGGCGCTGCCTATTCATATGGGCTTTGTGCAAATTGATAAGAAACCCAGTTAATTAATAATTATATTGTAGCATAATTTACGAATAAATAAAGATAATTTTTCGGCCCGTGGGGACGGTCCTTTTGGGTCGAGATTTTTCGGCCCATGGGGTGGGTGGGTTTTTTTGGTTTTTTTTTTTTTGGCTATTGGGGTGGCG
>JAUMWM010000234.1:2748-4514 GCA_030529705.1 Lachnospiraceae bacterium
GGTCAAATTTTTTTGACCCAAAAGGACCGTCCCCACGGGCCGAAAAATCGCCCGGAAGGACCGACTCCGCAGGCCGAAAACCACCCTCGCCCGAAGCCTCAGTTCGTCTCCACGAACAGGCGGATCTCCTCCGCAAATGCCCGGCCATACCGCAAGACCGCCCGCCACTTTACGCCCTCGATGAGCAACATGGCCGGGACGGAAGTGGGGCGGGACGTGGCGAAGTCGTGCAGAATGCGGTCGTTGAATATCTTGTGGGGGAGGATGTTGTCCCGGCGGGCGAGGCGGGCGCGCAGCCGACGCAGCTCGTCGAAAAGGTCGGGCGATTCGACATTTGCAACAAGGCTCGTGTAATGGCGGCCGAAGGGGAGGAGGGAGAGACAGCGGGAGCATTTGCCGCAATAAGGAGCGGCGCGCTCCCCGAAATAGTCGAGCATGTAAGCGCGAAGGCACACGTCGCCGGCGACAAATCTCTGCATCGCCGCAAGCTTCTTTCGCTCGTGGGCCCGCAGGGCCTCCAGGTCGACGCTGTTGTCGATGGCCACGTAGACGCCCTCGATGACGGAGACGCTGCGATGCTCCCCGCCCCGCACCGCGTCCCCCGGCATGATGCCGGCGCGGCTGATGAAAAACTGGTTGATGACCACGTCCCGGTAGTTGTAGAGCATGACGCAGTCCGACGGCAGCCCGTCCCGCCCCGCGCGGCCGGCCTCCTGGTAGTAATTTTCCATGCAGCCGGGCATGTTATAGTGAATGACGAACCGCACGTCCGGCTTGTCGATGCCCATTCCAAATGCATTTGTCGCGACGATCACAGCCCGCCTGCCCATGAGCCAGTCGCGCTGATTGGCATCCCTGTCCGTGAGCGACATGCCGCCGTGGTAGCGGGCGACGATGAAGCCATTTGTAAGAAGCTTGGCCGACAGCGATTCGACCGTCCGACGGGTGAGGCAGTAGATGATGCCGCATTCGCCGCGGTGGCGGGCCAGGAGGGCGGTGAGGGCGGTCCATTTGTCCTTGGGCTTTTGAATCTCGAAATAGAGGTTCGGGCGGTCGAAGCCGGTGGCCAGGACGTACGGGGAGAGGAGGTCCAGGCGGGAGAGGATGTCGTCCCGGACGTCGGCATTTGCCGTGGCGGTGAAGGCCGCGAGGACGGGCCGGGCGGGAAGGATTTTTACAAATTCCGCTATTTTCAGGTAGTCCGGTCGGAATTGCAGGCCCCAGAGGGAGATACAGTGGGCTTCATCGATGCAAATGAGGGAAATGCGGATTTTCTGCGCAAATGCGCGGAACTCCGGCATCGCCAGCCTTTCGGGGGAGACGTAGAGGAGCTTGGTGGGCTCGTCGCTGTCGCCGGGACAAATGGAGGCGTTGGCGGCGATCCGGCTCAAAATGGCTTGTTTCCTGCCTGCGGACAAGGCGGAGTTGATGTATTCGGCCCTGATTCCGCGCCGCCGCAGAGCGGCGACCTGGTCCTGCATCAGGGAGATGAGCGGCGAGACGACGATCGTGAGGCCAGGCAGGACGAGGGCGGGAACCTGGTAGCAGAGGGACTTGCCCGCTCCGGTCGGCATGATGGCGAGGACATCGCGGCCTTGCAGGATGGCTTCGACTACTTTGTCCTGGCCGGGCCGGAAGGAGTCGTAGCCGAAGCGGGACTTCAGTGTGTCAAGTGCGGGATTTGCATTCATAATAAACCTCCTTGGATTTTCGGCCCGCGGGGACGGTCCTTTTGGGTCAAAATTTTTTGACCCGCGGGGACGGTC
>JAUMWM010000235.1 GCA_030529705.1 Lachnospiraceae bacterium
AGCTGAAGCCAAGCGCGGGCTGAAGTCGGCTGCAAACCGAAATCATTTCAACTCCGCAATTGTCACGCCCGCGTCCCCCTCGCCGTACTCGCCCAGGCGGAAAGATTTCACGTGCCGATTCTTTTTCAAATACTTCTGGACTCCCTGTCGCAGCTTGCCCGTCCCCTTCCCATGGACAATCCGCACGCTTGGCAAATGCGCCAACGCCGCATTGTCGATGAACTTGTCCAGTTCCATGCAGGCCTCGTCCACCGTCATGCCGAGCAGGTTGATTTCCATCGTTGCGGTGGAAGATTTCTCCATACGCAGCTTCCCGGTCGACGTCTTTTTGACGCCGGGAGCCTTGATGTCGGTCTCTTCGAGCTTTTCGAGGTCCGAAAGCCGGACCTTCGTGCGCATGATGCCGAGCGTGACGAAAAGGTAGCCCTTGGAGTCTGGCAGCGTGTTCACGGTCCCCTTCAGATTCAGGCTGATGACCCGCACGGCATCGCCAATCTTGATATCATTCGCGCTCAGGGTTCCCGTTTTGGCCTCGCCGGTCCCCACGTCGCCGATATTCTGATTGATATCGCTGATGCGGTTTCGAAGCTCCTGCCTCTCCTTCTCCATCTCCTTGCCGGAGGCGATCCCGCCGTGCTTTGCGAAATAGGAAATGGTCTTGTCGGCGTAATCTTTCGCATCCTGGAGAATCTTCCGGGCCTCCATGGAGGACTCCGCGATGAGCTTCTTTTTCTGCTCTTCCAGGTGGGCTTTCTGGTATTCGAGGTTCGCCTTCATTTTTTCAATCTCGCGGCTCGTCCGCTCGGCTTCTTCCTTCTCCCGCTCCAGGCTCATGCGCCGCTCTTCGAGTTCGGAGATGACGTCTTCAAATGTCTCCTGCTGGTCCGACAGCAGGTTTTTTGCGTCCTCGATGATGTTCTCCGACAGACCGAGCTTTCTGGAGATGGCAAATGCATTGCTCTTCCCCGGCACCCCAATCAGCAGGCGGTAAGTCGGCGAGAGGGTCGCGACATCAAATTCGCAGGATGCATTTTCAACGCCCGGCGTTTTCAGGGCATAGACCTTGATCTCGCTGTAGTGAGTGGTCGCGACCGTGCGCACGCCCTTTGCGTGCAGGCTGTCCAGGATGGCGACGGCCAGCGCGGCTCCTTCCGTCGGGTCGGTGCCGGCTCCGAGTTCATCGAAGAGACAGAGGCAGCGGTCATTTGCCTTATCAAGAAAATTTACGATATTCGTCATATGCGACGAGAAAGTCGAAAGGCTCTGCTCGATGCTCTGCTCGTCGCCGATGTCCGCATAGACCTCCTCGAAGAGGGCGATGCGGCTGCGGTCGCCGGCCGGGATGTGCAGGCCGGACAGGCCCATCAGGACGAGCAGGCCGGTGGTCTTCAAGGTGACTGTCTTGCCGCCCGTGTTGGGACCGGTGATGACGAGCAGGTCGAAGTCCTCGCCGAGGCGGACGTCGATGGGGACGACTTTCTTCTTATCAATAAGCGGGTGCCTCGCCCGCCGCAGTTCGATGATGCCGTCCGTGTTTATCAATGGCTGCGTAGCGTTCATGGACAGGGCCAGGGACGCCCGGGCAAATATAAAATCAAGCTGGGTCATAATCTCGTAGTCGTAGCGAATTTGTCCGCCGTATTCAGAGAGCATCTCGGAGAGGCGGGCAAGGATGGCCTCGATTTCCTTCTCTTCCTCGATCTCCAGCTCCCGGATGTCGTTGTTCAGCTTGACGACCGAGGCCGGCTCGACGAAAACCGTGCTGCCCGAGGAACTCATGTCGTGGACGATGCCGGAGACATTTGCACGGTACTCCGACTTGACGGGGATGCAGTAGCGGCCGTCCCGCATGGTCACGAGGGCATCTTGCAAATAGTCCTTGCCGTGGGCGGCGATGATACGGCTTAGTTCCGTGTGGATGCGCTCGCCCGCCGTCTTGATGTTCCGGCGGATCTGCCGGAGGCGGGTCGAAGCGTTATCGCTGATTTCCTCCTCCGAGAGGATGCATCTGCGGATTTCCGAAGTGGCGGAGGCGGCGGGTTCCAGACCGTTAAAGAGAGGCGTCAGGATGTCGTCCGGCGTATCTTCCCGTTCTTTCCGCCCATAGGCGCGGACGAGGCCTGCATTTTCCAGAAGCTTGCAGATTTCCAGAATCTCCCGAATACCCAGGGCGGAGCCCAGTTCGAGACGGAGCAGCGAGGGGCGGACGTCGTAGGTGTTGCCGAAGGAGATGCTTCCTTTGGCGAAGATGCGCCCGACTGCCGCGGCCGTCTCTTCCTGCAGCGTGTCGATTTCAGCCGGATCTGTCAGCGGCGCGAGGGCGCGGCAGGCGGCTTTTCCGGGACCGGAGGTGGCCCGCTCTTCGAGCAGGCTGACAATTTTGTCGTATTCAAGGGTGTGTAAGGCTTTTTCATTCATGATATTATCCTGTTGTTTTCGTTTTATGCCTCTATTTTAACCTAAAGTTTCGATGGTGGAAAGATGACAGTTTCAATTTGGTTCATAAATTGTTCATATGTGGCTGTTAGAATGAAGCGTGTTAAAAAAGGTTCGCATAAACAAAAAGTTTGAGACCATGAATTCAGATGATTTGAAAGGCACGGGCGAAAGCCGTACGGAACAGGAAGAGGAAGAGTACTCTTTTCTGAACGAGACCGTAAAAGATCCTCCCGTCAATTACCGAAAAATCCTGATGAAAATTTCCATGTTGACCGGTGCGGCCATCCTCTTCGGAGTCGTAGCGGCGCTTGTTTTTTGCGCCGTGGCAGGCCGCCGGACCAGCATGACCCCCAACCCCGTTTCGATTCCTCCGGATGAACAGGTTGCATTTGCGGATGGCGATTCAGCCTCCGAGGACCTGGCAACGGATGCGTCCGGAGAGAATTTCCGGGATAATTCAGCGGGTGACGGCCGGGCAGGTTCGGAGATGGCCGGTAGGATGGATGGAGAAGATGCCGCCGGAACCTCATTTGCCCATGCAGGATCGGACGGAAGCGGCCAGGCGGAAACCTCGCCGCCCCCGACCGAGGAAGAACTTGACAGGGAAGCCCTGAACACGTATGCCCGCGTGGGGGCTGAATTTCGGCGCATTGCGGAGGGGGCATTTGCCTCGGTCGTAACAGTCACGGGCGTGACTGCGGACGATGAGTGGTTTGATATTACAAATGCAGGCCTCCATGCCGCCTCAGGTCTCGTTGTTGCCGACAACAGCGTGAGTTATTTGATTTTGACAAATGCCGACATCCTCGCAAATGCCGATAGAATCGCAGTCACGCTGCCGGACGGCTGCGTGGCGGAGGCGCAGCTCCAGAAGGAAGACCCGGTAACCGGCCTGTGCGTGATTGCCATTCCGAGAGAGGACGTTCCGGGCAAATCCCGCAGCCAGTTGTCCGTTGCAGTCCTTGGAAATTCCTATAATCTAAAGCAGGGGGATTCCGTTTTGGCAGTTGGCGCGCCGACAGGAACGGACGGCACATACTGCTGCGGAAGGATTATCTCCCTTGACCGGACTATCGAGATTGTTGACGGCGAGTACAGGCTCGTGACAACGGACATGTATGGGGGCAGCGAGGGAACGGGCATCCTCATCAATCTGGACGGGGAGGCCGTCGGGATCATTGCCCAGCAATATGCGGACGGATCCGGTCATTCGGTCACGGCAATTCCGATTTCCCCTATCAAGAGCTTGATTGAAAAAATGTCAAATAACGCCTCCCTTTCCTATCTCGGCATTCATGGCCTTGATATTTCGGAGAAGGCGGCGGAGGCGATGGACATCCCGTCCGGGGTTTATGTGAGTTCGGTCGAGGAGGGCTCGCCCGTCAATCATGTAGGAGTCCAGCCAGGGGATATCATCACGATGGTCGGGGGCAGTTCCGCAGTCACGCTTCGGTCGCTGCACGAGATCGTTATGAGCAGGTCTCCGGGAGACAACTTGGATATCGTGGTCATGCGCCAGGGGAGTTCCAGTTATGCGGAATTCGACTTCAGCGTGACAATCGGCGAGTTGCCCGAGACCGAGGCGGTAGACGCTGCTTCCCTCAGGAGCGCGGAGGCGGACGACTCTGCTTCCGTCAGGAATGTAGAGGCGGATGACTCTGCCATATCAGAACCTGAACAGCCATCCGCATCCCCGACAGCCGCGCCGGAGGAATAACTCAGAGGAATAATCGCAGAAGAAGGGCGTTCCTTCTTCTGCGATTATCTTCAATAGGAGTTTACTTTTTCTGCTAAAGTAATATAATGAAGAGCAAATACTGTCCTTTGCGAAGGATCTTAATCGTAAAACATACGTTGATGGTAAAGATTCTTTGCTGACGCTCAGAATGACAGGGGGTGCTGAGCAGTTACGGCAGAAAACAATTGCGTTGTCATGAAAAGAAATAGAAGGGGAGAATATGCGTTTTATCAGTGAATTAAGAGAAGGCAGCCGGATTCAGGATGTCTACCTCTGCAAACATAAACAGTCCGCCGTCACGAAAAACGGCAAAAACTATGAAAGCCT
>JAUMWM010000004.1 GCA_030529705.1 Lachnospiraceae bacterium
GAGCGACCGCCTCCTAAGCGGTAGGTCGGAGGTTCGAATCCTCTCGTGGACGCTGAGAATGATCGGAAATACGTTGGAAAACAACGATTTCCGGTTATTTTTTTACGTATAAAGATTTATCTTACGCCCGCCCTGCTTGCGTACGATGGCATTCAATACACCTATATGGCGGCTGTAATTCAAGAGGCAGTTATGCCATTGGAGTCTGAATAGGAGCCACTTAGATTGTCATCTGTAAGTCAGAAATAAAAAGGCGGCAAGAAAACCGCTTATAGAGGAGCCAATTTGATTCGCTAACGGCGGCTCGGTGCGGCAGGAAAGAACGTCAGAAAAACCGACATTCTTAGATAAGACAGTTGTGGTCCTCCTGAAAGCGGCACGGTATGTCGGTTTGGCGAAAAGCGCGCCTAAAAGGAGACAAAATATGGTGTCCCGCAGGACACCAGCAAGTCGGGCATCTGAAAAAGAGTTTTCAGGGAGGAGTGAGATTATGCGGTATGAAAACATAACCAGAGGGATTTTTATTGACCGTCCCAACCGCTTTGTAGCTCGCGTGGAGATCGATGGAAAGCTCGAGACGGTTCATGTGAAGAATACCGGCAGATGCAGGGAACTGCTGCTTCCCGGCGCGGAGGTTTATCTGACGGAGCCGAGTACGCCGGGCAGAAAGACGAGATATGATCTTGTGGCAGTGCGGAAGGAAAACGGGATTCTATTCAACATCGACAGCCAGGCTCCCAATAAAGTGGTTAGGGAGTGGCTGGCCGGGCAGGCATTTGACAGAGTGGTTTCGGAATATACCTACGGCAATTCCAGGATTGATTTTTATATGGAGCGCGGTGAACGGAAATATCTGATGGAGGTCAAAGGCTGCACGCTGGAGGTGGATGGCATCGGCTATTTCCCGGATGCACCGACGGAACGCGGCGTGAAACACCTGCATGAACTGATCCGTGCTGCAGGGGAAGGTTATCAGGCGATTGCCGCATTTGTAATCCAGATGGACGGCGTGACAGAGGTTCGGCCAAATGCAGCGACGCACCCGGAATTTGCGGCGGCATTTGCCGAGGCAGCGGCAGCAGGCGTACAAATATTGATGCTGCCCTGTCATGTGGAGCCGGACAGGTTGACGGTCAATCCGGGATATTCCTTAAGCACCGAGCTGAAAAAGTGAGGTTGCGGTCGATTCAAGTAGTTAGATGTATATTACTATTGGTTAGAGGAATCTAACTACTCTTAGTGTGCTTTATGCTGAGCAGGCTTCGATTGATTTCGATCCTGCTTTGTTTTAATATTCGGGGGAACAGGTGAAAACCTGCTTGAACATGCTGTGTGACAGTTTCCCCCACGGATACCTCCTAGCGGAACTGCATTCTCCTTTTATGGAAAAGAACAGCAAACATCATGACGCGGTTAAGTATACCAATGCGACTTTCGGATGGGGAACAAAGAGCGGAAAGGAATATCTGGAGCTGGAGCCCCGGATGACAATGGTCTCTGAAAGAAGCTACAACGAAGAGAAGAAGAAATAATCCATCCGCGGGAAACTCCTTGCGATCGTCGGAAAGAAGATCAACAACCGGCTTGCGGTCTACAGGTGGTAGAGGGTGCTCTTGAATCCACGATTGCGGAGAAGTTTGAGGCGATTGTCAGCCTGGGAGAAGCAAATGGAAGGATGAAGGATTTCTATGGTTACTCTGTTCACACATCCGATAGCGCCCTTGTAATCCTGAGCGTAGCGAAGGATCTTTAATCATCTGCAGTGGCTTTATGAAAAAGATCCTTCGCTACGCTCAGGATGACGCCCGATTTTTCATAAATACAGGCGATTTATGATCAGATGTGTGAACTATAACATCGCAGGTACGGTTGAGAAAAGAACTGCTACAGAAGACGCATGACGAGGCAATTATTAAACTTGTTTGTACAGATTACACAAATAAGATGCGCATAGCAGTAGCGAAGTGTTACGTATTGAAAGAGATACTGAATTTCTGATTATCAGAACGATAAAGAGGAATTTGCGGAGGAATATAGCTATGAAAATTACAGTAATCAACGGTACGGAAAAAAGGGGGGTAACCTGCCATTTGAAAGAAGTATTCCTTGACCAACTCAGAAACGATGCCGAGATTACAGAGTTTTTTCTTCCTCGTGACTGCCCAAACTGCTGTGCGGGCTGCACGGTATGTTTCTTGAAGGACGAGCGTCTGTGCAAGGATGCGGAGTACATTCAAAAGATAGAAAAAGCAATGCTTGAAGCGGACCTTCTTGTCTTTACCTCGCCTGCGTACGTTTTCCACGCGACGGGAGCCATGAAAACGATGCTGGATCATTTCGGATACAGATGGATGCCTCATAGGCCGGCAAAGCAGATGTTTGGCAAACGAGCCGTGATTATAACGCAATGCCTTGGTGCTGGCGGAAAGTCGGCGGCAAAGGATATAAAAGACAGCCTCTCGTGGTGGGGAATCAGTTGGATAAAGGCGTACAGTTTCAAGTTGATGAGCGAGGTGTGCTGGGAAAAGATACCTGATAAAAAGAAGGCGGCGATGACGAAGACACTCGTTGAAGCAGCGGAACAAATGCGTAAGATTGATTATTCAAAGCCGGCGAGCACAAAGATCGGGACAAAATTGAAATTCTTTATGGTGAGAGTGCTGCAGAAAAATCTTGGCAAACAGGATCCCGAGTATACAGATTATAAATACTGGAAAAACAACGGCTGGATAGGCTCGGTAAGACCGTGGAAACCTTCGCAGAGAAAGTGATTCTTGAGAACGGCGGCATTGACTACCTGATCAACGATGCACTGCCTCTGATGGAAGGCATTGATACGTGTAGCTATGAGGAGTTCCAGTATGCACTGGCCGTCGGCGTTACTGCGCCGTTTTATCTCTCCAGGCTTTTTGCACCGCATTTCCAGAAAGGTGCCTGTATTATCAATATCTCCTCTTCCCGTGACCGGATGAGCCAGCCGCAGACGAAGAGCTATACGGCAGCCAAGGGAGGCATCGCTGCCCTGACACATGCACTGGCAGCCAGTCTGGCTGGTAAAGTCCGGGTGAACTCCATTTCCCCGGGGTGGATCGATACTGCTTACACGGTATATGAAGGACCGGATGCTTTACAGCAGCCAGCCGGCCGTGTCGGCAATCCGATGGATATAGCGAACATGGTGATGTTCCTTTGCTCTGACAAGGCAGGCTTCATTACCGGAGAAAATATATGTATCGATGGCGGAATGACAAAGCTGATGATCTACCATGACGATCACGGCTGGACCTATACGCCGGAGAAATAAAGGAGCATGGTATGGATCTGTCAAAATACGACGGGAAACATGTTCGTATAACGGACAAATGGGGAGAAACCTTCGTTGGTCTGCTCTTGCGCTGGAACCACGAGATCAAGTTGAAGAATTCAGAATTCAGGTGAGCGATATGAATATTGTACAGCTAAAATATATACTTGAAATTGCCGGGTCGTCTTCTATGCGTGAAGCGGCTTCAAAACTATATGTAACTCAGCCGGCTTTGTCTGCTAGTATCCGGGAACTGGAGGAAGAACTGGGCATACTGATTTTTGAAAGGACAAATAGAGGCATATCTCTGACAGAGGCAGGCAGGGAATTCCTTGGCTATGCGAAGAAAGCGGTTGGTCAGTATGAGATCCTTGAGGACAGGTATCTGTCAAAGGATACAAATAAGGAGCATTTTTCTGTTTCCACACAGCACTATAATTTTGCGATCAGGGCCTTTGCGGAAGTGATAAAGAGGCTGCAGCCGGATAAATATGTCTTCTCCATCCATGAGACGAAAACAAAAGAGGTGCTTTGGGATGTCCGGAGCCTGAAAAGTGAAATTGGAATCGTATCCTATTCAGGATCGACAGAAGCGGTGATTTCAAAACTGTTCCGGGAATATCAGCTGGAATTTACGCCTTTAATGAAAAAGGAAACATATATTTATGTCTGGGAAAACCATGAGTTTGCGGACCGGGAAGAGGTATCCATAGAGGAAATGAAGGAATATCCCTGCATTTCATTTGACCAGGAAGAGGAAGGAATCTTTTATCTTACAGAAGAAGCGATGGCGGATTATTCTTTTGAAAAACTGATAAAGTCCGACGACAGAGCAACAAGTATGGAGCTAATACATGAACTTGGCGGCTATTCGATTGGTTCCGGAATGCTTTCACAGGAGAACGCGATACTCAGAGGACTGAAAGCAGTGAAGCTGGAAGAAGAAGATCCGCTGGTGATCGGATATATCACGAGAAAAGGAAGCACCTTGTCGCGCTATGGACGGTGCTATGTTGAGGAACTGCTCAGGTACAGGGGACTTTGAGTTTCACTGTATCTCATTTATGGCGTATTTTTGCCCGCTGTATTTGAACTTGCAGACGATCTCGCGTCTGATCGGCTGTTCAGAGCAGGAATTCTTTGAGATGGTGATAAGCGGAGCTTATCGCCGACAATAAACAAGAACGAATTTACAAAAGCTTTTACTCCCGATATAGTTGAGACAACAAAGTCAGGGAGGGAAAAAAGATGTTTCGCATTGTGTCACACAGACAGATAACCCGAATGTGTTTTCGGACGGGAAGATCCGGGTATGTACTGCGGCGGACTAGTTTGGCTGTCTGTCTGTGCGTCCTGCCATGACACAACAGGCGGGATTGTGTTTACAGTGCTGTTTGCCCGGGGGCTTATCCGTAAGCTCCCGGTTTTTTAGGAGAACGTTTTTTAGGCGAAATGTGAGGATTTCTAATAAATGAAAAGGAGGTCAAAGTACGGATATGAAAGCAAAGAAAGTGACAGCGGCATTGGCTGCCGCAGCGTTAACGGTTTTCCTGCTGGCCGGCTGCGGGTCGGGTTCGCAGGGCAGCGGCAGCGGATCCGAAGGAGCTGCCTCTGAAACAGAGGCTATTGAATTGACAAATGTGTCTTATGATCCCACAAGAGAACTTTATGCCGCCTATAATGCGATTTTTGAACCGTATTATGAGGAGAATTTCGGACAGAAAGTAACTGTCACACAGTCACACGGAGGTTCCGGAAAGCAAGCACTTGAAGTGGCAAACGGCCTTGAGGCAGATGTGGTGACGCTCGCTCTGGAAGGCGATGTGCAGGTTGTCGCGGATGCCGGATTGATCGATGATGGCTTTACGTCTGAATTCGACCTGGACAGTTCGCCCTATACATCGACGATTGTGTTTCTGGTGCGCTCCGGAAACCCCAAATCTATTTATGACTGGGGAGATCTGATCAGAGAGGATGTCGGGGTCATCACTCCAAATCCCAAGACCTCGGGCGGAGCTATGTGGAATTATCTGGCTGCCTGGTATTATTTTGAACTTCAGGGGCAGACAGAGGAGGAAATACTGGCATCGATCCGTAAACTGTACGGCAATGTCGTAGTCCTGGATTCCGGTGCAAGAGGCGCAACGACATCCTTTGTCGAAAACAAGCAGGGTGATGTACTGCTCGCCTGGGAGAACGAGGCTTTCCTTTCTCTGAAAGAGTATCCGGGAGAGTATGAGATCGTAGTCCCGTCTGTTTCTATCCTGTGCCAGCCGACCGTTGCGGTCGTCGATGAAGTGGCAAAAAAACATGGAACCGAGGAGGTGGCGAGAGAGTATCTCAGCTATCTGTATTCGGAAGCTGCCCAGGAAATTGAAGCACAGAATTTCTACCGTCCCAGCGATCAGGAAGTCTACGGCAGGTACGTCAGCACAGAGGAAGCAAATACGATCACGGAGGTGCCTGCCGACGGGAAGTGGATCAAGGACAGTATTTCATTGACAGATATCACGCATTTCGGCGGCTGGAGCGAGGCCAGGGCAAAACACTTCTCCGACGGTGCGTATTTTGACCAGATTTACGAGCAGTAACAGGGGAACGCCTGCGGGAGCGGAGCCTTATTTCAAATCCGGGCGCAGCTTCCAGGACGGCATTTGAGAGCACCTGCAGGCCGGAGTCTTATTGTTGAAAGGAGTCTGGAGTCTATGAAACAAAAAAGCATCATACCGGGGTTTGGGCTGTCTTTTGGCATCACGATCACAGCGCTTTCCCTGGTTGTCCTGATCCCGCTGTGCTCTCTGGTAGTATTTACATCCAGGCTTTCCTGGTCTGAGTTTTGGTATACTGTGACAAGACCCAGGATCCTGTCCGGATATTATGTGAGTATTTCGACCGCATTTACAGCCTCCCTGGTCAATGCGGGGATGGGCCTGGTCCTTGCCTGGGTTCTGGTGAGGTATGACTTCCCCGGCAAAAGATTTCTCGACGGGATCATAGAACTGCCCTTCGCGCTTCCCACAGCCGTGGCCGGCATCTCACTCACACATATGACGACGACAAACGGCTGGGTCGGCAGAATCTTTTACGATCTGTTTGGAATAAGGATCGCATATACAAGACTGGGCATCACGATCGCGCTGATCTTCATTGGCATCCCTTTTGTAGTGAGATCTGTGCAGCCGGTCCTGGAGAAGATCGACATACAGTACGAGGAGGCCGCCTTTATTCTGGGGGCAGACCGGGGCGCGACATTCCGAAAGGTCATTTTTCCGGAAATACTACCATCACTGATCTCCGGGTTTACGCTGGCTTTTGCCAGAAGCATCGGAGAGTACGGGAGCGTCGTCTTCATCGCGGGAAACACCCCCTATGAGACGGAGATCGCCCCACTTCTGATCATGTCGGAGCTGCAGGAATTCGATTATGCCGCAGCCACATCGATCGCTTTGGTCATGCTGGGGATCGCCTTTGTGATTCTGTCGGTCAATGCCTTTATCCAAAGCGTGGTTTCGCGGCGGGTAAGCGGGCTCGCCTGAGGAGTGAAGACGGGAAAAGGAGAAAGTAATCATGAAAGTCGAAAAAGACAAGGGCATACTGAAATATATCCTGATCCTGCTCAGCTTCACATTTCTCGCAGTGTTCCTGCTGCTGCCGCTGTTCTATATTGTCGTCACTGCTCTTCGGGACGGAATAACAGGTTACGTGCAGGCTGTCACGGATGCATATGCGGTCAAGGCTGCTCTGCTGACGATACGGGCGACGTTCTGGGCAGTTGCCGTAAATACCGTCGTCGGTGTCGCAGCAGCCTGGTGTGTAACAAAATTTGCCTTTAAGGGAAAGAAGCTGCTCTCTACCTTTATTGATCTGCCGGTCACGGTCTCCCCGATCATTGCCGGTCTGATCTATGTGCTGACCTTCGGAAGGCAGGGAGATTTATATCAATACCTTGACGCCTGGGGCATTCAGATCATCTTTGCCGTCCCCGGGATCGTGCTGGCAACGATTTTTGTGACCTTCCCGTTTATTTCGAGGGAACTGATTCCGGTGCTGACAGCGCAGGGAACAGACGAAGAGGAGGCAGCAGCTCTCATGGGCGCCGGAACCTTTACGATTTTTCGAAAGGTAACGCTGCCTCATATTAAATGGGCGCTGCTGTATGGGGTTGTACTGTGCACGGCGCGCGCCATGGGAGAGTTCGGGGCAGTTTCCGTACTGTCAGGACATTTGCGAGGGAAAACGAATACGCTGCCTCTTTACATAGAGCTGCTGTACCAGGGATACGATTTCACAGGGGCATTTGCCGCTTCGTCCATCCTGGTCATCATGGCAGTCATTGTTTTGATCCTCCGTCTGGTGCTGGAACAAAAAGGGAAAAAGGATCAGGAGAGGAATCGGTGATGGGAGGAAGCATTTGATGAGTCAATCAGGGGCGGATACGGCCGCATACGTGGAACTGAAAGGGATCAACAAACATTTTAAGGATTATCATGCCTCCAAAGATGTCAATATTACCATTCCCCGGGGAAAGCTCGTAGCTCTGCTGGGTCCCTCGGGGAGCGGCAAGACAACGATCCTGCGGATGATTGCGGGTCTGGAGAATCCCGATTCCGGCGAGATCTGGATCGACGGCAGAAAGGTAAACAACATTCCGGGAAGCGAAAGAGGGATCGGCTTTGTCTTTCAAAGCTATGCACTGTTTCGCTATATGACAGTATATGACAATATCGCGTTCGGGCTGCGGATAAAAAAGAGACCCGAGGAAGAAATAAAAAACAGGGTGAAGGAGCTGCTGTCCCTGATCAGCTGTGAAGGTCTGGAGAAGAGGTATCCCAGCCAGCTGTCAGGCGGACAAAGACAGAGGGTGGCTTTTGCCAGGGCGCTGGCGCCAAACCCGCAGCTCCTGCTCCTGGACGAGCCTTTTGCCGCAATTGACGCAAAAGTGCGTCTGGAACTCAGGACCTGGCTCAAGGAGATGATCACAAGGCTCCGGATCACCAGCATTTTTGTCACGCATGATCAGGATGAGGCGATCGAGGTGGCGGATGAGATCATTGTGACGAATCAGGGGAGGGTGGAGCAGGCAGGTACGCCCAGGGAATTGTACATGCATCCTGCTACGTCTTTCGTCGCGAAGTTTATTGGCAATTCCATTGAGGTGAAGAATTTTGAACAGTTCAGATTCTTTGAAAAATCCGGGAAAGATACGGTTGCGATCGTTCGTCCGGAACACGTGAGAGTCTTTAAGAAAGGCGAGAGCGTGCAGTATTCGCGCTCCGTGGAGGAGGCCGTTGTAGAGGATATCATTTTCCGCGGAAGCAGCCTGGAAATACGGGTGCGTCTGCACGGAAATCTGATTTCCTCTTCCAGGAGCATTACAGACCCTATGATCGAGATAGGGGAGACGGTGGATGTTTTTATCTACACACTGTTCCTGGTCGACGGGGATTCGATTACGCTGGTCCGCAATCAGTCTCTGAAGGAGGAGTCTGTGTTCATCTAAGGAGCCGCGGCTGCATATGGATCACAGATGTCTGCTGCGAAAGTGACATCAGGATACCGGACAGGCGTGTGGCATAGGGTATACGTCATGGAAAAGAAAACAGTGGATTCAGATGTCCTGATCATTGGGGGAGGAACTGCGGGATGCTATGCAGCGATCTGCCTGGGCGAGAGAAGTAATCTCCGTATCTGTGTTGTGGACAAGGCCGATATCCGCAGAAGCGGGTGTCTGGCAGCGGGTGTAAATGCCCTGAATGCCTATATCACGGAAGGCCATACGGCCATGGACTATGTCCGGTATGCGTCGGAGGACGCCTGCAGCATCGCCAGAGAGGATCTGCTCCTGGATATTGCCGGCAGGCTGAATCATGTGACACGGGATCTGGAGAGGCGGGGACTCACCATACTGAAGGACGAAAATGGAAAATACATTTCGCGGGGCTGGAGAAATCTGAAGATCAACGGGGAGAATCTCAAGCCGATCCTCGCCTCGGAAGTCAGGAAACAGAAAAATGTAGAAGTGATCGAGCACGTGAACATCACCGACCTGCGGACAGACGGCAGAGCGCGCGGCGCGTACGGCTTCGGGATCCTCGATGGTATGTTTTATGAATTCAGGGCGAAAGCTGTACTGGTGGCTTCGGGGGGAGCCTCCGGCCTGTACAGGCCGAATAATCCGGAAAACCTTGCTCACCAGATGTGGTACAGCCCTTTTAATACAGGGGCAGGCTACTGTATGGGAATCCTGGCCGGTGCGGAAATGACGACGTTTGAAATGCGGTTTATCGCCCTCAGATGTAAGGATACGATCGCACCGACGGGCACGATCGCGCAGGGAGTCGGTGTAGAACAGATCAATGCTGCCGGAGAGGTTTATGAGAGCCGCTATGACAGGACGACTTCCGGGAGGCTTTGGGGAACGGTCGCAGAAAACCTGGAAGGCAGGGGACCGTGTTACCTGAAGACATCCGGGATCGGAAAGAAAGCGGAGGAGGATCTGTACAGGGCGTATTTGAATATGGCGCCGATGCAGACGCTGAAGTGGGTCGAGACGAAAGGCCCCTCATCGGAAAATGTGGAGATTGAGGGGACAGAGCCTTATATTGTCGGCGGCCATACGGCGAGCGGCTATTGGATTGGCCATGACAGGCAGACGACCGTCCCCGGACTGTTTGCCGCCGGAGATGTTGCCGGCGGATGTCCGCAAAAGTATGTAACCGGCGCCCTGGCCGAGGGAGAGATCGCGGCGGAGGGAATGCTGGAATATATAGAAAAAGACTGGGAAGGGGAGAGCGACGGGAACTTCCTCACAGAGCAGTCGGAAGAGAAGAAAAGGGAATATGGGCGGAAGCTCCGGCAGGAGAAAACAGGGCAGGACAGGGCAGGATACCGTCTGGAGCAGCTGGAAACAGCCATGCAGAAGACCATGGACGAGTACGCGGGAGGGATCCGGACCAGTTACAGGTATTCCTCTACAGGACTGGATCTCGCCAGGCAGAAAATCTCAGATCTGACTGAGCTCCTGGAGCATGCCGGGGCCGGGGACTTGTATGACCTGCTGTCCTTCTATGAGCTGCGGGACAGGCTGATCGTGGCACGGGTACTGATCGCGCATCTCAGGGCAAGAGAGGAGACCCGATGGCGCGGCTTTCAGGAATATCTGGACCATCCGGGAAAGAAAAAAGAGTTTGAATGCTATATAAACTCTGTCCTGGAGGACGGGAAGATACGGATTATCAGGCGCCGGCTGGAGCATGTGCCTTGTTGATCCTGGCCGGAACAATTGCTGCAATATTTCAACCCTCGTGGATTTTTTGGGAATACTGCACTTGCGTGGGGTATCAGGAAATAAGACCGGGTGGAGCTATGGGAGTAGTGATCAATCAGAATAAATGCGTAAAGTGTCTGCGTTGTGTGCGGATCTGTCCGGGAAACGTGATCCGGAGAGGACCGGACGGTATGCCCTGCATCAGGCATCCCTCAGACTGCTGGAACTGCACCTCCTGTATGAAGGAATGTCCCGGGGAAGCGATCTATATGATCCTGCCCCCGGAAATGGGCGGTCGGGGAGCCAGGATGACACTGCAGCAGAGCGGTCATCTGACAGAGTGGAAGATCCTGCGCGCAGATGGCAGCAGGATCCTTCTGGTGACGGATACGGATGCAGCGAATCAGTATTGATAAGGAGAAAAGTATGAGTGGGAATCTGTCGCACCTGGATGTTCTGGAGGCAGAAGCTATCTACATTATGAGAGAAGTTGCAGCAGAGTGTGAAAAGCCCGTGATGCTTTATTCCATTGGGAAAGACAGTTCTGTCATGCTGCATCTTGCCCTGAAGGCATTCTATCCGGAAAAACCGCCGTTTCCCTTTCTGCACATTGATACGACCTGGAAATTTCGGGATATGATCCGGTTCCGGGACGAAACCGCAAAGAGATACGGTATAGAAATCCTGGTACATACAAATGAGGAGGGTGTCCGGCAGGGGATCAATCCCTTCGACCACGGGTCGTCCTATACGGACATCATGAAAACACAGGCCCTGAAAGAGGCGCTGACGAAAGGAGGGTATACAGCGGCTTTCGGCGGCGGGCGCAGAGACGAAGAAAAGTCCAGGGCTAAGGAGAGGATCTTTTCTTTCCGTAATAGCGCACAGGGCTGGAATCCCAAAAACCAGCGCCCGGAAATGTGGAAGCTGTATAATACAAAACTCCACAGTGGAGAAAGCATTCGTGTATTTCCGCTGTCCAATTGGACAGAGAAGGACATCTGGCAATATATAAAAAAGGAGAACATCCCTATTGTGCCGCTTTATTTCGCGGCGGAACGTCCGTGTGTAGAGCGTGACGGGCAGCTGATCATGGTGGATGACGATCGGATGAGACTGCGGCCGGGCGAGCATGTGATGATGAAAAAACTGCGCTTCCGAACGCTGGGCTGTTATCCGCTGACAGGCGGATTTGAGTCCGGGGCGGAAACGATCGAAGAAGTGATCAGTGAAACGCTCTCCGCGGTCGAGTCGGAAAGGACGACCAGGGTCATTGACTCGGACAGCGGGGCAGGAAGCATGGAGAGAAGAAAGAAGGAAGGGTATTTCTAGGAATGAGAGATTTGCTCAGATTTATCGCATGCGGAAGTGTGGACGATGGTAAATCCACCCTGATCGGACATATTCTCTATGATTCCAAGCTTCTATATGCGGATCAGGAGAGAGCCCTGGAGCTGGAATCCAGGGTGGGCAGCAGGGGCGGCAAAATAGACTATTCGCTGTTGCTGGATGGCCTGACGGAGGAGAGAGAGCAGGGGATCACGATCGATGTTGCCTATCGGTATTTTACCACCGACGCAAGGAGCTTTATCGTTGCGGATACGCCGGGCCATGAAGAGTATACGCGGAATATGGCAGTGGGAGCCTCCAATGCGGATCTGGCCGTTATCTTGACAGATGCGGCCAAAGGGGTGGTGGCGCAGACAAAACGGCACGCGCGGATCTGTTCCGTCATGGGGATCCGGCATTTTATCTTTGCAGTGAACAAAATGGATCTGGTCCATTATGAAGAAGGCCCCTTCCGAATGATCGAGGCGGACATCCGCGAGCTTGCAAAAGAGCTGGGACTGCAGGAAATGACGATCATACCAGTGTCGGCCACAGAGGGAGACAATGTCACAAGACTGTCCGCCAACATGAGCTGGTACAAGGGAGTCACACTTCTTTCCTGTCTGGAAAATGTGGAAATCACAGAACAGGAAAAAGAAACAGGCTTTTATATGCCTGTTCAGCGGGTCAGCAGACCGGACCACCGTTTTCGCGGCTTTCAGGGGCAGATTGAAAGCGGGGAGATTCGGATTGGTGATGAGATCACAGCGCTTCCGGGGAGGGAAAAGGCTCACATAAGGAAGATCCTTGTGGGAGATCAGGAGAGAACGGCGGCTTATACGGGTCAGGCCGTCACGCTGCAGCTCGACCGGGAGATCGATGTTTCGCGCGGATCTGTCCTGGAACGGGATTCCTCCCTGCATGTTTCTGCCTCCGTGACGGCGACCCTGGTCTGGATGGATGACCGCGCTATGGAAAGAGGCGGCAGCTATTTCGTCAAACTTGGGACTTCCCTGCTCCCGGGAGTGATCACCAGGATTCTTTACAAAATCGATGTGAATACCGGCAGGAAACTGGAGACAGACACAATCTGTAAAAACGAGATCGGCGTATGCATGCTCTCCTTTACTGACCAGATAGCAGTCGACAGGTTCAGGGACCACAGAAGCCTCGGGGAGCTGATCCTGATTGACCGCGTTACATTTATGACCAGCGCATGCGGTGTGGTAGAGCAGTATGGCGGGGAGGAGAGACCGGACGAAATCAGGATCAGTGAAAAGACCAGAAGTGCCGCGATGGGACAGCGGGCTGTAACGATTCTTTTTGATGAAACAGAAGGGATCACCAGGTTCCTTTTGTGGGAGGTCGAAAGACAGTTGATTCTCGAGGGAAGATACGCGTATTTTATCGATGCTCCGGAGCAGGCCAAAGACAGATCGTTCATCCGGACCGTCCGCCATCTGAACCGGGCGGGGATCATAGTCCTGGTCCTGCGGGGGAACCGGGCAGAAAAAAAGCAGGCATCTGAAACGTGGGACAATGTAGAAGTACCCCATGCCATCCGCTATGACGGAGAAGGAAAGGACAGAGACGGCATCGTTTCCTTTGTAAAGAAGGCCTCTTCCTTCGAATATGATTTGTCGGAAGGTGCTTTGTATATTTAAAAACAGCAGTCCGACAGCTGTAATGAGCGGGAGGTTATGGGGGTATGGAATACGATTGTGGATTCAACACGAAATTATTACACACAAGAACGGGAAGGTTTCCCAACAGGGAGATCCTGCCTCCTGTTTCACAGGTCACGGCTTTCCGTTATGAGAGCATGGAGGAGCTGGAGAAGGTATTTCTCCATAAAAGTATGGGTTATGCGTATTCCCGCATCGGCAATCCGACCGTTACCGCGTTTGAGCAGAGGATACAGGAACTTGAGGGAGGAGCCGGTGCCATATGCTGCAGCAGCGGGATGTCTGCGATCACAGCCGCTCTCCTTGCGGTATGCGAGAGCGGTGATGAGATCATTGCCGGAAACTGTCTTTATGGAGGCACAATAGGACTTTTTCATGATTTTGAAAAAATAGGTATCCATATTGTGTATGACCCCGACATGACAGAGGAATCTATACAGTCACTGATCAGCGAACGCACGAGAGCAATCTTTGGCGAACTCATATCCAATCCGTCGCTGAAGGTTCTTGATGTTCCGAAGGTGTCCCGCGTCGCACATGAAGCAGGGATCCCGTTGATCGTGGATTCAACGACCGCAACGCCGTTTATCGCACGTCCGCTGCGCATGGGAGCGGATATTGTGATCCATTCGACCTCCAAATACCTGAACGGGGGAGGAAATTCCATCGGCGGAGTCATCGTTGATGGAGGAACCTTCCCATGGAATTTCGAAAAGCATTCCGCCATGAAGGAGTTTAAGAAATATGGAAAGATGGCATTTTCCGTAAGGCTGCGAACGGATATCTGGGAAAACTTCGGAGGCTGCATGGCCCCTGCAAATGCGTTTCTGAGCTATATCGGCACGGACACGCTGGGCCTTCGAATGGAAAGGATCTGCAAGAATGCAGACCGGCTGGCACACGCACTGGATCATTTAGAAGGAATACAGGTCAGCTATCTCACACTTCTGTCCCATCCATGTCACGAAGAAGCCAAAAGTCTCCTGCATGGTTTCGGGGGCGGTATCCTGAGTTTCCGGGCAGGATCGAAGGAACGTGCCTTCCATATTATAAATTCTCTGAAATATGCATGTATCGCGAGCAATATCGGGGATGTCAGGACACTGGTCATTCATCCTGCATCGACGCTGTATATTCAGGCGGATAAAGAAGAGATGGAGGCAGCCGGTGTCTATGACGACACGGTAAGGGTAAGTGTCGGGATAGAAGATATAGAGGATCTGATCAATGATTTTACAAATGCTGTTGTGAATACAACCGGGGAAGGAGATGGAAATGAAAATCGTTGTTGCAGGTGAAACCAAAGAGGTGGCTGATAACCTGACGGTTGCGGCGCTGATTGAACAGGAGCAGGTGGAGACGCCCCAGTACGTGACGGTATCTGTGAACGAGGAGTTTGTAGAGAGCAGTCTGTTCGAGAATCGTGTCCTTCAGGACGGTGATGAAGTGGAATTTCTTTACTTCATGGGGGGAGGAAGATAATGGCTTTTACCAATGAGCAGCTGGAACGTTATTCCAGGCACATTATCCTGAAAGAGATCGGTGTGAAGGGTCAGAAGAAGCTCCTGAACGCCAGGGTCCTGATTATCGGGGCGGGAGGACTTGGAGCTCCGGCCGCGCTGTATCTCGCCGCTGCCGGCGTGGGGACGATCGGGATTGCCGACGCGGATGTCGTGGATCTTTCGAATCTTCAAAGGCAGGTCATCCATACAACGGAGGATATCGGAAAAAAGAAGGTGGATTCTGCCGCGGAAACCATGCGCCAGATCAATCCGGATATTACAGTTAATACCTATTATGAGTATGTCAGCAGCGCCAATATCCTGAAGCTAATCGAGGACTATGATTTTATTCTGGACGGAACAGATAATTTTCCCGCAAAATTCCTGATCAATGATGCCTGTGTCATGGCAAAAAAACCATTTTCCCATGCCGGAATTATTCGTTTCAAAGGACAGCTTACAACGGTGATTCCCGGAGTAAGCCCCTGTTATCGCTGCATTTTCCGGAATCCTCCGCCAAAGGATGCGGTTCCCACCTGCAAACAGGCCGGCGTAATCGGTGCCATGGGCGGCGTGATTGGTTCGCTCCAGGCAATGGAGGCGATTAAGTATATTACCGGGGCAGGGGAACTGCTGACGGGGTATCTGCTGACCTACGATGCCCTGACTATGGAGTTTCGCAAGATTAAGCTGCCGCCCCGGGGGAAAGGCTGTGCTGTCTGCTCCGATACGCCGGAGATTACGGAATTGATCGACTATGAGCAGGCGGCATGTGAACTGAAGCAATAAGGCACAGGTATTATGATGAAAATTACGATTACGAAAGAGGATTTTGACCGCATCTATGCGTATGCGCTTTCCCAGCTGCCGGACGAAGCCTGCGGACTGGTGGCGGGAACTGATCAGGAGGATGGGACGAAGGAGATCCGGAAAGTCTATCTTCTGACGAATACCGATCACACAAACGAGCATTTTTCCATAGACCCCAGGGAACAGCTCCAGGCGGTTAGAGACATGCGGGCGGAAGGACTTATCCCCTTAGGCAACTGGCATTCCCACCCCGAAACGCCTTCCCGCCCCTCAGAGGAAGACAAAAGGCTCGCAAACGACAGAAATGCAACTTATCTGATCCTCTCTCTTCAGGAAAGGGACAAACCGGTTCTGAATGCGTTTCACATAGAAACAGTAAGTGGAGAAAAACAGGTACGGAAAGAAGAACTGGTGATTCTATAATGGGGTGTTGTTCGAGCACGCAACGCGGGCGAAGCTGCGACATTGGTATCGAATCGGATCGAGGCAGGGGAGGAGGATTTCTATGGCCGAGCTTGATTTTAAGGTAACAGATACGGTGGATATTACGGATGTGGTCTGCCCGGTCACATTTGTAAAAACGAAGGTGGCGCTGGAAGAGCTGGAGGAAGGTGAGATCCTTCAGGTACATCTGAATGACGGGGAACCGGTGCAGAATGTTCCCAGAAGCGTAAAGGATGAAGGTCATAAGGTACTAAGACTGAAGGACAATGGCGACGGAACGTATGAACTGTATGTAAGAAAGGGGGCAGACTGATATGGCCGTGGATTATGCGACCCTGAAAAAAGGCGGGTTTATGCGCCAGAAACAAAAAAACCATTTTTCACTCCGGCTGTCTGTTGTCGGCGGCCAGGTGACGGCAGGGCAGCTTGCGGCTATTACACAGGTCGCGGAAAAATATGGCCATGGATATATCCATCTCACGTCGAGACAGGGGATTGAGATCCCGTTTATTCGGCTGGAAGATATTGATGAAGTGAAGAAAGCGCTCGCCGAGGGCGGAGCAAGTCCAGGTGTGTGCGGTCCGCGGGTAAGGACTATCACGGCCTGCCAGGGGTCGGCAGTATGTCCGAATGGATGTATTGAAACGGAAGGACTGGCTCAGGAACTGAACCGACGTTACTTTGGACAGGAGCTGCCGCACAAATTCAAGTTCGGTGTGACAGGATGTCAGAATAACTGCCTGAAGGCGGAGGAAAATGATCTTGGCATAAAGGGAGGTGTTCGGGTCTCCTGGGCACAGGAACGCTGTATATCCTGCGGGGTCTGTGAAAAGGTATGCCGGGAGAAGGCGATCCGCATAGAAAACGGAAAAATAGATATCAATCAGGATAAATGCAATTACTGCGGAAGATGCGCGTTCAGCTGTCCTACGGATGCATATGATACTGTGCCGGGATATCTTTTAAGCTTCGGTGGATTGTTCGGCAATAAGATCAGTAAAGGAACAGCGATCATTCCCTTTATTGAGGATCAGGAGACTTTGTTCCGCGTCTGTGATGCTGCCCTTGGCTTTTTTAAAGACAATGCGAATCCGGGAGAGCGGTTTAAATTTACGATCGATCGGATCGGACAGGAGAAGCTGGATGCAACGATTTGGAAGGCCTATGAAACCCATTAAGAAGTGGTGGATCCTGCTACCCATTCTTATCTGGAGGAATATGATGCTTGAAAACAAAGTAGTGTTATCCGAAGAACTTAATCAGAAGCTCGAAAAGCTGAAAGAATACATTGCCGGTCTGGGTTCCCTTGCAGTAGGTTTTTCCGGGGGTGTGGATTCCTCGCTTCTCACTGCCGTAGCACATGAAGTCCTGGGAGAGCGGCTGATCGCCGTGACCGGCGCAGATGCGTCTGTCCCGGAGCGGGAAGTAAATGAAGCAATAGCGTTCTGCAAGGAACGCGGGATCCGGCACATCCTCTGCAAGGTAGATCCGCTGCAGGAAGAAGGCTATCGTAATAACAGTCCTGATCGCTGCTATTTCTGCAAGCACGGTATCTTTACAGAGGTGAAGCGGATCGCTGATGAGTATGGCATTAAGTACATGGCGGAAGGCACCAACATGGACGATGTCGGAGACTACCGGCCAGGGCTTCGCGCGGCTGCAGAACTCTCAGTAAAGAGCCCTCTTCGGGAAGCGAGATTGAATAAATCCGAGATACGCATCATATCAAGAGCTATGGGACTTCCCACATGGAGCAAACCGGCATATGCATGTCTGGCATCCAGATTTGTATATGGTGAAGAGATCACAGAGGAGAAGCTGCATATGATCGACCAGGCAGAACAGTTCCTGATTGAGCACGGCTTCTTTGAAGAGCGAGTGCGAATGCACGGGAACATCGCCCGGATCGAAGTGCCGCCTGTGGATATCCCCAGGCTTGCAGCAGACGGCATCCGGGAAGAAGTCTATGCGGAGTTCAGAAAAATCGGCTTCCTTTTTGTCACTCTGGATCTGAAAGGATACCGACTTGGAAGCATGAATGAGACTCTGCAGAAAAAGAGTTGATAGCATATAAGGATGAGTCCCTCTAAACACAGGAGATTTACTTATGATTTTAGCATTGGCACAAATGAAGATGGCGCAGGATGTGGAGGCAAACTATCAAAAAACACTGCAGCTCATTAAAGAAGCTGCCGCAGGTGGTGCATCTCTGATCGTATTTCCGGAGATTCAGCTGTCGCCATTCTTTCCGCAGTTTCCTGACCAAGACGTTTCGGAATTTGTGATGGGGCAGGATGATCAGCGGATCACAGGGATATGCAATACCTGTAGAGATAATCATATCTTTGCTGTGCCAAATTTCTATATTGAGGAAGACGGTAAACGGTATGATATGAGTTTCCTGATCAATGACGAAGGAAATATCATCGGAAAACAGAAAATGGTTCATGTCGCGCAGTGCGAGCAGTTCTATGAACAGAGCTATTATACTCCGTCAGATGAAGGCTTCCTCGTCTTTGACACGAAACTTGGTAAAATCGGGATTGTCGTCTGCTTTGACAGGCATTACCCGGAAAGTATCCGGACTGAAGCCCTTCGCGGCGCGGAACTGATTCTGATTCCGACAGCGAATACAACGGATGAGCCGTCTGACTTATTCCAGTGGGAAGTTCGTGTCCAGGCCTTCCAGAACAGCGTGAACATTGCTATGTGCAACCGTGTCGGAGTCGAGGATAACATGACTTTTTCCGGAGATTCGATTGTGAGTGATTATAACGGAAACACACTGTCTTTCGCGGGACGAAATGAAGAACTCATGTTTTCAGAGGTGGATCTTGCAGCAGCTGCAAAAAGAAGACAGGAGAAGCCCTATACGGCTCTCAGGCGAAAAGAGTTATACGAATAGGAGGCAGCGACGTGAGCAACGTAAATGAAATCAGATTTGCAGTTGAACAGGCAGTTCTTGATATCGGCGTAAAGATCGTTTTTTCGGTGATTGAAGGAATAGACAACACCCTTACGTCTCCGGAATGGATGGAAAAGAGAAAAGAAATCATAGATCGTCTTCTGGAAGAATATAAAGACATTGATTATCATGCCGATCCGATTCTGGAAGGTTTTCATATTCTGCATGACCGAGCAGGCGTAAAGCGCAGGAAGAACATCCCCGCCGGCGAAAACCTGATCAGGCTCCTGAATAAACATGGCGATGTGTTCTTTATCAATCAGGCGGTGGATATCTATAACATTATATCAATGGAAAGCAAACTTGCCTTGGGGGCTCATGACATTGATCAGGTGGATGGAAACGTGACGCTTCGATTCACAGATGGAACAGAGCGCTTTGTTCCGATCGGGCAGAGCGAGGCTATTCCAAATAATCCGCATGAATACAGCTATTGTGATGATGCGAACGATGTTCTTTGCCGCCTGGAGATCCGACAGGTGGAAAAGACAAAGGTCGATGAACATACAAAAAACGTATTTTATATCGTTCAGGGCAATGAAGCAACCGATGAGGAATTGCTTCTTGCAACGGCACAGCGGATCGTGGATGAAACTGTAAAATATTGCGGAGGGAGAGGGAGAATAATCGTTCCGGAAATCACATGAACAACATATATGGTACAAAAGAATACCTGCCTTCATAAGAAGCGAAGTACGCGCTTCCTCTGGCAGAATCCTTTTGTCATCTTTGAAAAACGCCGAAGCTTGCTATCGTACAAAGCTTTGGCGTTTTTTATCTCAAGTATTCCAAACCACCTGGCACATCAATTTGGCTGGGTGGTTTTTCTTTTGAGAAGATCGGATAAACTAGCAGTAGGGTGACTGTTATAGACGATCCTTTATTGTGAAATTGTTTGAAGGAAATACAAATGTCATCTGCAGCAGGTTTATTCCTGAGGCAGATGTTTTTTTATGTGTGCCGTATCGCACAAAACGGTAATAAATAACCAGTACATTCGGGAGATTTCAGGCGGCAATTGATTATAGAATTGACAAGACTCCCGTATGTAGTGGTCATTTCGCTGGGTGAAACAAGATCTGCATGTGCTCCTGGATGATGTGACACCAAGAATGATGGATAAATTCTACCGGGAGCTGCTGACGGTGAAGTCAGTGGGCAGCAAATATGTAAAGCCGTGGAATGAGTTTGTTTCGCCACACATTGTGCGGGAGATTCATAAGCTTCTTCGGAATGCCTTCAATCAGGCGGTGAAATGGGAACTGATGACCAGAAATCCGGTGGAGCATGCGACGCTCCCAAAGGAGGAGCATACGCCGAGGGACATCTGGACGGTGGAAGTGCTCTTCAAGGCTTTGGATGCCTGCGAGGACGACAATCGAAGCATAAGCGGGATCAGGATGAGATCAAGGCGCTTTTCGGGGAGGAATACACGGATTACGGTCTGGTATTTGCCTCAACAAATGGCAGACCGATGGAGATCTGACTGCAGGAACATAAAGTGGAGAAGGAACCAGAGCTCAATACATTGGTTAGACCAGATGGCGTGGTATCGGGTCTCCTCAGAGCTTGTTGTTTCACAGAACTCTGCAGTTCGGTTAAAACGGTCTTTGGGAAAGTCATCTTTGTCGTAAACCAGCCATATGTGTTTATAAATGTTGCTGCTGACCTGCACGTCCCGGACAGCCCTGTTAAAGAGGCTCAGAGTATTGTCGCCTTTACCGGAAACGTCCAGATGGATGCGGTCACGGTATTTGGCATCAATGGTTTTCTTGATTGACTCGAAATACTGCGGCTCTGTCTCGGTACCCTCTGTAACGATCAGATGATATTCAGGGGAAATGATCTGCCGGGAGTCACGACGGGGTTTCATCCATGATTTGCCCATGTCGGACTTCTTGGGAGGCTTTCGGCTTATGGTTACACCTCCCAGCTCAACATGTTGTGAAGATATGGATCTGCTCCATATCGACCCTCTAGGTACTGCTTATCGTAAGCGGCTGTGTTGTTGATGGGATCATTGTTCTCCTTACGGAGCTCGGAGAGGGAGTACACTACGCTGCTGTTTTCCTCGTCCAGAGCAGCAAACCCCGTCCCCATCAGAAAAAGCCATGATCCTGATGCTGGGAGATGCCATCGATGACCGGATGGCTGTTTCCGGTGTTAAGTGGCTTCATCAGCAGGGATGCCATGTGATGGCCATGTCTCCGGACAAGATCGCCTTTCCGGAGTCAATGCTGAAGATCATGCTCCCGGTGGGAGGCAGCCTGTTGGTCGGTGCTGCATTCCGGGCCGGTAGGAAATACCCAAAAGAATGCAGAGAGACACGCATTCGGAGTACTGTGAACTCTGTTTACATAGAAACCCTGAAAGGGGAATCTCTTCGAAAGGAGGACGTTGTCATGATGTCAGTGTCAGATTTTATAGCAGTTATCAGCTTATGCATTACATGCGTTAGCCTTGGCTATATGATTGCCATGAATAATCAGACAAAAAAATAACCGCCCCTCGCCAAGGATAGCGGTTATTTTTTGAAATAACTAAACCCAAGGGCAACCGTCTGTCGGTAGCACCTTTTCTTCCTATATTATAACCGCTATACGATAAGTTGTCAAACATGATATTAAATCGCCAAACTTTCGATTATCGTGGGTGTTACTGTTCACACTTGTCATATGGCCCTTGTCATCCTGAGCGCAAGCGAAGGATCTTTTACTATCTACAGCGGATTTATGTAAAAGATCCTTCGCTACGCTCAGGATGACACTCAAATTTCGCAAGCACAGACGATTTTTGTACAGAAGCGTGAACAGATAATATGAAGTGACCTCGCATTTGCAGTTTCGTGGATTTACCGCTATAATTGCATCTGCGAAAAAAGCAATAGGGCGGGATTACCGAATACAAAAGGAGGTCACTCATGAATAGGATACTAAAAATAGGAATGGATGTCCATAGTACAAATTATACACTTTGCGTTGCCGAACCGAGAATTGAAGGGGAGCCGGATTACTTATATGAGGTTCAGTTAGATCCTGATTACAATGAAATAATAAGGGTAATATCCTCTCTCAAGAGAAAGTACAAAGACGATGCGCTTGACATTACCTGTGGATACGAGGCAGGAAGTCTCGGTTATGCTTTATACCATAATTTAGATAATGCCGGCATCAAATGTGTAATACTGGCTCCTTCTACCATGGAAATGCCAGGGGGGAAACGGATCAAAACAGTAACGAACTGCGATAAACGAGAATTATGTGCTTAATGTCATATTTGACAATTTATCATATAGCGGTTATAATATAGATATAAAAGGTGCTGCCGATAGACGGTTGCCCTTGTGCTAAATTATTTTTGAAAAATAACCGCTTTCAGTTGGGGCTGGGCGGTTATTTTTTTGTCCTGCTATTTCGACCTATCGTATAGCCAAGACTAAAACATGCAATGCATAAGCCTAATACAGCTATGAAGTCCGATAATGTCAGCATGACAAAGCCCTCCTTCCGAAGAAGATTCCCTTTTCAGGGTATCTATGTAAACAGAGTTCACAGTACTCCGAATATCGAGCAACCGCCTACCGTATATGGTAGCACCATGTATTCCATTATACTTAGTCGGCATTTTGCGGTCAATCAAGAATTTAGCGGCTTAATGTCATACGGGAGAAGAAACATTCCCTGATAATAAGGCAGGAGTATGCACGAATAGCGTGAGAACAGTAAAGAATTATCCCGGATTAATCGTCAGGCTGCCCGGTTCCACATGACAGGGCAACATCAATATTTGTACGCCTGCTGTATGTATATTTTTCGTCGGAATCACTATTTTTCAATGTGCAGCATTCTCACCAAGATCGCCAGGCAAACCTCTGAACAATTTGCAAATATGGACCTTGGAAACAGAGAGGAATAGGTGGGACGGCTGTGCCAAATTATATTACAGGTTCAATGACAATCCTCGAAGGGGCAAGTATAATGTAATCGGTAGGCCGTTTTTTTGGAAAGTGCGAGAAGGAGAGACTGCTAAATCGCGAACAAAATAATACCGGGAAGATAAAAGTCCGATGGTCAAATGAAGGTATCCGCATGGAACTGCCGTCCGATACATTAACAGAAAACGTAGACAAAGCATATTGCCTGCAGGTCACCAGCGAGTTGGACATCTAAAAAGCGATTTCAGGGAGGAGATGGGAGAAAATGAGAAAACTTGCAAGCATACAGAGAATTTGGAAAATCGAGCCGATAGAGGGCGCTGACAGGATCGAGCTGGCCCACGTTCTAGGCTGGCAGTGCGTCGTAAACAAAGGACAGTTTCGGGAAATGTACCTGGCTGTTTATTTTGAAGTGGACAGCTTTCTTCCGATTGCTCCGGAATTTGAGTTTCTTCGTGCGTCCAGTTATCGAAAGACGGATATCATGGGAGAAGGCTTTCGGCTTCGCACTATGAAGTTCCGGGGACAGATATCCCAGGGCCTGCTGCTTCCTGTCAGTGCGTTTCCTGCCATTCCGGCAGATGCTGAGGTGGGCGCAGATGTAACAGAGATTCTAAATGTGAAGAAATGGGAGATCGAGGAGCGGATTTCAACAGGAGGAACCATGATTGGCACCTTGCCTTATGATATCCCTCATACAGACGAGACCAGGGTGCAGGCGGAGCCGGGGTTGATACAGGCATTTGCGGGATTGGAATACTACATCAGCACCAAGATGGACGGATCCTCTCACTCCGTTGGGATTGACGAGAATGGGTTTCATGTGACCGGCCATAATTATGAGTACAAAGATGATGGCAACAGTCCGTTCTATGAATATGTCAAGGCGATAGATTTGCAGCCTCGGATGGAGAAACATGCAGTGGAAAACAGTCTGGCCACATTTACCATCCAAGGGGAACTGTGCGCTCCCGGCATTCAGAAAAACCGGCTGAAATTAGCAAAGCCTGCCTGGTATGTGTTTACCATACGGGAGAACGGAAAGCGGGTCGGACTTACACGGATGCTGGAGATTTGCAAAGAGCTTCAGCTGGAAAGCGTTCCGATCGAGGAAATCGGCATGGATCTTCCGGGAAAATATCCGACCGTGGAGGCGCTACTGGAAAGAGCCGACGGCAATTATCCTAAAGGCGGCAAGAAGGAAGGAATCGTAATCCGACCGACAGAGCCGGTTTATTGCGAACTGATTAGCGGCGCGCTGTCTATGAAGGTGGTCAGCAACAAGTATCTTTTGAAGAACGATTGAGGATCAGAGCAATGAAAGTTTTTGTAATACCTGATGTCCACCTGAAACCGTGGATGTTTCACCGGGCATCGGAACTGATGAAGGAAATACAGCCGGACCGGGCAGTCTGCCTGATGGATATCGCCGATGACTGGAGGCAGCAGTTCAACCTGGATTTGTACATCCAGACCTATGATGCAGCCATTGCCTTTGCGAAAGAATATCCGGATACGCTCTGGTGCTACGGCAATCACGATGTCTGTTATCCTTGGAATCAGAGGGAAACAGGATATTCCAAGATCGCGCCGCAGACGGTCTGCGAAAAACTGCGGATTCTCCGGGAATCGCTGCCGGATGAGCACCAGCTGGCATATTTGCATAGGATAGACAACGTCCTGTTCTCTCATGGCGGTCTGGCAGTTGCATTTGTACGACGGTATGTACCGGCCGATAAATACAACGACATTGATACAGTCGTTGATATGATTAATGGTCTTGGTTGCGGAGAGATGTGGCAAGACGCCTCCCCGATTTGGTACCGGCCGCAGTATTACGAAGGAGGTCTTTACAAACCCAGAAAGATCCTGCAGGTGGTGGGACATACGCCGGTCGATGGGATATCGCGCAAAGGTAATCTGATATCTTGCGATGTTTTCTCGACAGATAGCTCAGGTGAGCCGATCGGAACACAGATGTTTCCAGTGATTGACACAGTTGCCTGGGAATATTGGGGCGTTCGATGATGACAAACGGTCATGAGTGCGCCGGTCCTATGTTCGGCATCTATCGTGTAAGCCCTCACGAGATGCATAAGTTCGGAAGAGTTTGTCATAGAGGTTTGCTATGCGGTGAAATAATCCAACAGCATTTTCATGGCTCCCATCGCGTGGAAAACGTATGCAGGCGAGGTAAAAACAAGAAGGTTCGCTTCAAGCATTGCTTTTTCTATCCATAAATCGCCTGTATTTGTGAAAAATCGGGCTTCATCCTGAGCGTAGCGAAGGATCCTTTACCATCTACAGCGGTTTCATGTAAAAAATCCTTCGCTGCGCTCAGGATGACGCTAATTTTTTCGCAAACACAGGCGATTTCTGAGCAGGAGGAACGTCCCATTCCTTAGATGAACAGATTCACGTCCGCCGTCTTCGCGTCTATAGGAGGAGGCATGCGAAATTACACACACTCCTGACACGGATTAGCCGTCTCCGCGTCTAAAGGAGGAGGCATGCGAAATTACACACACTCCTGACACGGATCAGCCGTCTCTGCGTCTAAAGGAGGAGGCAACTGAATATCTATATATCGTTTTTAGATGAACAGATTCACGTCCGCCATCTCCGCGTCTCCCAGGTAGGAAGCCACGCCGGCATACTCAATCCCGTCAATCAGCTCCTCTTTCTTGATTCCCATAACATCCATGGACATCGTGCACGCGACGATTTTGACTCCGTTATCGAGAGCCGATTGAATCAGCTCGTCCAGAGAGAGGACGTTCTTCTGCTTCATGATCATTTTCATCATCTTTGTGCCGAGGCCGCCCATGTTCAGTTTGGACAGGGCAAGCTTTGCGGTTCCTCTCGGCATCATCATTCCGAACAGCTTCTCCACGGCTGACTTGGAGACTTTGACTTTCCTGTTCTTCCTGAGGATGTTCAGCCCCCAGAAGGTGAAGAACATGGTGACGGGCCGACCCATGGCCGCGGCGCCATTTGCAATGATGAAGGAAGTAAGAGCCTTGTCGAAATCCCCGTCGAATACGACCATGGTTTTTCCATGGGGGATGTCCGCCGTTGCGGCGCCATTTGCAGCTTCTTCTTTCTTGGCTCCTTTCCGGATAGTGGAGATATATTGCACGCCATCCTTTTTGGAGGAGAGGAATGTGTTTCCGGTCCGATGGCACCAGTTCTCGATGTCTTTTGCAAATCCCATATCCGTAGCGGAAACGCAGAGCACCTCTCCGTCTGACATCTCCGACAGTTTCTTAGATACTTTCATAATCGGGCCGGGGCACTGCATGCCGCAGCAGTCCAGGTTGATGGCCTTGTTCCCATCCATGACTGTGTCCGTATCTTCGCAAATGCTGAACTCTTCGTCTGCGTTTCCTGAATTATGGCCTTTGCCGCCTGCTATCCCTTTTTCGGACTTGCACCGGTCTGCGTTTCCTGAATTATGGCCTTTGTCGCCCATATCTTCTCCTTTGGTTATCTCTTCAAATGTAGGATTTTCGCTCTCCTCCGTGACCGCCCTGTAAAAACCGATGCCTCCTTCAAGCACGGACACATCGGCAAATCCGTTGCCCGCAAGGGCTCTCGCCGCGTTCCATGACCTGACTCCGCCGCCGCAGAGGATGCAGATTTCTTTCTCCTCTGCTTTCCAGTCAGACAGTTCTTCGATTCTCGCGCGAAGCTCCCCGAGCGGGATATGTCGTGCTCCGTCCATGGCCCAGCTCTGGACCTCAAGATTCTCCCGGATATCCAGAATGTTGACTTTACCTTCTTTTCTAAGCGCATCCAGCTCCATCGGATTCCGGAGCTTCATAAGGCCTTTCATGATGTTTTCCGCTACAAATCCCGCCATGTTGACAGGATCCTTGGCAGATGAGTAGGGCGGCGCATAGGCCATTTCCAGATCCATCAACTGCTCGGCCGTCGCGCCGAGCCTGATTGCTACCGAGATCGTGTCGATTCTCTTGTCAACGCCGTCAGGCCCGACGATCTGGGCACCGAGAATTTTTCCGTCAGGTTCGAAGATCAGTTTGATGTATATGTCGGTCGCCATGGGGTAGTAACCGGCATGTGATTTCTGAGTGATAATCTCCGTGATATAGTCCTTGCTCTTGATTTTTCCCGATGCGATGAGCGTTTTCTCGTTCAGGCCGACGGAAGCGGCGGTCATATCGAAAACTTTGGCCACGGAGGTTCCCTGCGTGCCTTTGTATGTTCCCGCAAGGTTCTCCATGCCGGGATTATATCTTGCCGCGATATTGCCTGCGACAATGCGCCCCTGTTTGTTGGCCGGTCCTGCCAATGCGATCATGGCCTTTTCATCGCTTCCGAATCTTGTGATCTCGACCGCGTCTCCGACTGCCCATATATGCTCGTCCTCCGTCTGCATGGAATCGCTGACGATGATGCCGCCCCGGCTATTTACGGGGAGGTCGGCTTCCTTTGCGAGGAGGCTATTTGCCCTCACGCCGATTGACAGGATGACCATGTCGGCGGTTATTTCTTTTCCGCTTGCAAGGGTGATGGTCACGGCGCCGTCATTTGCAGAGAAGCTTTTCACGCCATCCCCCAGATAAAGGGCGGCGCCATTTGCACGAATATTTCTGTGCAGAAGCTGCGCCATTTCCCAGTCGATCGGAGCCATGACCTGGTTCATGGCCTCGATAATGGATACATGAAGGCCTCTGGCGTGAAGATTTTCCGCCATCTCGAGCCCGATGAAGCCTCCGCCGATGACGGCGGCGCTCTTTATCTCTTTTTCATCGACAATTTTCCGGATCCGGTCCGTGTCGTTGACGGTCCACAGGGTGTAGATTCCCTCGGAATCGATCCCCGGGATCGGGGGGCGAAGCGGGCTGGAGCCTGTTGCGATTACGAGCTCGTCGTAGGATTCGTCGTAGACGGAACCGTCGCTCTTCCTGATCGTCACGAATTTGCCGTCCCTGTTGATGGCGGTTACCTCGCTTCGGATGCGCACATCAATATTGAACTTCGCCTTCATATTTTCCGGCGTTTGCAGAAGGAGGTTTTCCCTGTCCTTAATGACATCGCCGATGTAGTACGGGAGGCCGCAATTTGCATAAGAAATATAATCTCCCCGTTCCAGTAACACGATTTCCATCTGTTCGTCCAGCCTTCGAAGCCTGGTTGCTGCGGTTGCGCCGCCGGCCACTCCGCCGATAATGATTGTTTTTGCCATATAGTTGGTTCCTCCGTCTGTTCTTTCAAATGTTACTTTTTTAAGTACTATTATAATAGGTACAATTATAACATACAGAAACTGCCGATTTCCATTTGAATAAAAAATGCCCCCGGAGAAAAATCGTGGCCGGTCAAGGGTTCAATCCTGAAGGGTCTTATGCTAAAATGTTAAGGATTCTTAGAAGGATAAGAGAACTGGAGGGACGATATGGGAAAAGTAGTTATCATGGATCACCCGCTGATCCAGCATAAAATCAGTATTCTTCGCAGCGTAACGACGGGGACGAAAGATTTCCGGGAACTGATTACGGAAATCGCAACGCTGGAATGCTACGAAGCGACAAGAGATCTCAAATTGGAGGAGTATCCGGTTGTCACGCCTATGGGCAATGCGGTTGGAAAGAGGATCGAGGGCAAAAAGCTCGCCATCATCCCGATTCTGCGCGCAGGGCTTGGCATGGTGCCGGGAATGGAGACGCTGCTTCCGGCGGCCAAGGTCGGGCATATCGGGCTTTACCGGGACGAGGAGACGCTTGAGCCGGTGGAATATTTCTGCAAGTTGCCCTCTGACATAGCGCAAAGGGAGGTATTCGTGGTGGATCCCATGCTTGCGACGGGAGGATCTGCCATTGATGCGATGAACATGCTAAAGCAGCACGGATGCTCGCGTATCCGCTTTTTGTGCATCATAGCGGCTCCGGAAGGGCTTGAGGCATTGACGAAAGCCCACCCGGATGTGGATGTTTATGTTGGAGCCCTTGATGACCATCTGAATGAAGCGGGATATATCGTGCCCGGCCTGGGCGATGCGGGCGACCGGATATTCGGGACTAAATGAGGAGTTCCATCTTTACGGTTGGTTGCTGTTCACAATTTTGCGCAGAAAAATGCGTGTAAGAACTCAAGCGCCTGAGTGGGAATTGTACAGTTGAAAAAGCGAAGAACATGCAGGCAAGGGAGAAGCATAGTATGAAAAAGGCTGCTTCAATATTTCTGGCGCTTTGTCTCGGCGCCGCCCTTTTTGCGGGCTGCGCGCAGCAAGGCGGTCTCGCGGATGCCGACGGGCTGAGCGATGCCCAGGTCGCGGCGGAAGCGGCTGCCGGCGCAGAGGGAAATCTTCCGGCAGATGGCGAGGACGTGCCGGAGGGCGCGTATGTCATTGTCGTTCAGGATGCGGATGACGGGACTCCGATCAAGGACGTCATGGTTCAGTTCTGCTCTGATGCGGAGTGCAGGATGGAAAAAAGCGATGGCGATGGCCGGGTAGCGTTCGAGGCGGATCCGGGCAAATATACGGTCAAACTTCTCAAAGTGCCTTCCGGGTATGCCGGAAGCGAGGAGGAGATCGCCATGACGGCATCAAGCCGCAAGACCGTCATCACATTGAAGAAAACGAAGAAAAAGAAGAAAATCGGTGAGGAAACAAATGCAGCCGCAGAAGAAGAGGCGCAACAGGCTCCGTCCTATCGAAAGACGGACGCTTCCTGGGACTGCCCTAAGACGGGATTTGTGCTGGAACTTCCTGCAAATATCAAGGATTTCGAAGGCCAGGTTTTCGGGCGGGACTGTGGAGAGGTGAAAGCGGGTTCGGGCGTCGTCTACGGATACATGGGCTATGCCGGCCGGACGGATGCAGACCGCAGCACGGCAAATGAACTCATAGCCGGGCTTGATTTTGTAAGCGATCCTGAGGGTGCAGAGCAAAAAGCGCGGGAAATTGTGGATGAGTACAATTCCGTCGGTGAAATACCGGTACTTGTCATTGTGGGCATTCGGGACGGCGTGAATTACGACGAGGCCATGAAGTTAATATTTGACGAAGGGGAGATGGGGAAAACCGGAGACCTCGGCAAGGTTGGCGACTATCGGTATTATTATGTTGCGACAAATCCGGATGTCCTTCTGGCTCCTTACAAGGATAAGAATTCGGATGAGATGCTATCGGAAGTCCGGTCTTTGATGGACCAGGCGGAAGAAATCGGGAAATCGGTGAAGGTCAAGGGACCTGCCGAGTCGGCCTGCCATCGGGAAGTGAATAAATGATTTTAAGTGCAAAGCCCGCTTTTCGCAAATACTGGCGTTTTCCTGGCGGAAGCGTGGACGTTTTCTTTCATGATCGTCTGCGGAAATGGTTTCCAAGGCCGCAAGCGTGAACAGAACCAAATTTGCGGAGTTCAGGAATCCGGATAAGAAAGGACCTGCATGATAGTATGAATAAATTAAGGGTTGTCATTGCTGCAAAACTATTTTTTCACCGCTTCTATAGATTGCTCAGAATCCTGTACCGGCAGCACAGGTTCTACAGACGCATACTGAAATCTTCACACGTAATACCGATGGGGTTTTTGGCCGTCATACTGCTTGGAGCCATGCTGCTTTACCTGCCCATTTCATCTGCGGCGGGCGAGCAGACGTCGTTTTTGACGGCTCTTTTTACGGCCACGACGAGCGTGTGCGTGACGGGCTCCGTAGTCGTTGACACCTTTTCTCACTGGAGCCTTTTCGGCAAGTTCGTGATTCTGCTTCTGATTCAGACCGGAGGGCTTGGAATCGTCGCCATCATTTGCAGTCTGCTCATCTTCAATAGACAGCAGCTTTCTCTGGGCAGCAGCATTATTCTCAAAGATGCTTATAATCTGGACAGCGCCAGGGAGATCAGCAGGTTTTTGAGTTATGTAGCCGGCGGCACTCTGATTGTAGAAGCGGCCGGCGCAGTCGGCTATCTGCCCTTTTTTGCCGGGCGTTACGGGATAATCAGGGGAATCTGGTATTCTGTTTTTACATCCGTCTCCGCTTTCTGCAATGCGGGAATTGATATTCTAGGACCGGACAGTCTGATCCGATACAGCGACAACGTAATGGTGCTGGGCATAACCATGGTTCTGATTGTACTTGGCGGAATCGGTTACGTGGTCTGGTTTGATGTTCTGGGGGTTAAGAAGACGCGCCTGTCTCGAATTGCCCATGCAAAAAATCACCACCGCAGGCTTCTTGGGCATACAAGGCTTGTTCTGAGGCTGACAGCTGCTTTCATTTTCGGCGGAGCCCTTGTGATTTTTCTTCTGGAATACAATAACGCCGGCACTATCGGAGAGATGAGTTTGGGTCAGAAGATCCTTAACAGCATATTTGAATCGGTGAGCTTTCGCACGGCCGGCTTTAGTACTTTTCCTCAGGAAAATATGAAGGAGTCGACTTCCATTTTAGGTATTTTTCTTATGTTCACAGGAGGTTCGCCGGTGGGGACGGCGGGCGGCGTGAAAACTGTGACCATGTTCGTTCTTATGGCGAATGTCATGGCTTTTATCAGGGGGGAAAATGAAGTTACCGTGATGAAAAGGCGCATACCCGATGATGTAATACGAAAGGCCGTCGCCATTATAACCGTTCATTTTATCATATCGTTCGTGCTTTGCTTTTTTCTGATGCTCGCAGCTGACCTTTCCGCTGTCGATGCTATGTTTGAGATCATGAGCGCTGTTTCTACGGTGGGATTGTCCCGGGGCGTGACCGCCGGCCTGAATCCTGTCGGGCAGTGGATCGTGATTCTGGGCATGTACCTCGGACGGATTGGTCCCATCTCCATGTTCCTGTTTTTCCAAACCGGCCATTCTGAAAAAAGCGGCGTGAGGCACGCAGACGGGAAGTTTATAGTAGGTTAATTGCCAACCGATGACAACGAAGCAATGGCGAAAAAGACAGGTGTTTTAATGCAACAGAACTTATGAAATGCTGTACCAGTAGTCCACGAGGAGACAAAGCATGGCGCCTGCAGGGCGCCGGTGAGTCGGGCATCTGAAAAGTGTTTTCAGGGAGGAGGTTTATTATGAAAGAACCGTCATATGCGATAATTGGCATGAACCGTTTCGGCCGTAAGCTTACATCGTTGCTGGCGGCAACAGGTTCTCAGATTTTGATTGTAGATCAGGATAGTGACATAATCAACCGCTATGCGGATTATGCGACCTACGCAGTATGCCTGGATCCTTCCAATCCGCATGCGCTGCAGGAAATCGGCCTGGAGCATATCGATATTGCGGTGGTAGATCTGGAAAATAACCTGGAGGCGGCAATCATGTCGGTGATGGCGGCCGGTGAGATGGGCGTGAAGAGGATTATAGCTACAGCTACAACGAACCGGACTGCGGAAATCCTGAGAAGGATCGGAGCGGAGGAAGTCATAATCCCACAGGATGAGTCTGCCGTCCGTCTGGCTAAAAGATTGATTTCCGAAGGTTTTCTGGAATACTATGATTTGGGCGGAAACCTCTGTGTCATCAAAATTCATCCCAAGAAGGAATGGGTCGGGAAAAAGATAAGAGAGCTTCGGCTTAAGGAAAAGTATCGAGTTGCTGTCGTGGCCCTGGAAACCAATGGAGAGATGAAAAACGAGTTTACTTCGGATACGGTTATCAGAGAGGACTCTATGATGGCGCTTTCCCTGAAAAAATCGCAGATTTATGATTTTGTGTAATATTTCGCAGGAGAAGGAACGTGAAATTTGCCATCTGTACGGTTGAATGCACGCTCTTGTCATCCTGAACGAAGCGGAGGGCGCCCTTAATGGGCGCCCTTGTAATTTTTCTCATCTGTTTTGCGGATCAGGGCCCGCTTGATCTTGCCGCCGACCGTCTTTGGCAGCTCGTCCACGTATTCAACGACGCGGGGGTATTTGTAAGGAGCCGTCAGCTTCTTGACATGCCGCTGGAGCTCTTTTGTCAGCTCGTCGGATGGCGTATAGCCCTTGGCCAGCACGATCGTCGCCTTGACGACCTGGCCGCGGATGGGATCCGGAACGCCGGTGATGGCGCATTCCACGACCGCATCGTGAGCGATCAGGGCAGACTCCACTTCGAAGGGACCGATGCGGTAGCCGGAGCATTTGATCACATCGTCATTCCGCCCCACGAAGCAGTAATAGCCGTCGCTGTCGCGCCAGAGGACGTCGCCGGTATTGTAGCCGATGCCGCCCAGCTTCTCTTTCGTCATCTCCGGGTTCTTGTAGTAGCCGGTGAAGAGGCCGACCGGCGGATGGTTCCACACGTCCATCATGGTAAGGGATCCTTCTTCGCCGTCCTCGCAGATATTGTCGTCCGCATCCAGAAGCTGGATGTCGAACATCGGATTCGGCTTTCCGGTGGAGCCTTCGATGGGCTCGAACCACTCGCTGCCGAAGTTGGCAATCAGCACCGGGCCTTCCGTCTGGCCGAATCCCTCATAAATCTGATGGCCGGTCAGTTCCTTCCAGCGCTTGACGACTTCCGGATTGAGCGGCTCGCCGGCCGTCGCGCAGTGGTGCAGGGAGGAGAGGTCGAATTGCGAAAGGTCCTCCTGCAGCATGAAGCGGTACATGGTGGGCGGCGCGCAGAACGTCGTCACCTTATATTTTTCAACTTTGGAAAGCAGGTTCTTCGGATTGAACCTTCCCATCATATCATAGGCAAATATCGTCGCGCCGCAAATCCACTGCCCGTATATCTTGCCCCAGCCGAACTTGGCCCAGCCGGAGTCGGACACGCTCATGTGCAAATGGTTCTCCTCCACATGCTGCCAGTATTTGGCCGTGACGATGTGGCCGAGGGGATAGGCGAAGTTGTGCTGGACCAATTTGGGCATGCCCGTGGTCCCGCTGGTAAAGTAGACCAGCATGACGTCGTCCCATTTGGTCGCATCTTCCCCGGTGGGGCGCTCTAAGACGTCGGAGCATTTGTCAAATGCATCATGGAGCCGCAGCCACCCCTCTTTCGGGCCGCCCACGAGGAACTTGTATTTGAGGGAGGGGATTTCCGGCTCCGCCGCTTCCGTCTGGCTCATGACAAATTCATCATCCACGCAGATCATGCCCTTTACCTGGGCGGCAACGCCGCGGTAGACGATGTCCTTTTTGGTGAGCTGCAGGGTGGCCGGGATCAGGATGACGCCCAGCTTGTGGAGGGCCGTGGCGCAGACCCAGTATTCCCAGCGGCGGCGGAGGATCATCATGACCACGTCGCCTTTTTTGAAGCCGAGGTTCTTTAAGTAGTTGGCTACTTGGTTGGAGCGGCGGCTGATTTCCGTGAAGGTGAAGATGTGCTCCTCGTCTTCTTCGTTTACCCAGACGAGGGCTTTTTTGTCGGGTTCTTCCTTTGCCCATGCATCCACGACGTCATAGCCGAAGTTGAAATCTTCCGGCACGCGGATGTCAAGCTTTTCCCTGAATTCTTCGTAGCTGGAGAATTCGATCTGGGGAAGGTATTTCTTCAGTAAGTAATCCAAAATTACTACACTTCCTTTCTATATTATATAGAATAAATGTAAGATCCTTCGCTTGCGCTCAGGATGACAAATAGATTTTATTCCGCGATAACTGTCAGGAAACGCGCCTTCACGTCGCCGCCGCAGCGCTGGCCGTGAGGGATAGTCGGGTTGAAGTAGATGGAATCCCCGGGATTCATGACAAACTCCTTGTCCCCGAGAGTGACGATGACGGTGCCCTCGAGAACGATGTTGAATTCCTGCCCGGTATGGGTGATCAGCTTGGCCACTGCGTCGGTGGGTTCCAGGGTGACGAGGAGGGGCTGCATGACCTTGTTGGCGTAACGGTAAGCGAGATCCTCGAAGTGGTATTCCGGATTGCGGTTTATGACCTTGCCGCCGCCCCGGCGAATCAGGTGGTAGGTGGCAAGCTTGGCGCTCTGGCCGGTAGCGATTTCGGCGAAATCAACTTTGAATTTATTTGCAATCTGGAAGATGACGCTGATGGGGACGTCCTTGCCGTTCTCTTCGTAGGAGGCATAGACTTCCGGAGCCAGGTTCAGTTCCCTTGCCAGATCTTCTATTGTATAGTCACTGTCTTCGCGCAGTTCTCTCAGCCTTGCGCCGATTTCATTATATTCATCCATGGTATTTTCTCCTTTCTCACCGATTTCATGGTATTATACAACAAAATATAAAAATACGATAGCATTTTTAAGAAATGACAAATAGGGAGATTATTATGGATGAGAAGGGGATTGTAAAAAGACTGTCATTTGTCGGGATTATGGGGAATGTGCTGCTCGCGGGATTCAAGCTGTTTGCCGGCGTCTTCGGAAAGTCGGGGGCGATGGTGTCGGACGCGGTGCATTCGCTGTCGGATGTATTTGCAACGTTTGTAGCATATTTCGGGGTGATCCTGGCGAAGAAACCGGATGACGAACATCATCCCTATGGGCATGAGAGGCTGGAGTGCGTGGCATCGCTGGTCCTTGGACTTATTCTGGCGGGCACGGGCCTGGGGATTGGATACGGAGGGATTCAGAAGCTGCTATCGCCGGAAGAACTGGAAGTGCCGACGGCCTTGCCGCTGGTGGCAGCGGTCGTGTCGATTGTAGCTAAGGAGGCCATGTTCTGGTACACGATGCATTATGCGAAACTGATGGACTCGTCCGCTTTCAAGGCGGATGCGTGGCACCATAGGTCGGATGCGATATCGTCCGTGGGGGCATTTGTCGGGATTGGCCTTGCGAAGCTGGGATTTCCAATCATGGATCCGGTCGCCAGCCTGGTCATATGCGTGTTTATTTTGAAGGTGGCGTATGACATTTGCATGGATGCCCTTGAAAAGATGCTGGATGCTTCCGGCGGGAAGGAGTTTGAAAGGGAGATCCGGGGCTTTATCAAGGAGCAGCCGGGCGTGGTGCACGTTGACTTGCTGCACACCAGGAAGTTCGGGAATAAGATTTATGTCGATCTGGAGATCGCCGCGAAGAGGGACATTTCGCTGATCGAGGCGCATGAAATCGCGGAGAGGGTGCATGACAATCTGGAGAAGAATTATCCGAATGTAAAGCATGCGATGATACATGTCAATCCGGCGAAGGAGTGAGGTTTCGGCCCGCGGGGACGGTCCTTTTGGGTCAAAAAAATTTGACCCAAAAGAACCGTCCCCACGGGCCGAATCTGTGTTATAATCTATTTATGAACTCAGGTAAAGTGGGGAGAGACCATGGTGAGAGCTTATGAACATTTGAAAAAAGTCAGATCGCTTGTCCTAATGCTGGCACTTATGCTGGTTTTTGTCCTTAAAGCGCTTCCGCTCACGGCCAGGGCCGACGAGCAGGAGGGCAAAGTCGTGCGGGTCGGCTGGTATGACTCGGCCTACAATATTATGGACGAGAACGGCTTCCGATCCGGGTACGGCTATGAGTACCAGCTAAAGCTGTCAGCCTACAATGGCTGGACCTATGAATACGTTGCGGGGAGCTGGCCGGATCTTTTTAAGATGCTGAAGAAGGGGGAGATTGACCTGCTAAGCGACGTCTCCCATGCGCCGGAACGGGAAGAGTATATGTACTTCTCGTCCCTTCCCATGGGGACGGAGGAGTATTACATCTTCATACTGCCCGAAGCCGCGCAGGCCTCCCTGGCGAAGCCGTCTTCGCTCAACGGGAAGAGGGTCGGCGTGAACAAGGGAAGCGTCCAGGCGACGTTCTTTGCCGACTGGACCCGGGAAAACAACATAAGGCCGGACGTCGTGTTTATCAACGTCTCCGAGGAAGAATCTATGGAAATGCTGGAGCGGGGCGAGCTTGACGCGATTGTCACGGTGGATTCATTTGTGGATTCCACGCGGGCGGTGCCTGTATACAAAGTCGGGTCTTCGGACTACTATTTCGCCGTCACAAAAAGCCGGCCGGACCTTCTCGAAGAACTGGATTTCGCGATGAGCAAGATACAGGACGAGAACCGTTACTATAACCTCGAAATGTATGAGAAGTACTTAAGGGGAATCGGCGCGAACGTCTTCCTGTCGACCGAGGAGAAGGACTGGCTGGAGGGGCACAAGACGATCCGGGTGGGATACCAGGATAACTATATGGCCTTTTGCGCCGCCGACAAGGAGACGGGCGAGCTGATCGGCGTCCTGAAGGACTATCTGTACCTGGCGGGAGACTGCATGCCGAACACGAAGCTGGAATTTTCAGCGACGGCTTACCCGAGTACCGGAGACGCCCTGACAGCCATGAAAAACGGGGACGTAGACTGCGTGTTCCCCGCAAACCTGAGCGCCTATGAAGCGGAAGAGGCGGGCATGGTCATGACGCCGCCCGTGATGAATACGGAGATGTACGCGGTCGTCCGGATGTCGGAGCCCAACATATTTAAAAAAGAAGGCCAGGTTATTGCGGCGGTGAATGAGGGCAACACGAATTACGAAGCCTTCCTCGCCAAAAACTTCCCCGATTGGGGGAAAGCCTATTTTCAGAATACGGAGAAGTGCCTGAAAGGCATTTCAAATGGCGAAGCCGACTGCCTGATCATCAGCAATTTCCGCTACAACGATATTGCGAGGCTGTGCAACAAATACCGCCTCACCACGTTTTCCGTCGGCGTGCAGATGGATTATTGCTTTGCGGTTGAAAAGGGGAATACGGAGCTGTATTCCATTATGGCAAAGACGACGGCCATGGTTCCGGATTCCGCCATCGACGCCTCGTTCACCCACTATATCTCGGAGGCTGCAAAGCCCACGATTCAGGACTTCCTGATCGAGCATCTGACCGCAGTGCTGATTCTGAGCAGCATTTTATTCTTCGTAATCCTGACGCTGCTCATACAGAATATACTGTCGGGCAATAAGGCGAAAAGGCTTATCAAGGCAACGCAGGACGATGACCTTACCGGATTGTATACCCGCAAATACTTCCTCCAGTATGCGGAAAGCATGTACCGGGACAATCCGGACGTGCCGATGGACGCCATCGTCCTGAATATCGAGCAGTTCCATTCGGTTAACGCGGTCCATGGGAGAGATTTGGGAGACGAGATCCTCCGGGCTCTCGGAAAAGAGTTAAAAGAGATAGCGGCTGAGACAAATGGCATCGCCGGAAGATTTGAAGCAGACCGCTTCGACCTCTATTGCAGGCATTTGGAAGAGTACCAGACTATATTTGACCGTTTGCAGGCAAAAGTGGACGAGGTGATTCCAAATGCAAATATCCGCATCCGTATGGGCGTCATGCCCTGGCGGAAGGATGTGGAGCCCGTGCAGCTATTTGACCGGGCAAATACCGCCTGCAACATGGTGCGCGGACATTATATGGAGCACCTTGTCGTATTTGACGATACAATCAACGAGCGGGAGGCTTATGAGCAGCGGCTGGTGAATGACCTGCGCCGCGCCCTGGATGAGAATGATTTCCAGGTTTATTACCAGCCCAAATATGACATCCAGTCCGATCCGCCAAGGCTTGTGAGCGCGGAGGCGCTTGTCCGCTGGGCCCATCCGGAGCTGGGCATGATTTCGCCGGGCGATTTTATCCCGCTTTTTGAGAGGAACGGCCAGATTAATTTGCTGGACAAATATGTCTGGACCAAGGCGGCCGAGCAGATTGCCAGGTGGAAGAGGGAGTACGGCGTGACGATCCCGGTTTCCGTGAACCTTTCCCGGGTGGACGTGTTCGACCCTGAACTGGAGGAAACGCTGGATTCTATTTTGAAGAGGAACGGGCTGGGGCGGAATGCTTTCAAGCTGGAGGTCACGGAGTCGGCTTATACTGAGAATGCGGACCAGGTGATCCAGGTCGTGGGCGGCCTTCGCAATAAGGGCTACGAGGTGGAGATGGACGATTTCGGCACCGGCTATTCGTCGCTGAACATGCTGTCCTACATGCCGATCGACGTCCTCAAGATGGACCGGGGATTCATCCAGAACCTTGACCAGGACGAGAAGAACCGCCAGCTTGTCGGGCTGATACTCGACATAGCCAAGAATCTGAAGGTGCTCGTCGTCGCGGAGGGCGTGGAGACGGAGGAGCAGCTGCATTTGCTTAAGGATCTGGGCTGCGCGATTGTGCAGGGCTATTACTTCTCCCGGCCGCTGCCGCCGAGCGAGTTCGAGACGAGATACTTGACGGACGGCGCGGGGACGCATTTGGAGGAATAGGCGCTTCAGCCCGCGGGGACGGTCCTTTTGGGCCAAGAATTTTCGGCCCGTGGGGACGGTCCTTTTGGGCCAAAAAATTTTGACCCAAAAGGACCGTCCCCGCGGGCCGAATCGTCAAAAAATAATAGCCCTCCACCGGGAATCTCCGTATAAAAAGATGTAAGCACAAAAGCCCAAAAATAAAAATTATACGGAGATAAATACCATGAAAAATAGATTTAGCAAATTCATTATTGGAGCACTTATCGCAGCTACGGCAGCAACGACAGCCTTCGCCCCGATGGCGACAACGGTTTTCGCATGTAATGACGAAGCGGAAGAACTGGAAGTGGTAGTACTTGATGGCACAAGCTCGGAGAACGAGAGGGTTGTGGGCTTGGAAGACGAGGGCGACGGATATGTGGCGGTATACCTCGATGATGAAGAAACTCCCGAGAAAAACGTCGGTTCGAGCTCGCAGAAGAGATACCAGTACTCCGAGGAGCTTGACAAGACTCACTACGGCGAGACGCGTTATGCAAATGTAGCCGATTTCCTGGCTCTGAGAAGCCGCCCAACTTCTGACTCGAAGGAACTTGCAAGGCTTGATCCGAACACGAAGATGACAGTCATCGGCACGACCGGCAACTGGATCAAAGTCTATGTGCCGTCTGAGGACAGGGACGGATATGTATACAGCAAATACGCATCCAAGACGATGCGCTGATAGATGGCAAATGAATCGCAGCAAATGTACGCAGAATGAAATGTCAGCGCAATGACAAGACCTGGTAAAGGGATATAATGGAAATGCAGGCGGGAGGGCTCCGAAAGGAGCCCTCCCCTTTTGCATTACTGCTCACCCTTCAACACCGATTTTAGGCGTCATCCTGAGCGTAGCGAAGGATCTTTTACATAAATCCGCTGTAGATTGTAAAAGATCCTTCGCTGCGCTCAGGATGACAAGGGCGGCACAGACTGCGTGAACACATGACGCTTGCTGAGCCAATGAAGCCATCCTCTACACAATCTCATAATATTTGCTGGTTTGTGCCGGGACCGTTTGCTTGCTGAACCACTACAGCCATCCTCTACACAATCTCGCAATATTTGCTGGTTTGTGCCGGGGCGGTTTGCTTGCTGAACCACTACAGCCATCCTCTACACAATCTCGCAATATTTGCTGGTTTGTGCCGGGGCCGTTTGCTTGTTGAACCACTACAGTCACTCGCTACCCTATTGTTAGAGGATTGGAACCGTGTTATTATAGACGATGTTATCTTGTTATGGATGAATCCGAAATCAAGTGGAAATGGCAACGGTTGAGGTCCGCTTGAGAAACGGCACAGTATGTTCAGTTTAGGCGAAAAGAGTGCCTAAGGAGGAAATGCGCATGAAATATTTGAAAATATTTGTCGGAGCGATTCTCGCAGGAATCAGTATCGGGCTGGGAGGGCTGGCATTCTTATCTCTGGACAGTAAGGTGCTGGGCGCCGCGCTCTTTACGGTGGGACTCTTTACGGTCTGCACCATGGGGCTGAATCTTTTTACGGGAAAAGTCTGCTATGTTTTTCAGAATGGGGGCGAGTATGCAGCATCCCTGCCGGTAATCTGGCTGGGTAATCTCGTGGGTACCGGCCTTACTGCCCTGTTCGCCGGCCTGACGCGGAATGCGGCGGCGCTGTCCGAAAAGTCGGCGGGGATGTGCCAGACAAAATTGGGCGACAGTTTTATCAGCCTGTTTTTCCTGGGGGTTCTCTGCAACATTTTCATATATATAGGAGTTGAGGGGTACAAGACTATTCCGCACGAGGCGGGAAAATACGTAGCCCTCTTTCTCGGGGTCATGGTTTTTATTCTTGCGGGGACGGAGCACTGCGTTGCAGACATGTTCTATCTGTGGATGGCGGGGGCGTGGAGCGGCCGCGCCGTTGCCTGCCTTCTTGTGATAACGCTAGGGAATGCGGTCGGCGGGGTTCTTTTTCCGCTGCTCAGAGAATTTCAGAATAGGGGATGAGAATCGGCCCGCGGGGACGGTCCTTTTGGGTCAAGAATTTTCGGCCCGCGGGGACGGTCCTTTTGGGTCAAAAAATTTTGACCCAAAAGGAC
>JAUMWM010000042.1:0-12052 GCA_030529705.1 Lachnospiraceae bacterium
GAACCCACGGCCGAACCCGAGACATGGCTTGTTAATACGGAAAAAAAACATTGCACGAATTTTCAGCTGAAAATTCGTGCATTTTTGCGTCTTGCGGAAACGATGGCTTTATTGTTATTCTTCTTTTACCGAATTCGGACCCGTTCAGGGTTGTAAACGAAGTGGATCCGCTTCGTAACTTTCCCGAATTAGCATGCTAGGAAAAGATGTCACTGTAAATTGTTCATATTTTGGCGGAGGAGGCAGTTGTGGCCCGCGTAAATGGCGGCACAGTATGTCGATTCAAGTGAAAAGAGCCTTGGAGGAGACAATTGTGGTCCGCCAGAAAGCGGCACATTATGTCGGTCTAGGCGAAAAGAGCCTAAGAGGAGGTGGTTCTCTATGGATGAACTGTATCTTTTTCTTGAAGAAGAGGAGGGAGTGACTGTCGTTGAGATTATCCTTCTGCTTCTTGTCCTGATCGCGCTTGTTGCGCTCTTTAAGACGCAGCTCACCAGTCTGGTAAACAAAATCCTGAGTAAAGTTTCATCAAATGCCGATAAAATCTGAGTCCCGTGTCCTGCCCTTTCCATAAGCAGCTTTCATAAATTTGGGAAAATGCAAAATGGCGCAAATGCTTGAGCGGAATTGGGCATATTCCGTATCTGCGCGACGGGATGCCGTAGGGGGCAGGGAACGAAAGGATAAGGGAGACAGTCGTGGCTCGCTTGAAAGAAAGAGATCTCCGGCCGGTTGGCTGTCGGCAATCGGCCGGAACCGGGAATCATTTGCCTCCCTGATTCAGATTGCATACGGCAAATAAACAAAAAACCCGGACGGGAGGGAATTCCGTGAAGAAAGCAAGTATCACAATCTATCTCAGCCTAATGCTGGTACTCATCGTAACTGTTATATCCGCATCCATCGTTTCGGTCAAGGTGCAGGCAGGACGGAGCCGAGTCGCAAATGGCGTAGACCAGGCAATGTTCTCCCTTTTCGCCCAGTATGACAGGGATCTCCTTGAGAAATATGACGTTTTCTTTATCGACGGAGCCGTGGGAAGCGGAAAAATGCAGATTGGAGCCATCTATGACAGGTTTGAAAGCGCGCTGGAGTATATCCTGAAGCCAAATAAAGGGTCGATCCTCGGCGGGAGGAATCTTCTGAGCCTGTCCCTGGCAGAGGGAGCGGTAACGGGATATACGCTGGCCACGGATGCCTGTGGAGAGATATATGCTTCCCAGGCGGTAGATTATATGAAGGAGACGGCCGGAATTCAGGGAGTTTCCCTCTTGCTGGGCAAATATGGAAATGCAGCTTCCGCCGTGGAAACAAATAATACCGAAGCGGATGTTCTGGAGTCATTGTCGGGGGGTATAACTTATTCCGATTTGGAAGCAGAATCGGAGGAAGCGAAGAGGGCTGACGCAGAGGAGGCGGCAGCGCTTGAAGAAGAAGGCATCTACGGTCCTACTGAGGCGGAAGCCAGGGCGGAGGCCGTGCCGGACGATTTCGTCAACCCTCTTCCCTTCATTTCGGAACTTCGCAGCAGGGCCGTCCTTGACCTGGTTGTAGGCGGGGATGGGAACATATCTGAAAAAACGCTGGATGGGCTTTCACTTGCCAGCAGCAAGGCCGCAAATACCGGCATAGGCGTGATTGACGTTCCGGAGGGAATCGGGACATTTGAATCCCATCTTTTGTATGACGAGTACATTCTTACCCATTTTGGAAGCTATACGGCACCTCGCTCGGAGGACGTCCTTTCCTATCAGGCGGAGTATATCCTTCAGGGGAAAGGGAGCGACCGGGAAAATCTTGAGGAGATGGTGACGAAACTCCTCGCCATCCGCGAGGCGGCCAACATTGTTTATCTATACACCGATCCGGCAAAGACTGAGGAACTGGAAGCTGCCTCCGGGGCAATTGCAGCCTTGCTGTTTATACCGTTAGCCGAGCCTGTCATAAAAGCCCTCCTTGCAGCCGGATGGGCGTTCTGCGAAAGCCTGGTGGATGTGCGGGGGTTGCTGCATGGCAGGAGGGTGCCGGTCATGAAGTCGGGAACGACGTGGCAGGTGTCCCTGGCCGGCATACCGTCCCTGCTCGAGGATGGCGGGCTGGATGCAGCCGGACGTGATGATGGGGACGGGATGAGCTATCAGGATTATCTGAGGATCTTCCTGGTCCTTGCGGACAGCCGAACGCAGATAACGAGGTCGCTGGACATGGTAGAGGCGAATATCAGGAAGTCCGGCAGAGATGGTTTTCGAATTAATTGTTGTATAGAGTCCTTGACGGTGGAGGTGAACGTCCGGTCCGAGAACCGGGTGACGCTGACGGAGGAGCAGACGGCGCGGTACCGCGATTTTGTGAAATCGTGAGGCAAGAGGTAACGGAAGCGCATTGTGATTTTTAACCATACGGTTGAATGTTCGTTTTTGTCATCCTGAGCGTAAGCGAAGGATCTTATATGTAAAGCTGTCGCTGTACATCCCTGGTCGAGCAAGATCCTTCGCTACGCTCAGGATGACAAGGCATCAGGTGGAAGCAAAAACGAGGACTAAGAGGAGCCAATTTGATCCGCCAACGGCGGCTCGGTGCGGCAGGAAAGAACGTCAGAAAAACCGACATTCTTAGATAAGGATGACAAGGCATCAGGTGGAAGCAAAAACGAGGACTAAGAGGAGCCAATTTGATCCGCCAACGGCGGCTCGGTGCGGCAGGAAAGAACGTCAGAAAAACCGACATTCTTAGATAAGACAAAATATGGTGTCCCGCAGGACACCAGCAAGTCGGGCATCTGAAAAAGTGTTTTCAGGGAGGAGGCGGAGCGGAATGTCTTTTTCGGAGAATAACAGAATCAACAGAAAAATGTCCTGTAAGCCGCGGACAGATGCGAAGGGAAAGGCCTTTCGATCCGCCTCCGTCACGGTCGAATGCGCTCTCGCGCTGCCCTTATGGTTCTTTGCGGTCATCACCCTGCTGTCCTTTATGCAGGCAGTCAAGATTCAGAACGTGGAGAATCTTAACCTCAGCAACCAGGCAAGGCAGATTGCCATGTATGGCGGCGCGATAGAAACGGAGGGGGATGGGATATGGATCGATCTTCCGCGCATCTACACATTCCAGTATCCGGGGGCGCTCGGCAAGATTTCGCCGCTTAGAATTGCGCTCAGGGCTAGGGTATACCCATGGATAGGATATGGGGGCGACGCCTTGGACGATGCGGGGGATGATGAGTCGGATGACGGAGGGGTGGTTTTCCTGACGGACAACCAATCAGTTTATCACACGCACGCCGACTGTACCCATCTGGACCTTACGATCATGAGGACGACGCTGGCGGATGTCAAGAATCTGAGAAATGAATACGGTTCAAAATATAAACCGTGCAGCAACTTTCCGAGGGACTATGACGGACCGGTATATGTGGCAGCGAAAGGAGACTATTATTACCCATCCACTGATTACCATTCTCTGACAAGGCACGTGAGGATGGTTGACAAATCCGAGTGCCCGGGGCTAAAGCTCTGCGAGCGGTGTGCCGCGAGGGATGCCGCATGATAATTCCCTATATTTCAAAACTAATTATCATACTGATTCTGGCCATTAATTCCTATAAGGACATCCGGGAACATGAAATCAGCATCCCGATAACGCTTGCGGGAATTCCGGTCGGGATAGTATGCGCCGTCCTTACCCGAAATGACCTTCCTGTAGGAATAATTCTTTCAGTTCTTCCGGGAATCGTCAGTTTTGCGCTGACTTTGGCATCCGGAGGGCAAATTGGAGCAGGCGACGGGCTCATGCTCTGCGTCCTGGGGTTTTTTTATCCGCCGGGAGATATGCTCCTGATTGTTTCTGCAGCCCTTATTATGTCGGCAGTTTATGGGGGAGCGCTGCTCATGAGGCGGCATGGGGGCGGCGAGGCATACGCATTTGTCCCATTCCTCATGGCTGGGGTATGCGTGCTGGAATTTATATCCTGAGGGGAGGAGGTGAAAACATATGAGCGAAATAAAAGGGGCTTCTCTCTCGCAAGCTTCCGTGACCGTTGAGGCGGCGTTAATTATGCCGGTCCTCCTGCTCACAATCCTGTCTTCGCTTTATCTGACGATGCACGTTCGGAATGGAACCTGCATGACGGCGAGCTGCATAGAGCAGGCAATCAGCGGACGGGATCAGGAGAATCCAGCTCTGTTTTTTGCGGGAGAGGTCGAAAGGAATAAAGAGGAGTCTGATTCCCAGAGGAAGATTTCCATGAGCGCCGGAACATTTTATTTTTCGGGCCAACTGCTCTGGCGGACATCATCGGAGAGGATTTACAAAAAGTACTATCCCGTCACCTATCTGAGGAAAATAAGGGGAGTCAAAGGCCTCCTTGGAGAGGGATGAACGGAAGCGCAATAATTGAAAATATCAGCTTCAAAGTACTGAGGACTCAAGGCATCCTGGATGCAGCATCTAAGCGCCTAAGCTATGAGGCGGATTATTTTTGACCTTAAAAGGGGGAGTGTTTATGGATGTGACGTATCAGCGCGACATGAACCGAAATTATATGATTTTGCATTGCGATGGCGGGCTCGACGAGGAGTCTTTCGAGACGAGGATGATTTTTACAAATAAAATCCCCGGCCTGCTTTCCTGCCACGTCCGTTATGAGGATGACAGGACGTATCTGGGTTATGACGTGACCTCCCGGCAAAGCCTGGCGCTGTTTTGTGAGAACAGGAAACTGGGCAAGAAGGAATTGCGGAATATTCTCGGAAGCATCCTTCATACGATTTCCGGACTGGATGAGTATTTGCTGGCTCCGGATCATCTCGTTCTGGATTCGAAACTTATTATGATGAATTTTGATTCCCAGGAGGTATCGCTTGCATTTGCCCCGTTCTATAAGAAGGACATCCGCGCGTCGCTGAAAGAATTGACAGAATGCCTTCTTTCGTTCGTATCGCGCGATGACCAGGAGGGCATCGTGCTGTGCTACCGGTTCTCTCATGAACTGCAGGAGGGAAATTCAGGCATAGCGGAACTGATGGATGTTTTGCATGGGACGAATCTTGGACCTAAAGGGAATCCGCATGCTTCTGTCGGACCAGGTTCGGGCGGTGGGCAGGTGCAGCAGGCTACTGGCGGACAGGGGCGACTGGATGGTAGCGGACAGGTGCGGCCCGATGACGGTTTGATGAATCGGCAGGATGGAAGCGGGCAGGCTCGGATGGATGGCGGCTGGAATGGGCGGCAGGATGGTGGCTGGCAGGACCGGATGGATGGTGGCGGGCAGAGTTGGCAGGATGGCGGCATTCGGGAAAGTCTGATGGAGAAAGAAGAAGGGCTTTGGGACGAAGACGAGGGAAGGCATGGGAGGGATGGAACCCTTTGGGGGAGAGGAAGCCGCCAAGCGGGAGCATCCTTAGGCAGGGGGAAAAGTCAAATCCGCAAAGGTATAGTCCAGGGTCAAGAAGGAGCGTCCCATGGCAGGGGGAAAAGCGTCAGGATTATGGCAGCAGTTCTGGTTATTGGGTTCATTCTGGCCTGCGCGGCCTACTGCGGGATACATTTTCTGCCTGCCGCATTTCCGGAGTCCAGGGGAATCGCCCTGCGCATTGTAGGGGCTGTGGCAATCTGCGCAGCGGCTGTTGGCGTGGCGATTTTCCTTCGCAAGAGGGGAGATGGTTCTGGCTCGCTTGATGGAGGCGCAGTCCGCCGGTTTGGGCGGAAAGCGCGCCTTGGGGGAGTGAAAGATGGGGACGATGAGTTTTTTCCCGAGGATGAAATTCCCGGAGACGCAATGGGGGCATTTGCCGAAAAAGATTTGATGGATCAGGATGGGGAGGTGATGCGGGAACTGGAGGATGCTATTGAAGCGGCCGGTATCTGGAATGGCGATGGGTGCGACGCATTTGTGCCCGAAGAGCCGGTTATGGGCGATGGCATGACGATGCTCCTTACCGAAGAGGGCAAGGGAGGTGGCGCGGGAATGCTGGTTCCCGGGGATGCTAAGTCAGGCCTGCCCATAGTGCCTTTGTCTGATGGGGAAGTGTTGATAGGCAAACAGCAAGGGTTAGCCACGCATGTCATCTCATCGCCCGCCGTCAGCAGGATGCATGCAAGGGTGCGGTGCGGAGAGGATGGGTATTATCTGAGAGACTTGAACAGCACGAACGGGACATTTGTCAATGATAAGCCCGTGTTCGGAGAGGAAGAGGTCCGCCTTGAGGATGGGGACCGCGTCCTTCTGGCTGACGCCGCCTATATTTTCAGGCGGGACAACGCCGGGCGGCATGCCGGGGTGCATGAGGCACAAGCTATGTAGGCAATTCCTTGCGGCATAGTTGGAAGGATGGTCAGCAAGTTGAAGCTTTTACTTGTGGAAGGATCCTTATGTACAACAGATGGTGTAGGTATAAGATCCTTCGCTTCGCTCAGGATGACAGAGGGTCGGGGCAGTTGCGTGAAGTTCTATATTCAGAAAAGATGCAGACGAATTTTTTGAAAAGTATGGAGATGGGACGGGGCAGTTGCGTGAAGTTCTATATTCAGAAACCTATGGGTATTTTTGCGTAGAGCGGAAAAACATCGCAAGAGAAGGAATGTCCCCACTTAAGCGAAGAGTTCTGCTTTATGCAGGTTTGGAAGAAGAGGAGGAAATAATTCATGAGGAGCAGGAGAAAGAGAATTATCTCAATGATTATGGCGCTGGTGGTCGTTCTGGCGGGCATGCCTTTCGGAAGCCTGCCGGTTTACGGCGCTCCGAGTTACAATTTGCACAAGGTTGACTCCCTGTATGGGTACGTGAAGAGTGCGGAAAGCGGGGAGATGTCCTATATCACGAACCTGAGGGATAGCGTGGTCGATGTCCGAAACGGCGCTTTTCACGCCGTCTACAGTAATGCCCTGAATCGAAAGTGCATCTGTATCGACAATTCCTATCTGCCGGAAGAGGGCAAGTCGGCCAGCTGGAAGAACATTTTCACGGTCACTTTCAAGAATGCGGGCTATACGTCCGATGGGAGGTTTTTCAATCTCGAGTGTTCGATGGACACCCTGAAAATGACGGCGGTGCAGACCTATAAACTGGTGGAGAATTCGGAAATCATGGTTTCGGACATAGCGTCGAGAGGCGTGACGGCCAGGGCGGCATTTGTCCGTCATGGCGATGACGGGGATATTGAAGAAATCCTGCCTGGAATCAGCCCTTATCTGGAATCAACGTGGACATTCAGGATAACGGACAAGAAAGGCAACCCGATGACCGTCCCTCCGATTCTCATGCATTTTAAGGATATCGATATAGTCCATACTATCAGTGACAAGACATTGCGGGAGGGCGTGCAGGCTCTTTCGGGATTCGGCAGCGATACCTATGTGAGCAGCGACAGCATCATCTTGATATCTGAAGGGAATTCCCTGTATGAAGGGAATGGGGCTGTGGAGAATGAAGATGTCACTGCGCATGTTCTCATGGTCATGGACTCATCGGAGGCAAAAATCGGGTGGCACGGAGTGACCTGCGGGACAATCATCACGCCTTCATCCCTCACGGGCTATCCGATCCCGGATAATTCCAAGAGGGTGAACAAGGAGAGCGCGGAAATGGGAGATACTCTGCGCTATACGATCACTACGGATTTCCCGATCGTGTCGGATGACAATGCCGCCACGTCCATCACCGTTACGGATGTCTTAAATGACATTCTGGATGCGGAAAATGCCCAGACGAGGGTTCGGAAGGATGGAGCGGATGTCGGAAGCGAGTGGGACCTGCTAAAGAGCGGCCAGACCCTGACCTGGCAGGCCAAGAATCCGGCAGCAATCCAGGGGAGTTATCAGTTCGAGATAGACGTGAAGATCCGGGAAAATGCGGTCCTAGACGGCAGGGAGGAACTCTTTATCGGAACGGACGGCCTTGTCTACTATGGAATTCCCAATACGGACAGCGTGAGGATTACGGATTACAATGGTGAGGAAATTATCATCACGCCTCCGGACGTGCCGGTTACAAATGTGAAAGTCGGAGGGATTTCCTTAGTCAAAGACGTGGATCAGAGCAGGATTGGTAATGCGAAGGAAGGGGATAGCCTTGCCTACACGTTTACCATCACGAATACGAGTAATATTTCTCTCAGGGACATCGAGCTGACGGACAGCCTTGATGTGGATCAGCTTTCGATTGACTGGAACAGCAGTTCGGATCAGCAGTCAGGGGCCGGCGTTCTGTCTCCGGGAGAGACGGTTCGGGGGTCGGCCCACTATCTGCTGACGCTCTCCGATATCAATGCGGGACGGGTGCATAATACGGCGACGGTATCCGGCAGGGATGAACTCGGAGTCGCTTACGTGGCGGAGGATGACGCGGATACCATTCTGGGACAGAATCCGGCAATTGACCTGGTCAAGACGGCGGCCTCCCCGAAAGCCGGAATCGGAGTGGGGGACAAGGTGGAGTACAGGTTCGAGATTGCAAATGCAGGAAACACCACGCTCACAAATATCTCCTTTACGGATGACCATGTACTGGTTGACCTCAAATGGGACAAGGAATTAGGAACGCTTCTTCCGGGAGAGGCAATTGCCGGAAGCGGAGCCTATATCATTACGCAGGAAGATGTTGATAACGGAAGCATCTTAAATACGGCCTTAGTAACAGGAACGGCGCCGGACGGGTCAGAAGTGAGGGATACGGACGATGCCGAAACGGAGATTGCCAGGATTCCGAACATCCTGCTTCAAAAGACCAGCGATCCCGCGATACGGACCGGCGCGAAGGCGGGAGACGAGGTGGCGTTTGCATTTGTCATAACCAACACAGGAAACTGCACGCTACAAAATGTCCAGGTGGAGGACATGCTGGATGGCATTCGGGACGTGTCCATCGACTGGGGCAGTTCGGATAATGCCGCTACGGGCGCCGGAGAACTCTCTTCGGGGGAGAGCGTTTCCGGGAGCGCGTTTTACAACCTTATGCAAGCGGATATTGACAGGGGAAGCCTTGTGAACAGGGCAGCGGCGACAGGCGTGGACCAGGCTGGGCAGCTTGTCAGGAGCGAAGATGACGCGCAGATTATGCTGCCGGAGAACGGGGCGATTGGCCTCGTGAAGGATTCCGGCGAAGGGGTGCTGGAAGGGGCGAAGCCCGGCGATATCGTCCACTATGTCTTTACAGTGACAAATACCGGCAATGTCACGCTTTCCGGCGTGACGATTCGGGACGAGATGGCCGGCCTTGGCACGATTCTGTATGACTGGAACGGGAGCAGCGATGCTTCGACGCCTGAGAGGGTTCTGTCACCGGGGGAGGTGGTGACCGCATCTGCGGATTATCAGCTTACCCAGGCGGACATAGATGCCGGAAAAGTTTTAAATACCGCTACGGCGGTCGGCAAGACTCCGGCGGATAAGACGGTGGAAGGACCGGACGATGATCTGAGGGAGATTCCGTCCCTGCCGAAAATCAGTCTTGTAAAAGAAGTGAACCGGAAAACATATGAAAATGTGAAAGCCGGCGACATGCTCACCTATACGCTCACGGCGGCCAATACGGGGAACTGCACGCTCACGGGCGTTTCCATTTTGGATGCTCTGGAGGGTCTCGGAAACTTAGTGTACGACTGGAGCGGGGTCCGGGAAGGGGAAGGCGTCCTCCTGCCCGGCGAGATTGTGAGGGCAAAGGCCGATTATGCGATTACGCAGGATGACATCAACAATGGTTTCGTGACGAATGAGGCGGAAGTTATCGGTTATTCTCCGGATAAGGAGAAAGTGAACGACAAGGCGGACGTTACAACGGAGCTGTCCCGGAGCGCGGCCCTTTCGGTGACGAAAACCGCCGACAAGGTGAGGTTGGCAAATGCATCCGTCGGCGATGAGATCGTCTATACCATGGTTGCGGAGAATATGGGGAATATCACTGTGTCAAATGTTGAATTTGTCGATGAAAAGGCGGGCCTTAGCGAGCTGAAATATGACTGGAGCGAGGCTTCGGAGAGTAATGTCCTTATGCCCGGGGAGAAAGTGACGGTCCATGCAACTTATCAGATAACGCAGGAGGATATCGAGAAAGGTTCTACCGAGAACGCGGTTACTGTGCGGGGCAGGACTCCCGACGGGAAAGATACGCCCCCGGTGGAGGATACTGTGACTACTCCGATTGAGAGGAAAGATGCCTTGAAGGTGGAGAAGGCAGTTGACAGGACGCTGGTCTCTAACGCCAGAGTGGGGGACAAGCTCAACTATACGATCAAGGTAACGAATATGGGAAACACGGTTCTGCACGAAGTCGTGCTGAATGACGAACTTGAAGGGCTTACGGGGCTTTCCGCCGACTGGTCAGGCGCGTCGGAGGGCGAAGGAACCCTTCTTCCGGGGGAGAGCATGACGGCGAAAGCTTCTTACAGCGTCACGCAGGCCGATATTGACAGCGGGCTCGTGCGGAATACGGCATTTGCATCAGGGATAAACGGAAAAGACGAGCCGGTTGGACCGGAAGAGGACGATGCGGAGACGAAGCTTGGAGGAAAGGCATCCTTTACGGTCAATAAGTCGGTGGATAAGGCGACGATCACAAGCGCTGCCGTTGGCGACGTCCTGACCTACACCATAACCGGACAAAATACGGGGACGGTGACGCTTACGGACGTGACTCTGAAAGACACCCTGCGCGGCGTGTCAACGCTTGAATATGACTGGAGCGAGGCCTCCTGCGGCGATGGCGTCCTGCTTCCGGGCGAGAGCGTCACGGCGACATGCACCTATTCCGTCACGCAGGCTGATATCAGCAACGGGAAGGTGGAGAATACGGTGATCATGAGCGCGAAGCAGCCCGACGGGCAGACGACCCAGAAGGAGGACAAGGTGTCAACGACCTTGAAGCGGGAGCTGACTCCGACGCCGACGCCGGTCAGGGTAAATGGGACAACGTCTACTCCGTCATCTGGATCGGTCACGACTACGACCAGGACCGTAACCGGATCGTCTCCGGCCCAGAGCGGAAACACGGGTTCTACAGGAACCACGGGACAGACGGTGACGACTTCCAAGACCGGGTCCGTGAGGACCGGGGATGAGACGAACGCATGGCTGTGGGGATTCCTGTTCGTTAGCGCATTGCTGACAGGCGGACTCGAGATATTAAGGAGAAGGCTGAAGAGAAGCCGCATCGGTATATAAAGAAGAATGGAAAATGTTTAGACTTTTTCTGTCATTCTGAGCGTAAGCGAAGAATCTTTCATATTGGAGGAGACGAAGTAACTGCAGTTTGGGCTCCTGTCATTCTGAGCGTAAGCGAAGAATCTTTTATTTTAGCCGTTTGTTGATAGTATAAGATCCTTCGCTACGCTCAGGATGACACCCAGGTTATCATAAGCACAGAAGACTTTTGTTTGGAATGCGCACAGGAGACTATTGTTTGAACAGGAGACTTTTGTGTGGAACGTGAACAGTAACCATAAAGTACATCTCTATTAGATTATGGGATTTTAGCGTGGCGCAGATTGGCTTGTGGGTGTAAAATAATCCTTATCGGATGTTTCGGAAGGAACATTCGACACGGATACGTGGGATTACCATAAAGGAGGTTTTATAACATGTCAGACTGCATTTTCTGCAAACTCGCGAACGGCGAAATTCCGACTGCCACGCTGTATGAGGACGATGATTTCCGAGTGATTCTGGACGCAGGTCCCGCAACGAAAGGCCACTGCCTCATTCTTCCGAAGGAGCATTATGCGGATCTTTATGAGATTTCGGACGAATTACTCGGCAAGGCGGCGGTTCTTGCTAGAAAGATAGCGGCCAGGCTCACGAAGGCTTTCGGCTGCGACGGGCTTAATGTCGTCCAGAATAACAAGCCGGCGGCGGGACAGACCGTGTTCCATTTCCATATCCATCTGATACCAAGGTATCTTGATGACAAGCAGCACATACTTTGGAAACCGGGCGAACTGACGGCGGAGGCGAGGGAAGAGATTCTGGCAGCGTACGCGGCAGTGGAGGAGTAAAAATCGGCCCGCGGGGACGGTCCTTTTTGGCCCAAATTTTTTGGTCCAAAAGGGCCCTACCCGCCGGGCGG
>JAUMWM010000042.1:12062-15632 GCA_030529705.1 Lachnospiraceae bacterium
GGCTTTAAAAAAACCCGCCCCGGGGGGCCGCACTTTTTCAAAAAAATTTTTTTGACAAAAACGCCCCGCCCCCGCGGGACGATTTTTACTACGCATGCGGATTATACTTCTCTATAAGACCGATGATGGTACCGATTGCGTCGCTCTGCTCGGAAGCGGCCATCGCATCGATATACTTCTGCCGGTCGGCGTAGAGCTTCTCGATTCCCTCGAGCAGGGTGATTGTTGTGAGTTTCTCTTCCTCGATAACCATCGAGAAACCCTGGTTCTCAAAACTCCGGGCATTCAGGATTTGGTCTCCGCGGCTGGCTTTTGCCGAAAGCGGAATCAGGAGGTTGGGCTTGTTCAAGGTAGCGAATTCGCAGATTGCATTTGCCCCTGCACGGGAGATGATTAGGTCTGCCAGGGCAAATAGGTCGGGAAGTTCCTCTTTGATATATTCGTATTGAATATAGCCGGGAGTTCCGATGAGGCTCTCGTCCAGCTTTCCGCGGCCGCAGAGATGGACGATGTCATATCGTTTCAGGAGTTCCGGAAGCGCATTGCGGACAGCCGTGTTGACGGCGACAGCTCCGAGGGATCCGCCTGTCACCATGATGACAGGCTTTTTTCCTGTAAAGCCGGTAAATGCGAGGCCTTTTTCCCGAGTGCCGGATTTCAGTTCTTCCCGTATCGGTGTACCGGTGAGTACGGCTTTTTCTTCCGGCAGGGATTTCATCGTCTCGGGGAAAGTGCAGCAGACGGCGGTCGCCATGGGGAGGCAGAGGCGATTTGCCAGCCCCGGAGTCATGTCCGATTCGTGGGTGATCACGGGGATGTTCAGCTTCTTGGCGGCCCGGATGACCGGCACGGCGACAAATCCCCCTTTGGAAAAGATGATGTCCGGATTCAGTTTCTTTAGATGTTTTCCGGCTTCATGGATTCCTTTGATGACTCGGAAGGGATCCGTGAAATTTTTCAGGTCAAAATATCTGCGGAACTTGCCGGTGGCGATTCCATAGTAGGGAATATCGTAGTCCTCTATGAGCTTTCGTTCCATCCCGTCGTAGGATCCGATGTAGCTGATGTCATATCCGTGTTTGCGCAGTTCGGGGATGAGGGCGATGTTCGGCGTAACATGGCCTGCGGTCCCGCCGCCTGTAAGTACGATTTTTTTCATAAGATGCCTCTTTTCTGAAAATGCGTGGTATAATAGAGAAGAATATGCCAATGCATTGGCATGGTTCTCTACAATCTCTATTCTACCTGTACGGTTGCCCTTTGTTTCGCTTTCATCTGACGTCATGTCATCCTGAGCGTAGCGAAGGATCTTATAAGAACCGCAATGAACAGCGAAAGATTTACGTATAAGATCCTTCGCTTACGCTCAGGATGACAAAGGCGGACGTACAACCGTACAGTTGGAAACTATTATACAATAGGATGATGGGTATTTCCATATATTATATTTTTCTGCGTGATTTCAGGTAGGAGGGTAAGATTTGAAGCTGACATTCATCGGAGCCGACCATGAAGTGACAGGAAGCTGCCACTTTCTCGAAGCGGCCGGAAAAAACATTCTGATAGATTACGGCATGGAGCAGGGGAAGAATACTTATGAAAACATGCCCCTCCCTGTCAAAGCGTCCAAAATTGATTACGTGTTCCTTACCCATGCGCACATAGACCATTCCGGCAACCTCCCTCTTCTGGCGATGGAGGGATTTTCGGGGCAAATATTCGCAACGCCGGCCACTTGCGACCTCTGCGACATTATGCTTCGCGACTCGGCCGGCATCCAGGAATTCGAAGCGGAGTGGCGGAACAGGAAGGGAAAGAGGAAGGGCGACGCGCCATTTGTCCCATATTATACGATGGCGGATGCGGAGAGGATTCTCCGGCAATTTGAGGAGATACCGTATGGCGTGATTGCGGAAATCTGCCCCGGCATAGAGCTGCGCTTTACCGACGTCGGCCATCTGCTTGGCTCGGCGACCATAGAGGTCTGGGTGGTGGAAGACGGCGTGAGGAGGAAAATTGTCTTTTCGGGAGACATCGGAAATGCAGGCCAGCCGTTGGTCCGCGATCCGCAGCTGATCGGGGATGCGGATTATGTGGTCATGGAGTCGACCTATGGCGACCGGAGCCATGGTCCTCAGGAAGATTATATCTCAAAACTTGTGGAGGTTGTCCAGAGGACGTTCGATCGGGGCGGGAACGTGGTCATTCCATCATTTGCCGTAGGCCGGACGCAGGAGATGCTGTACTTTTTCCGGCAAATTAAAGAGCGCGGGCTAATCAAGAACCACGATGATTTCGAGGTTTATATGGACAGCCCTCTTGCCCTCAAGGCGACGGACATTTTTAACGACCATACGTATGACTGTTTTAATGACGAGGCTCTTGAGCTCCTTAATGCCGGCATCAATCCGATTGGCTTTCCGGGCTTAAGGCACGCCACGACGCCGGATGAATCCAAGGAGATCAACTTTATTAGCAAGCCGAAAGTGATTATCTCAGCGTCCGGGATGTGCGAGGCGGGCCGGATTAAGCACCACTTAAAGCATAACCTGTGGAGGGCTGATTCCACGATTCTATTTGTCGGTTACCAGGCGGAGGGGACGCTGGGCAGGCGGCTTTTGGAGGGGGCAGAGGAAGTGAAGCTCTTTAACGAGCCGGTCACGGTGGCGGCGGAGATTTGCCAGCTTCCGGGAATTTCGGCGCATGCCGACAGGGAAGGCCTGCTGGAGTGGGCGGCCGGATTTCGGGAAAAGCCGCTGAAGTGTTTCGTCGTCCATGGGGAAGATGCGGTTACGGCATCATTTGCAGAATTACTCCGGGAGCGGCTGGGATGGGACGCGATGGCTCCATATTCCGGGACGATTTATGACCTGGCGGCAGATTGCACCGTGAAAGAGACGGTGGGCATTCCATTTGTCAAGAGGGACGCGGAGGGCAATCCGATTATTGCAAAAGAGCGCGCGTCGGCGCCTTACTTGCGTCTTGAAAAGACGGCGGAGCGCCTGATGGCCGTCATCCGCATGAACAGGGGACTGTCCAACAAGGACCTTGCGAAATTTGCGGATCAGTTGAATGCCCTCTGCGACAAGTGGGAGAGGTGATTTTGGGTTATCTATGTAAGCATATTGGGGCGGGTGCAGTCGGGAAAAAGGCCCGCTAGTAGAATCATTTATGGAAGAATCTTTAAGCCTGTTCCGAAACTGCTGCGCGGAGGGCGCGGGCGAGTTGGTCGGGGCAGGACGTGTTCTTCATTCCGCATCGGATGCCGCTGATGCGGGAGATGCATTCATTTGCGTCCATTCCTTCTACAAGGGCTCCGATTCCTTTGAGGTTTCCGTTGCAGCCGCCCTCGAAGGCGACGTTTTTAAGCTTGCCGTCCTCGATGTCGAACTTTATTTTTCGCGAGCATACGCCGCGGGGGACATATTCGTGATGCATAGGGGGTTCTCCTTTCTTAATTTGTCAGGCTTTGATTATAGCAGGAAAGGAAGCCAGGGGCAATGAGAAAACTTCGTCCCGCGGGGACGGTCCTTTTGGACCAAAAAATTTTGGTCCAAAAGGACCGTCCCC
>JAUMWM010000043.1:0-12572 GCA_030529705.1 Lachnospiraceae bacterium
AATGATGAAAATAGCAGGGGAGGGACGATCCCTCTCCTGTCTTCATTATAGTAAAATTCCTAATATGTCGGAGGAACACCACTCATATGGCAAAGTACCCACCAATCAACAACATCGCTTCTAAAGGAGTGCCGTTTCAGTTTTTTCCGTTTGGCTCGGGAGCGTCCATTCAGCCGCAGCCAAACTCTTTCCGTTCCGCCCTTATGAACAGAACCTACACCGCAAAGGGAATTGACCAGGGCGACCTGAGACGGATGACCTCCCTTTACGGCGACCAGATCGTCGATATCTATGAGCTGGGGGCAGGGCAAAGCTGGATGTTCGAGCGCGGACAGAAATATGCCGTGCCGCTTTTCACGCAACTGATGCTGGAGGCGGAAATGGATATAGATCCCGCCTCGTTCCGGAAAAAAGTAAATGACGTATGCCTTAAATATAATGCGCTCCGCTTCGCGTATGCTTACAGGGATCAGAAAAAGCCATATTGCGTGGAACTTAAAGATCGGAGGGCCGAACTTCACTTTGAGGATTTAAGCGCGGTTCCGGAAGATACAATTGAGGAACGGCTTCGAAAAATCTGTGAGGTGGACTGTCGGAGAAACTTTGATTTGGAAAAAGATTCCCTTTTCCGTATCAGCGTCTACAAGCTGTCCGGCGAACGCCGGCACGCAATATTGATTTCCCAGCCGCATATCAACAGCGATGGAACGAGCCTGGGGGTTTTGATTAAAGAAATCCTGATTGACTATGTCTTGAAACTGGACACGAGCGGCATGGCGGAGGATATTAATTGGTATAAAATACATGCCGATTATCTGGAAGAAATCGATAAGCAGGCGGAGCTTGCTTACTGGAAACGGTATCTAGGAGGCTGCCAGGAAACGGTCCCTCTGCCCGGCGCGGGAAGCAGCAATAGCCATGATGAAGCCGTTCACTTTTCGGTGCTCTCCTCCGAGACGGACAAAGCCGTGCGCGCGGCTTCGCGCAGATACAAGACGACGCTTTTTAACCTGCTGCAGGCCGCCTGGGGAGTCACCCTTTACAGGATTACCGGTCGACGGGACATGATATTCGGAGCGATCACGTCCGGACGGGAGTCGGAGATCTTGCAGCGTTACACCATACCGGGAGGATTTGTCCGCTTCCTTCCGGTGAGGGTACAGATACAGCCGGGGATGACATTTGGCGAGCTTGCGGACAGGATGCAGGGGGAATTTGCAGAATCCGTGCGGAACTCTGACTGCTCGCCCAGTGAAATCAGGGAGGCGGTCGGCCTGAAGCAGCCGCTATTCGACCATGTATTAAACTGCCATAATTTTTCATTCAGCAAGTCGATGGCCAAGTCCTTCACCGGCTTTTCGGGATTAAAAATTTTAGGAGCAAATGTCTACGACAACCTGGAGACAGATTTCGCCGTATATCTGCGGCCAAATGAAGAACCTTTCAGCATAGCTATGGCTTATAACAGTCATGTGTTTACCTCCGAGACGGTGGCGCTTTATGCCGAATGTTACCGGGAGACTCTGAAGGAGCTTTTTCAGACGGAGGAGGACGTTCGGATTAGTGATTTGAAAAAATTCGACAAATCGCTCTTTGAACTGAGCGCATACGCCCGCCAGATCCGCACTCTGAAAATGCTGATTCCGCTGAAGGCTATGCCCGCATTCCGGGAACTTCGCGAGCCGGACCTCATGCTGCTCGCAGAGTCAACAACCATGAAAACGTACCTGTCCGGGGAACAGATTTACGAAGGGGACGCGGTGCTCCATGCCATACCGGTCCTGGCGGGAGGGAAGGTGGTTATCCTGAAGCAAGACCGCAAGGGCTGGTATAATCCGCTTCGCATTCTCTATCGGGGGAAGACCATCACGATGTCGGGTTTTTTGGGCGAAAAGATTGAGCGATACCGGGCTGAGGCGTATTCGGATGAGGTGGAGGTCATGTTCATCCCATGCGATGTCATCAACCGGCTGATGAAACGGTATCCTTCGATTGCGAGGGAGTTCATACGGGAGGCCAGGGACACGACCAGCATATACGAGGACATGTGGATGTACTCATGACGCTGTTGTTATAAAGCTTGGCAACTGCTTTGCCCGCATGCTGGAAGAAAAACTCCTTATTTGACGGCTTGCAAGGCCCCATGGGCAGCTTTGCCCGCATACTGGAAGAAAAACTGGAGGAATGAAACGTTGTATCAAGACGAGATTTTAGTGTCAATCATCACCCCGTCCCACAATACGGATCCGACATATTTCCGAAAGACGGCGGATTCCGTCCTGAAAGTCCTTCGGGAAGGGTGGGAGTGGGTCCTTATCCTGCACAACAATGAAACCATGACGCCGGACGAGGTCAGGGAAATTATAGGAAACAATCCATTTGTCCGCATCATCGAAAGGCGGGATGGCAAGCATTCGCCCTCCGCAGGAAGGAACTACGGCCTGTCGAGGGCGCGCGGCAAGTATGTCTATTTTCTGGACCATGACGACCTGCTGCAGGAAGAGTTCCTCCCGAAAGCCGTCGAAATCATGGAGGCGCACGATTACGACATTCTGATTGGCAATGCGAAAGGGATTCTGGAGAATGAGAAAGTCATCGAAGTGCCTCTCCCCATCGATTTCCCGGATGTCGAAGGAGGATATCTGGTGCCGAACGACCCCGTAAGCCGGGGAAAGCTGCTCCATGGCTGCCCAATCATGGTCGCCTGCAAGGTCATCCGGCGGGATTTGCTCACGTGGAACCGGATTACATTTGATGAAGAAGTGCGGCTCATGGAGGATACGATGTTCGCCTTGCGGGCATTTGCAAAAGCGAAAAGCATCTGCGTCGTGCCGAGCCTTCTGGCCTACACGTATGTCCAGCATGGGGACTCGCTGCTGCAGAGGATGCTGAAAGAGGACAATTATTCGCTGGACGAGTACCTTGTCCCCCTTCGCAGGGTGGTGAATCTTGCGCTCGAAAACGGCTTTTCGCCAAATGAATTCCTCTGGGTCATGCTCGGCATGTTCACGCGGATTTACCAGAAGGGCGACATGGATCCGGAAAAGAAGAGGATATTGTACTCGGCGGTGCAGGAGTATCTGCCCCTGATGCGCATTGAGGAGAGGCGGAGGAAGTGACGAAGTATTTCAAGGAGTTATTTAAAAAGAAGGCGGAGACCTGCGGGGTGGAGACGATGGTCCATTTTCTTTATGCAAATGGCCTCCGCCACCCCGATAAGCCCGCATATGAGTGGTATGACGCGGATGCCGATAAGATCTGCCATGTCACGTATGGGGAGCTGATGGCAAATGTCGCTTCGCTCGGCAGCGTCCTCTACTCCCGCGGCTTCAAGGGCAGGAGGACCGCCCTGATTGGCAGGACGGGATATCCGTGGGTCCTGTGTTTCCTTGCGTCCATATGCAGCGACATAATCGTCGTGCCGCTGGATCCGACCATCGGGGAAGAGGAGATGGAGAAGAGGCTGCGCCATTGCAAGGCGGACGCTATGTTCGTGGCGGACGACCTGTCTTTTTATACGGATGCGTTTGACAAAGCGTTGAAAAGCAGGACGTCCGGGACGGCTGCCTGCGAGGATTCTGTTTCTGATGCACCCGGACAAGGGTCAGAAATCGGCGCTGGGGCTGAGAGGAGTACATTGGTCAGAGATGCGGATGCGTTCGGGCTGGATTCAGAAACCGGAGCAGTGCCTGAGGGGGATGCACAGGCCATCGATGCGGATGCGTCCGGACAGGACTGCCGCATCATACGGTTCTCCGACCTGCCGGGCCTTCTTGCGCAGGGAGAATCTCTCCTTGCGGACGGATACGCGGACTGGGTAGATGATTACATATCGGAAAAGCAGCCGGCTTTCATGATTTTTACCTCGGGCACCGGGGGGAAAATGAAAGCGGCGGTCATCCGGCAGGAAAACCCGACTCTGGAAAGGTTCGTGTGGGCAGGTATCGAAGCGGACAAATCCAAATGCCACCTCACCCTGCCGCTCTATCACATCGCCGGGATCGGGGATTTGCGGGGCACCATCTTGGTGGGGACGACGGCTTACCTCGGCGGGGGGCTTCGGTATTTGCTCAAAGAATATGCTTACGTGAAGCCGGTGACGGGTTTCATGGTGCCGGCCCAGGCGGAACTGGTACGGGGCCTCCTTCAGGGAAAGAGCGTGGAGGAGGGGAGGAAACTTCTGGGAGGGCGATTTGTCGCGATTCGGTCCAGCGGCGCGCCCCTGCCGGGAGTCATGCGGGATTTCTTCCGTTCTTATGACATCGATATCACGTCGGATTACGGGATGACGGAGACTTGCGGGCCGGTTTCGGTATCCGTGATGAAAGACGGAAGGCTGTTTTCAAAGCCGGGGTCGGTGGGCCGCATATTGGATTGCATTGAGGTGAAAATTGCGGACCCGAATGAACTCGGGCACGGCGAGGTACTGATTTCCGGCCAGTGCGTATTTGACGGCTACTTCGAGGATCCGGAAGAGACCGCAAAGGTCTTAAAAGATGGGTGGCTGCATACGGGCGATATCGGATACGTGGATGAGGACCGGTATCTCTACATCGTCGGGCGGAAGAAGAACGTGATCGTTACCCGGAGCGGGGAAAATGTCATCCCCGAGGAGATGGAGGATGCCATCCGGAGGATTCCGGGGGTGAAAGAGTGCCTTGTGCATGAGAAGGACGGGAAGCTGGCGGTGAAAATCTATGCCGGCGCGCCCGGAGAAGATCAGAAGCCCGATCTGGATGGAGAGGCTCTGAGGGAATCCATACAGGAAAAAATAGGGATGATGAACAAGGGGAATCCGACCTATAAGCGCATCCTCTCGGTGGAATTTACGGACGCCCCCCTGCCCAAGACGGCGACGGGGAAGCTTATAAGAGATATAGGGAATACGTGAAAATCGCAAAACTCGCAGGAGAAGGAACGGCTCTATGGCGCGAAGGATGGGAACAAATATGGAATTAAACAATTACTCGACTGGAATGCAGGATATTACAGGAAATGAAACGTTGCAGGGACTTGCGCTTCGCTGCAGGGACGCATATGACGGAACCGCCGTTATCTGCGAAGGCCGATTCGTCTCTTATAAAGAGTTCGATGAAACTACGGACCGATTAGCGGCGGTGCTGGCAGGAAAGGGGCTGGGTCCCGGCAAAATCGTTGCCGTGCAAATGCGGCGGTCGGAGAAACTCATCATGGCGCTCTTTGGCATCATGAAATGCGGAGCCGCCTTTCTGCCCCTTGACATGGATCTTCCCGAAAAGCGGAAGGAAGATATTTACAGCGCGGCGGACATATCTATCACTATAGATGACGGGACGGCAGACATGCTTTTATCTACTGAAACGTTGGCCTTGTCTGCAGATTGGACCTTAAAAGCGGGGGATTTGCCGATAGCCGCCCCGGAAGATCCCGCACTCATCCTCTTTACCTCCGGCTCCACCGGAAAGCCCAAGGGAGTCGTCCACAGCCAGAACTCATGCGCGGCAACGGTCCTGCATTTTCCGTGGGAGATGGCCAGGGAGGGTTCCATTTGCCGAAAAATTGATACCATTCTGGCGAAGACGAAGATAAATTATGTCAGCTCCTTTCTTTTCGAGTACCCGCAGGCCCTGCTGACCGGCAGGACCCTGGTCGTGCTGACCGAAAAAGAGAGCAATGATTACGATGCGGTGGGGAAGATGATTTGCAAATACCCGGATAGCAGCGTATTCATGACCCCGTCCGAGGCGGCCAGCTTTTTAAGGGAGCCGGAATTTCGTGAGAATTTCAGAAAACTTGCCAGGCTGATTCTGGCAGGAGAGGTTCTTGCGGATTCAATTCGGGAGAAGGTTCTGGAAGCGGCCTCCGGGGAAACTACTCTCGCGAGCCTTTATGCATCCACGGAATGCCATGCGATAGCATGGTCGGATCTTTCTGCATGGGAGGAGCGCGAGGGCGCATTATGTCCCGGCATGTACTGCGAAGTGATTGACGAGGAGGGAAGGCCGCTTTCGAGCGGGCAGGCCGGAGAAGTCGTTATATCTTCAACAACCATGCTGACGGAGTACCTGAATGCAGATGTCCCCCGGGTTCAGATTGGCGATAAATCCTATTTCCGCACGGGAGATCTCGGCTCAAAGACGGAGGACGGCAGGCTGCATATCCGCGGGAGGCTGGATAGGATGGTGAAGTATCACGGCCTGCGCATCGAGCTTGGCGATATCGAAAATAACCTGTGCCGCCATCCGGGTATAAGAAGGGCGGCGGTCGTCGTTGCGAAAACGCCGGCGGACACTGAAATCCTTTGCGGATACTACGAGTCTGATCGGATGATTGATCCGGCCCGGCTCCGCCTTTTCCTTGGCAAGTATATCCCTCAGTACATGATTCCCACGGGCCTCGTGCACCTTTCGGAACTTCCCCTGAACAGAAACAGGAAGGTTGACATAAAGGAACTGGCAGGGCGGGTCTATCGGGCTCAGAAATTCGAGGATGTGTCGGAACCATCTGACTTTGCTAAGTCACATGAGAATGCGGAGCTTCGGAACATGCTTACGGAGACCGTCTCCCAGCTGCTGGGGCGGGAGGCCGCGGTGGACTCGAAGGACAACCTTCTGGAACTCGGCTTGGATTCCCTGCTGGCATTTCGGATGATCGCCCAGCTTAAGGAAAAGGGATTTGCTTTGGGCATAGGCGAGATATTTGCAAATGCAACAATCGAAGGGCTTGCAAATCTCCTGGGAAATCATGGGGCGCAGGAAGGCAATTCGGCTCGCGGGGACGGTCCTTTTGGGCCGAAAAGTGCTTTTCACGGCGAGGGTTCGGCCCGTGGGGACGGTCCTTTTGGGTCGAAGAGTACTTGTCACGACCGGGACGGTGCCGGAGTACATGATAAGGGTGGCAGATCTGAACAGCGCGCTCCTCATGGCGGTGAAAGCATGGCAGAGGAAAAGGCTGGCAGTGAGATATCCGAAAACGGCTTATTTACTGCCACCGGCATACAACTGTACTGGGGGACGCAGCTTGATGAGTTCAAGAAGGCTCATGGATTCTATATCAGCGACCTTTTCGTGAACGCGACAATCTATAATGAGGAAACATTTGCGAAAAGGGTGCAGGAAATAGCGGCAAGGCATCCGGCTTTCCGGGCATACATGGTATTCGAGGATGGAAAGCCGGGGCAGAGATTTGCAGATAAGTCCCTTGCCTTAGCGGATTATAAGGACATATCGTTGATGGGAAAGGCGGACGCTTCTTGTGAAGGCTCGTCAATGGGAACAGCGGACGCTTCTTATGAAGGTTCGGAGCACTCTGATGCAAATGGCAGCGAAACGGAGATTCCATGCTCAGGTTCTCCTTATGAGATTAATGAGGAGCAGATGGCTTACGTGCGGGCATATGTTAAAGAACGTGCGGAAACGATTACGCGGGATGACGCTGTCATGGCGCTGTACGCCGCATGTTTCCAGATCAGTGACAAGGCCAGCGTGTTTTATCTGCTGACAAATCACGCCGCCGGGGATGGGGATAGCCTCAGGATTCTCAAAGAGGAGCTGGTGGCAGCGGAGCTTCCGGCCGGCCGGGACGCTTATTTGCAATATCTGTCTTATATTGCGGAACCGGCCAACATAGGGGAGGCGGTTCATTTCTGGAAGGGATATCTGCATGACGTTGACAGTTCCGCCCTGCCGGCGGCGGAAGAGCGCGGAGCGGGAGACGCTGACGGAGAGGCAGATGTCGATGCGGCAGAAGGAAGCGGAGACGCAGAGGAAAAGGTGAATCTTGATGCGGTAGAAGGGGATGATGGAAGCGGAGATGGAGAAGTTAGGGTCGAAAGCATGATCCCACAGTTCGTTCCGGTAACGATACGGTTGACTAGGGAGCAGACGGAAGTCCTGGTTCGGAAAACTGCCAGTCAAGGGGTCACCCTGATATCTGCCGTCTTGTATGCTTACGGCAAGGCGCTATTGAAGACGCTTGACAAGGAAGCGCTGGCGTTGCAGCTTATGAGTTCAGGAAGAGGAATTCCGCTTGATGGCATTGACCGCACGGTCGGATGCCTGATTCAGTACGTGCCCATCGTCATTCGGAGCGGGGATACGCCGGCCGAATTCATGCAGGGCTACCTGAAGGCGGATCGGTACAGCTATCTATTCCTGCCGGTCATCTGGCAGACGGCGATCGGCAATCCCGAGCCGCCCGCGTTAGCCCCATTCCTGATTTCCGAGATTTTCCGTCCGGTCGAAACAGACGGGTACTTTGCGGAACTGGAAAATCCGGACTACGAGTCCATGGGCGTTGGGAATTTCATCACGATGGAGGACGGTGCGCTTGTCCTCTACCTCCATTATGACGCGGCGAAGACGGACGGAGAATACTTCCGCCGAATGGCGGAGGCGATGAGGGGGTACCTTCTAAATTAATAGAATGGGGATATAGCATCATGAGTGTAGAAGTCAGAAAACAAACGGCTGTAGATCGTTTTTTGGATGTTGCAGAAAAGTATCCGGATAGCCCGGCGGTGGAGGACCGGCATGGGCGTTTCAGCTTCCGCCAGGTTGAGGAGATTTCAAATTTGGTTGCAGAGGAATTGGTCCGCAATCTGCGTGAATTAAGAAGCGATGCGGAATCCCAACCGCAGGATGCCAAAGCGGTCTGCGATGCAGAACGCCACCCTCCCCGGGACGGAAGGACTGCCGGAAGAATGGAGCAGGCAGATTTCTCTCCGTGCGCCCACCACAACGTCGGAGTCATCTTCCCGAGGCAGAAGGAGGTTCTCCCCGCCTTTCTGGGTATCCTTCGCAGCGCGAACTGTTACGTCTTCTCCGCACCGGACGCCCCCGTCGGCCGTCTTAACTACATTTTGCAGGACGCTGACATTTCCTGCGTAATCACCACCAGGGAAGCTAGCAAATCGCTGAAAATTGAAAAGCCGGTGAGGCTGATTTTCATGGAGGACGTCCTCGCACGATATGCTGCCGGGGAGAGGGCCGGCCGCCTCTATCAGGACGCAAAGATGGAGGATCCGGCTTACGTCACGTATACATCCGGCTCCACCGGAAACCCGAAAGGCGTGGTGGATACCTACTATTATATAGATAATCATGTCGGCGCATGGCACCATTACTATGTTCCGAAGCCGGGCGAATGCGTCGGCAGTATCGTAAGCTACAGCTATGCCGCCTCCACCTATGACCTTTTTTCGGGCCTTACGGTCGGCGCCAATCTCTATATTTTCCACGAAGAGGAGATGATGGACCAAGTCCTGCTGGACCATGTGGTCATCGAAAAAAACATCACGAGCATGTTCATGATTCCGAGCATGATCCCGGTCGTATTTGCGCCGGGCGTGAAACTTCCGATTCGCTGGATCATCACGGCGGGCGAGAAAGCAAAGCAGATTCCCGAACTCACTGCGCAGATGGCAGAGATTTACGGCTCCTCCGAAGCCGCCGCAGTGCTGGGCCGCATCACGCATCCGGGAGATCCGTGGGATTTGCTGGGAAAGCCATTTGCGGGGACGACCCTGTATTTGCTGGATGAGAACGGAAATCGGATAACGGAACCCGGCAAAGTCGGAGAACTGTGCATCGTCAATAACGCGCTCTCAGCGGGATACCTAAACTTGCCGGAGGAGACATTTGCCAAATTCAAACCATGCCCCTTCCTCGAAGGTCGTAGGATGTATGTCTCCGGCGACATGATGCGGTTCGATAAGGATGGCAACTATTATTTCTGCGGCCGCAAGGACAACATGACGAAAATCAACGGGCAGCGGGTGGAGATGGGGGAGATCGAGTCAGCCATCGTGAAGCATCCGGCCGTGGAGGACGCGGTCTGCGCTGTTGCTGTGCGGAATAAGACGGACATTCTGGTCTGCTATTATGTCGCAAAGGCAGATGTAGCTGCGCCCGGGCCGGAAGAGCTCGAGCGGCATACGTCCGAAAAGCTTCCGCGGCACATGGTTCCGCGATATTTCGTGCAGCTTTCCGAGTTTCCGAAGAACATCAACGGAAAGGTTGACCGGAAATCCCTGCCCGAGCCGGATTTCGAAGACTGGACGGCAAATGTCCCACCGGAAGCTTTTGCGGAAAGGAAGCTGCTGGAAATTGCTCGCCGCATCCTGCCGGACATTCGTTTCGGGGTGACGGACGACCTGATGAAGCTGGGCATGGATTCCATCAAGGCGGTGCAGTTCGTGGCCGAGGCGGCGGAATATGACCCGAGGCTCACCGTGTCGGACGTCATGCGGCATCGCAGCATCCGGGCAGCGCTCGGCGCACCGAAGCAGGCCGCCTGGCTTTTTGCGGAATATGATGAGTCGAAACCGGTCATCGTGCTCCTTCACGGAATCATTCCGGTCAGCGGTTTTTCCCTCCTTTGCGGGATGTGGGAGCCGTTTTTCAACATCTACGTGATCGGGCCGTTTCCGGATTACATTATGCAAATGGTAGGCCGCTACGACTATAACGACCTGATTTCCTTCTATATGAGACTGCTGGATGAGCAGATACCGGACCGGGCAAATGTCTGGGGATTCGTCGGTTTCTCTTTCGGCGGGCAAATGGCGATATCCATGGCAGCGGCCTTTAAAGAAAAGTTCGGCCGTTACACCCATGTCATCATGGGCGATACGCTCATGCAGACGTTCCGTCCGGGAAAAGTCTTTCCCGTGGTTACGGAAGACGATCCGCAAATGCAGAAAATTCTGCAGTTAGCCCGGCAGTATGGGGATTCCGCCGTGAACGAGCCGACGGAAGCGCTGATCAAAAAGCAGAATGCGGTCGTTGACCTGCTAAATACCATCCGCGAAAATACAAAATATGACGGTCCGGTCCTGTATCTGGACGCAAAGCCGGATTACGATGAGCGGATGGAGATGTTCAAGATTTCGGTCGCGCGGGGCCTTTACCGAAAGATGGAGCTGGCCGAATTTCCGAATTCCCACCACAATGAGTTGTATCTGAACCGGGATATGGAGCCATTTTACCGGGATTACTTTGTGCGTACGGGAGCCTTGGATATGTGCCGGGGAACCGTGCAGGCTCAGATCCGCGCGAGAAAGGGCATGTTTACGGGGACGGCGATCGAGTGCGGCGGACGGACGGTCTCCTATTCGGAATTTGATAGCACCATCGAGAGGATCGGTTGTCATCTTGCAAATGCAGGCATCGGTCCCGGTTGTTTTGTCGCAGTTCGGATGCGGCGGAGCGAGAAGATGGTCATGGCGGTTTTCGGCGTCCTGTGGTCGGGGGCTGCCGTTGTCCCGGTCAATGATGATATCCCGTCCAAGCGGTTTCGTTTCATGATGGACGCATGCAAGGTGCGCATCGTGCTGGATGATGCGCTCTATGATGAGATCATGGCGGAAGCCCCCGCTTATTCGGAACGAGGCGAGGACTTCGTTTCAGATGGCGGTTGTAAGTGGGCGAGGCCCGAAGATCCGGCCATGGCTCTCTTCACTTCGGGATCGATGGGAAGTCCCAAGGGCATTTGCCACAGCCAGGCATCTATTCGAAGGTTATTTGTGCAGTTTCCGTATGATGCGGCAGCAGTCGGGATCCGTCCGGCGGCATTTGAAAATGTAATCGGACATACGCAGCCGGGATACGTCATAACGTATAACTATGAGTACCCGTCCGCATTGCTGAACGGAAAGAAGCTTGTCCTGCTCACGGACACGGAGCGGATTTCGGCGGCGGACATCAGCGCCGTTTTGGAGCGTAATCCCAAGTCCATGCTGGCCATGGTGCCGTCCCAGCTCGCCGTCTACATGGAAAATGAGAGTTTTTGCAAGGCTATGCGGCATATTTCATGCCTGCAGACGTGGGCCGAGCCGGTTTCGGATGCTCTAAAGGGTCGCATCGGCGAGTGCCTCGTAAAGGGCAGTACGGCCATTAACCTATATGGCCAGACGGAGACGACCGGCATTGCGTGGCAGAACATTTTTGATGCGAAAGAGGGGGCGGTGGCTTCTCTTGACGTTGACATCCGCATCCTAAAGGAGGATGGCAGCCGGGCAAATGCCGGGGAGAAGGGGGAGATCTGCGTTCATTCCCCGATGCAATTCATGGGGTATCCAGGCGAAAACCGGATTCCTCCAAACACGGTGACGCATGACGGAAACGTTTATGTGAAGACAGGCGATATGGGATGCCTTACAGATGAGGGCAGATTGATGCTCCTTGGTCGGGGCGACCGCATGATCAAGTTCCATGGGCAGCGGATCGAGCTGCCGGAAATCGAAAAGGCCATGATGGACTATCCGGGTATCGAAGCGGCAGCGGTTGTCGTGTGCAAAAATGCCGTCGGAGTTTCCATTCTTGCGGGCTTCTATGTGTCTTTGGGCGACAGAACTGTCTCGCTCGATAACTGGCTTGCCTTTATGCGACCGATTTTGCCTGAGTTCATGATACCATCCGCTTTTATCCGTTTGGAGAAGATGCCGGTGGGAGCGACCGGGAAGATTGATTTCTACAATCTTGAACTGAGGGTTATTTCTGCATCCGAAGAAGCAGATGCTCAGGATCTCACAGAAGAAGAAAAGCTAATCATAACTCTTGCGGCGAAGATGCTTCATATATCAGAAAGCGATA
>JAUMWM010000043.1:12672-15607 GCA_030529705.1 Lachnospiraceae bacterium
GAAAAGCTAATCATAACTCTTGCGGCGAAGATGCTTCATATATCAGAAAGCGATATTGATTCGAGCTCTGAGCTTGTCATGCTGGGAATTGATTCGCTTCGCATCGTCCTGCTGACCGGCGAGCTGAAAGAGCGCGGATACTATCTGACCATTCGGGACTTTGTGAGATATCGGACAATACGTGAACTTGCGGCGAATTTGAAAAAGCAGGACGAGTCCGGGAATGCTGTGCAAATCGGCAAGGATGTTCAAAACGGCGGACAGGAGATATTCGGTAGTGAGGGTCATGATGGGTGTCGGGAGACATCAGAGACGATGCGAAGTTGTTCCGAAATCTATGAAGCCACGGATTTGCAGAAGAGCTATCTGAAAAATCCTCTGAGGGTCGTCAATTCTTTCGAGATTGGCATCGGCCTCACCGAGGAGCAGTTTTCGGAGCGGCTCGCCGGGATCGGGGAGAGGCATCCTGCGCTAAGAAGCATTTTCTTCATGGAGGATGGGCGGTACTGTACCCGGATTTCCGAATGGAAGTCCCTGCCCGGAAAATTCCGGGATATGAGGCGTCTTGGCCCGGGGCAGCTAAATGCTCTTGTCAGTGCGCGCATGGTGCAGCTTTATATAGAAGAAAATCCGGAAACGATGTTTTACCTGGATGCCTACCGGACCGGGGAGGAGAGCACGGTCTTGGTTTTTGCGGCGGATCACCGGGTGATGGACGGGTTCAGCCAGAGGATACTGCTGGAGGAGATAGCGAATGGTTTTACTGCCGTGAAACAGGCAGACACAGACGATGGATTGTCTGCCGAAAAACAGGGGGAGGAAGCCGGCGGATTACGTGCCAAAGCGCAGGAAGGGATAGCCGACGGATTGCGTGTCGGAGTACAGAAAGAGACATACGGCAACACGGCGGTCCCGAAGGAAGACGGCTACGCCCTCTGGCTTCGGGAAACGCACAGCGCAGAGAAAATTCGGGAGGCAGAAGGTTTCTGGCGTGCGTATTTGCAGGGGAGCGTCCCGGCATGCATTCCGGTGAACCTGGCCTACTCGGGCCAGCCGGATGTCAGAAGCTTTTCCGTGGATCTTGATGCCGCGCAGACGGAGAATTTGAAAAGCAAATGCCGGGCTTGCGGCGTCTCCGTGCCCTCCATGGCACTCTATCAGTATGGCCGCGCCCTGCTGAGTCTTTTGGAGGAAGAGAGCGTGTTTTTTACGGGCGCGTTGTCCGGGAGGCAGTTCGACATGCCGGGCATGGACAAGGTCGTCGGCTGCATAGTCAATACCGTGCCGCTGAAAATTTCGCGGCAGGATACGCCGAAGTCTTTCATGGATCAGTGCATGACGGCAGACGCTTACAGTTTCTTGTCTCGGGGGAGAATCATGCAGGCTGCATTTGGAAAGAAGACCGTGCCGATGACGGCTCCGTTCATCACTTCGGAGATTTTCCCGGAAATGGGCGGACGTGTTGAGATTCGGCCTTTCATGCAGGCGGACTACCGCGACATGCCGGAGGGCAACGTCCTCTGGGAGGATGCCGAGGGGCTGCATGTGGTCTTCCACTTTGACGCGGATATGTGGGACGGCGGCTTCCTTGAGAAGCTTGTGGAGAGGATGTATGCAGGACTCGTAATGCTCGATAGAAATAGAAAAATGCTCGATTAAAAAAGAATGTGCAGTACAGAGCGACAGTTGTGATACCAGATTACAGCGGGGTTGTAGAATGACAGTAGGTGTGCAAAATGACAAGCTGGCCGAAGACCTTCAGTCTCTCGCCATGAAACAAAACCAGATTTATGCGAAACTGAATGCGCTCCTTGTCGGAAAGCGGGAGGAGGGCGGCATGCTTGACGTCCTCCGGGAGCGGGAGTACTATCGGGACTTCCCGACCTGCGAGGAGGAGATGCCCGGATTCCGGGAAGCCTTCCTGGCTTTGACGGCCGGCCTTGATGAGGAAAGCATACGGACCATCTCGCTGGCCATCGGGCGCATTCGGAGAATCAAATCAACAACGGACCGCCGCCTGCCCCTGTACACTGCCCGGGAGGACCGGGAATACAGGGAGGCGTTGGAGCATTTGGGCGGGGAAGTCCTGCGGCTTTCCGATGGATGCTACTATTACAACGGCTATATGCTGCCGTCCCCCGCCTTCGAACCGTGCGTTTTTATGGACAAATGCGGCCTCGGGCATCTCGAAAACCCGGCGGCATTTGCAAAGAAGGACATCATCGATGCCGGGGCCTTCATCGGGGATTCCGCGCTCATTTTCTCCGGGCTTACAAATGCGAAAGTGTACGCATTCGAGCCGTCCGGCGACAACTATGAGTTGCTGCAAAAGACCGTTGAGATGAACGGTCTCGGAAATGTTGTCCCCTGCCGGATGGCGCTGGGGAAGGAGCGGGGGCAGGTAGAACTGACAAAATCCATCATCCCGTCCGCAAATACGCAGATAAAGAACAAGGCCGTCCCGTATTTTGGTACGGAGACGGCTAAGGTGGCTCGGCTCGATGATTTTGTCCGTGAAAACGGGCTCGACGTCGGGCTTATCAAGGCGGACATCGAGGGAGCGGAACAGCTCCTCCTTGCCGGCGCTTTGGAAACAATCAGGACTATGAGGCCGGCTCTGCTGATCAGCATCTACCACAATGCGGATGATTTTTTCCAGATAAAGCCGTTCCTGGAGAAGCTCGGGCTGGGATACCGTTTCAAGGTGAGACATCCGGCGATTGGGACGGTGCTGACGGAGACGATGCTGATAGCGGAGGCATGAGGATTCTGTCATAAATGCAGACAGTGGACGGGATTATTAGACATATTCAGGAAAAAGGAACTGAACTTCTGAGCGGGCTTCATGAAAGGATAGGGGGCAGATATGGGAAATATTTCAGAACACGAGTATACAACTTACCCCAGAAGGTTCGACAGATATAAGTGGCATAAA
>JAUMWM010000236.1 GCA_030529705.1 Lachnospiraceae bacterium
AAAAGTATGCTTTGGGTTTAAGATCCTTCGCTTACGCTCAGGATGACAGGCATTACGATGACCTGCTGAGCAGTTACGCTTTCGGAACGCAGAATGCGGACTGTTCATGCATCTAGTATCGCGCCCTTGTCATCCTGAGCGTTAGCGAAGGATCTTTTACTATCCACAGCGGTTTTATGTAAAAGATCCTTCGCTGACGCTCAGGATGACACCCACTTTTTTCGCAAACACAGGCGTTTCTTAGCGGAAGCATGAACAGCAACACGAACAGCAACCGGAGACTACAGATTATTTCAATACACTTGCGCTTTTGTAGAGTATAGGAGTAAAATGGATGTCAGAATTAGGATTTGTTTTTAACTGCTGAATCCTAACTATGCAAGCATTTTTCAAGCATTTTTGGGCGAGTGCAGTCGGGAAAAAAGATCGGCAAGTTGAAACATATATTTGTGGAAGAATCCTAAGTACGCGGGGAGGGATGGACATGGACAACTCCGTCATTAAGCGGCTGGCCGAAATTGACCTGGCAGCGCGGTCAATCATCGAAAAAGCCGAGGAGGAGAAAAAGGAACTGGCGGAAAGCAGCCGCGCCCGGATCGAAGCCTTCGACCGGGAGGCGGATAGCGAGGCCGCGCGCAAGCTGGACGAGATTCGGAACGGCCTTGAGCGGGAAAATGCCGAGGCGATTCGGAAACTGGAAACCGACATGGAGACGACTCTGGCTTACATTGAGAAGAATTATGCGGACAGGCTCGATGCGTGCGCGGACGAAATCGTGGAGAATATTCTGAAAGCGTGATAAGGAGCTTAGGCACTTATGAACGGTCTGTTAGCCTTTAGCGGGGTCAACACCAAGATCCGCGCCATGCAGAAAAACTTCATATCGAAAGACGAATTCCGGGAAATCGTCTCCCTGCCCGACGTGCCGTCCGTCATCCGGTATCTGAGAAAATACCCCTCCTATCAGGAGGAATTTGACCGGATGCAGGAGGTGGACCTGCACCGCGGCGATGTGGAATTCCTGCTGGGCAACTCGGTCTACGAAGACTATGCGAAGATATACCGCTTCTGCAACGAAAGCCAGCGGACCTTCTTGCGGGAGTATGCGAGAAGGTATGCGATTAAATATTTGAAAAAATGTCTGAGCTATGCCTTTATTGGCAAGACGCCGAACCCGAACGTGTATCTGTACAGGTGGTTTTATGACAAATACACCCCGCTCGACATGGACGCCCTCTTCAAGGCAACGACCCTGGAGACGACCCTCGACGCCCTGAAAGGGACGGAGTACTACCCGGTCCTGGCCAAGGTGTACGAGAGCGGGGAGGCGCAGCTCTTCGACTACGAAACGGCCCTCGACATCTACCATTTTCGGACGATGTGGAAAAATAAGGACAAGCTTTTTTCAAAGGAAGGGTGCGAAGCCATCACGGTCGGCTTTGGGACAAAATTTGACCTGCTGAACATTTGGTACATCCATAGGGCCAGGATGAATTTCGGCATGTCGGAGGCCGACGCCTACGCCCTCACGGTTCCGATACTCTATAAGCTGAAACCTCGGGAAATCAGGGCGATGGTCGACGCGGACAGCGAGGAGGCTTTCCAGGCGGCATTTGCCGAAACATACTACGGCAGACGGTACAAGGAATTCGGCCCACAGGACCTCGGAGACCTGTATGAATACGTCGGTCGCCATGTCCTTGCCGTGGAGGCGAGGAAGCATCCCAATTCCATCGCCGTCATGTACCGGTACCTCTACGACAAGGAGGTCCAGGACGCGGCGCTGACGGCGGCCATCGAGTGCGTGCGGTATGGCATACCGCCGGACGAAGCAATGGCAAATATAGCCGCGATGGTGCGGGAATAATCCCGATTTACTTTTGAGGTAGACATATGATTGTAAAAATGAAATTCGTAAGCCTCACCGGTCCGAAAGACGACATCGACCGGATGGTCGACAAATACCTTTCCAAGTATGACATTCATTTGGAAAATGCGATGAGCGAGCTCTCGCAAGTGCAGGACCTCAGGCCTTACGTGCAGGAAAACCCATATCGGAAAAGGCTGGCCAAGGCAAATGCCTACAGCGCCATGGTCGGCAAAGCCACGCCGGTTCCCGCAGGCAGCATGACCATCGAGGAATCAATGGAACTGGTCCGCAGCCTCGATGAAAATCTCACCGTGCTCTCGGAACAGAAGGCCGAGCTCGCCAGGGAGCAGGAAAAATGCGATGAGATGATGGACCGCATGCGCCCGTATGTGGATATCATGGACGACATCGATGATATCCTCGGTTTCGAGTTCATAGGCTACCGGTTCGGCCGGTTTCCGAAAATGTACCTGAACCGCTTCAAAGAATACATGTATGACAACTTCTGTACGATCCTTCAGGAGTGCGGCGAGGATGACGAGTATGTCTACTGCGTATACTTTGCGCCGCATACCGAGCTGCACCGCATCGAGGCAGTCTATTCTTCGATGCATTTCGAGCGGCTCTACATCCCGGATGAGTACAGGAGCGATCCGGCGGAGGCTTTCAAGCGCCTCTCGGAGAAAAAGGCGGATATCGATGAGGAAATCGCCGATATTGAGGGAGCCATGAAGAAAATTCTGATCCAGCGGGCGCCCAGCCTGCTCGGAGCCAAGGAGAAACTGGAATCCCTTTCGCGCAACTTTGACGTGCGCAAGATGGCGGCCCTGACGGAGAATGAGCGGGAGCAGTTCTATATCCTGTGCGGCTGGATGGCCGAGGAGGATTTGGCCGAACTGAAAAGGGAGACGGCAGACGATGAGAAGGTCGTCCTCATGGTGCAGGACAACGACGGGGAGGTCCGTTCCAGCCCGCCGACGAAGCTGAAAAATCCGGGCCTTGTGAAGCCTTACGAGATGTACGTGAAAATGTACGGGCTGCCGAACTACCGGGAGATGGATCCGACGGCGCTTGTCGCGATCACGTATTCCCTCCTGTTCGGAGTCATGTACGGGGACGTGGGCCAGGGGCTGTGCCTGATGATCGGCGGCTTCCTGCTTTATCGGTTCCGGCATTCCAACCTGGCCGGGATCATTTCCCTGGCGGGCGTATTTTCCACGATTTTCGGCTTTCTGTACGGCAGCATCTTCGGCTTCGAGGACATTCTTGAACCGTTGTGGCTGGATCCCAGACATGACATGACCACGCTGCCGGGCGTCGGCAGCATCAACACGATCCTTGTGTGCGCAGTCGTGTTCGGCATGTTCCTGACCATCGTGACCATGGTGCTTCATATCCGGAACTATTTGAGAGATCGGAACACGGAGGAGGCATTTTTCAGTACAAATTCCGTAGCCGGGCTGATATTTTACGCCACGGTTGCATTTGAAATTATCATGATTTTCTCCGGCCATGCGGTACCCGCCGCAAAGGTATTCGAGGTGATTATCATCCTGTCGGTGCTGGTCATGTTCTTCAAGGAGCCCCTCTCGAAAATAGTCGAGCGGAAGGCTTCGGCCGGGAAGGCTGCGAGGAAGACCAGGGGGAGTTCATCAGGTTCCAGGGCAAATGCCGCCCCCGAGGAAGAAGGCTTCTTCCCGGGCGGAATCGGCATGTTCGTTGTTCAGGGCTTCTTTGAATTGTTCGAGGTCATGCTTTCCTACTTTTCAAATACATTGTCCTTCGTGCGCGTGGGCGCATTTGCAGTGAGCCATGCCGCCATGATGAGCGTCGTGTTGCAGCTTGCGGGCGCGGAGAACGGGGGAAATCCGAACTGGATCATAGTCGTGTTCGGCAACCTCTTCGTCATGGGCATAGAGGGGCTGATCGTGGGCATCCAGGTGCTGAGGCTGGAGTTTTACGAACTCTTCTCCCGGTATTATAAGGGGAACGGGAAGGAATTTGTATCGACGTTCGAGAAGCTGGAGAATTCGTAATAAATATATAAAGGGGGTCGTCATCATGACACTGGCTACAGAGATATTGATAATCATAGCGCTTATTTTGAGCATCATCCTCCCGGGACTGGTTTTCCTCCTGGGAGAGAGGAGCCGCGGCCGCTTCAAGGGCGCGCTGGCCGTCAACTGTTTCCTTTTCTTCGGAATCCTGCTCATCACGTCCGTCGTCCTGCTTGCGGGTTCATCGTCCGTCTTTGCGGCTGAAGAGGCCGCAAGTGCCGGCTCCGGCCTCAAGGAAGGCCTCGGCTACATCGCGGCGGCGCTCTCCACCGGCATTTCCTGCCTCGGCGGCGGCATCGCGGTCGCCTCGGCGGCATCAGCCGCACTCGGCGCGATCAGCGAGGATCAGACCATACTCGGCAAGTCCTTGATATTCGTCGGCCTTGCGGAGGGCGTGTGCCTCTACGGCCTTATTATCGCGTTCATGATTATCGGTCAGCTTGGCTGAAATTCAGCCCGCGGGGACGGTCCTTTTGGGTCAAAAAATTTCGGCCCGCGGGGACGGTCCT
>JAUMWM010000237.1 GCA_030529705.1 Lachnospiraceae bacterium
GCAAGCGCCGCCTGCCTCTCGTTCTCGGCGATGGTGTCTGCCGTCATCATGTTGACGCAGGCAAGGCCGCCGCCCGCGACGAGCGTGATGGCCATGAGGATGATTGCGGATTTCGGAATGCCCTTCTTCTTCGGATGGGCGAGTTCCTCGAGGCTCGGAATGACGCTGGCGCCCTTCCTCCCGACGCCGAACGGCTGCGGGACGGGCATGCGGTCTATGAGCGGCGTGGCCATATTTGCAATGATAATGGCAAATGAAGTCGTATCCGCCATGCCTCCCTTGGTGCGGAAGACCGCGGACAGGAAACCGTAGAGGACGCCGAATATGATTTGTCCCGTCCAGGTCATCGGGTTCGTCACCGGGTCGGTCGCCATGAAGAATGCGCCGAGGGCGAAGCCGCCGCCGCAGAACTCGACCGCCAGGTAATACGGGTCAAAGCCATGGCCGCCCATGATGAGCAGGAAGAACCAGAAGCTGAGCGTGCTCGCAACCGGAATCTCCCAGCTGATCGTGTCCGTCGCCAGCAGCCAGATGCCGCCGATCAGGATGCACAGGACGCTGATGCCGATATGTCCGGTCGCATTCCCGATGAACATGTCGAGGAGGCTTACGGGCTCGCCGCCGTTGAACGTCGCAAGCGGGGTTACGCTGCTGACCGCGTCATAGCTGTAGTCCGTCATGACCTTGCCGAAGGAGATCAGCAGGAATGCGCGTCCGGCCAGAGCCGGATTCATAAAGTTCTGCCCGAGTCCGCCGAAGAAGCATTTCGCAACCAGGATGCCGAACACAGAACCGATGATCGGCACATAGAGCGGGCTGCGGGAAGGCAGGCAGAGCGCCAGAAGCAGGCCCGTGAGGACGGCGGAACAGTCCGTCACGGTGTTCGGCCGTTTTGTGACCAGATTGAAAATGTACTCCGTCGCCACCGCCGCGGCGATACTTGCCAGGATAACCGCCGCCGAGTACAAGCCGAAATGCCAGATGCCGAATATCGTTGCCGGAAGGAGGCCGATGATGACATTCAGCATCACGCCCCCGGTCGTCAGCGGATTTCTCAGATGCGGCGAGGACGAGACATGTTTAAAGGTACTGTTTTCCGTACTCATTTCTTCTCCTCCTTCTTGCTCTGGTTGATTCGGTTAAGTGCCATAGCCAGCGGTTTGCCCTGCTTAAAGAGCTGGGTCAGGGGGCGTTTGGCCGGACATGCATAGTTGCAGGTCCCGCACTGGATGCAGTCAAGGCCGTGAACGTCGATAAATTTCTGGAGGTCGTTCTTCTCCACGGCCTCCGCCATCATCTGCGGGTAGAGGCCGAGAGGACAGACGCGGATGCATTTGCCGCACCGTATGCAGTTCGTAAGCTTGCCCTGCGCAATCTGCACCTCATCCTCGAGATAGCAGGTCAGGGCATTATTCCGCTTCTCGAGCGCAATATCCGTACTCGGAATAGCCATTCCCATCATCGGTCCGCCGAGAATGACTTTATTGACGCCGGGCTTCAGGCCGCCTTCATCCGGGATAAGCTCGGAAGCAAGCGTACCGAATTTGACAATGTAGTTGGCGGGTTCCGCAGCGCCGTCGCCCGTCACGGTGAGGCCTCTCTCATAGAGCGGGGTATTCCATGCGACGGCCTTGTAGATTGCCGCGAGCGTCGCGACGTTGTCCACGATGCAGCCGAGGCTGGCCGGGAGAGAGCCCGACTCCATATACTGGCCCGTGACTGCGTGGACGAGGTTGCGCTCGCCGCCCTGCGGGTACTTGACTTTGAGCTCAAGCACTGAAAATCTTGCATCTCCGGCAACCGCCTTCTTCATGGAAGCGATGGACTCCGGCTTGTTTGTTTCAATGGCGATCACTGCTTTGGCTCCGGGGAAAAGCTGGAGTACGATCTTCATTCCCTCGACAATCTCCTCCGGACGCTCGATCATAAGCCTGTCATCGCAGGTGATGCCCGGCTCGCACTCTGCTCCATTGGCAATAATCCATCGGATGTCCTCCGGTTTCTGCGGCAGCATCTTGACAAATGTCGGGAAACCCGCGCCTCCGAGGCCCACCACGCCTGCGGACTTGATCTTCTCGATGATTTCCTGCGAGGACAGCTTCGTGTAATCCGTCTTCTCTCCCACGCCTTCTGCCAGAGTATACTGGCCGTCGTTCGTGATGACGATGGATTCCACCATGACCCCGGCATTGTTCATCCTCGACTCGATGGCTTTGACCTTGCCGGAAACCGACGAGTGAATATTCGAGGAGATGAAGCCATCGGCCCTTGCTATGAGCTGGCCGACCTTGACCTCGTCGCCTCGTTTTACAACAGGTATGGCCGGCTTGCCGACATGCTGGCTTACCGGGAATACCAGTTCCCCTGTCGGGAGGAATTCCTTTAAGGGCTTACCGGATGTAAGTTCCTTATAGCCTTTCGGATGAACCCCTCCCCTGAAGTTGTAAATACCCATATTTTTCCCTTTCCAGTATATAAAAATAGTGCCTTTTAATACTACGGTTCAGAGAACAGCATGTGTCATCCCGGTCCAGCGAAAGGTCTTTTCCTGCCGCAAATGATGTGCTGAAAGGACACTTATGCTCAGGGCGACATAGCATCGCAACCGTTATCTCTTTACTCCATATGCCCGTCCCGATACATGGAGAACGTGTCCATCGGATACTTCTCAAGATTTTCGAGGACTCTCCTTCCGTCCGCACTCTTAAAGAGAGCGTTGCGCGCCTTAACGACTTCCATCTCCGCCTCAGCCTTGGCCGGACCGCCCACGCACCCGCCGGGACAGATCATGCCCTCGACAAAATCTTCTTTCAGCTTGCCTGCCTTCAGGGTGAGGAGGGCTTTCTTGCACTCGGCGCCTCCCGCGCACCTCATCAGGCTGATATCGGAAACGTCCTCGTCTCTCTCTTTCATCACTTCAAGAACGGCATCCGCTACGCCTCCGCTGGATGCAAATTTCTTGCCCCACAGGGACGACTCCTGATAGCCCTCCGTATCCGGCTCGAACCGGACGTTTTTCGAGGCAAGTATTGCCATCATCTCGCCGAATGTCACCGCATAATCCGGCCTGTCCGCAATGAATTCGTTGAGCGTCTCGCCTTTCTTTGCAATGCAAGGTCCGACAAATACCGTGACCGTCTCCGGATCTAGCGCCTTTAAGTATCTGGAAACGGCAACCATCGGAGAGACGACCTGGGACATATTCTCCTCATATTGTTTCGGGAATTCATGGCGGATCATGCTTATGAATGCCGGACAGCAAGACGTCGTCATCTTCCGCCCTTCCTTCTTGGCCTCAGACCACTCGGCCGCTTCATAGGCCGCCGTCATGTCGCCGCCCAGCCCGACTTCGACTGCATCCGCAAATCCCGCCTTTATCAGGGCCTTCCTGATGGATCCCATCGTGACATCCTTGCCGAACTGCCCTTCCGTGGCAGGGGCGCACATGGCGACGACTTTCTTTCCCGCCTTGATGTCCCGGATGATGGGAACTATGAACTTCTTGGAACTGAGTGCCCCGAACGGGCAGTTCTGGATGCAGTGTCCGCAGTGGATGCATTTATATTCATCAATCTGGCAGAACCCATTTTCATCGTAGGAAATTGCATTGACGGGACAGGCTTTTTTGCACGGCCGTTCCAGATGCACAATGGCGCCGAACGGGCAGGCCTGGGCGCATTTGCCGCACTCGCGGCATTTTTCAGGATCAATCTTCATCCTGAGTTCGCCTTTCGTGATGGCGCCGAATTTGCATGAGCTCTGGCAGGCCATGCCGAGGCAGAACCGGCAGTTGTCCGTCACGGAGTAGGTCGATGTCGGGCAGTCATCGCAGGCCGGCTTGATGACCTGGACGACATTCTTCGTATCATTGTTCACATCCGCATTCAGGCCGCTTGAAAGGCGGATTCTCGCTCTCACGATCTCGCGTTCCTTGTAGACGCAGCAACGGTAAACCGGCTTCGGACCCGGACTTATCTTGTATGCTATCTCCTCTGTGTGTTCAAAATCCAGCTTGTCTTCCCAGGCAAGCTTGCAGACTTCATAGTCGACACTGTTTTTCAGGTTTATTATTCTGTTGTCACTTGTTGCCATCTGGTCCCTCCTGACAGAAACCGCCCCCTGGCGGATCTTTTCTTCTTAGGATTCTTTCATAAATAAACCATTGCATCGTGCATTTATGGAAGAATCCTGATCCCCTGTGTAACGGCGTTCCGGATACAGGCTCATAGGAAAACTTGCGTCTTGGCGCTTAATATTTACGCAGGGATTGGTAAAAGGATACGTATATAGTGCATTATAGCACAAAATGGCGCAAATACTCAACCTCGTTTCGTAAACATGCATAAGGGATTCGCAGTGACTGTGGTTTCGGCCCGCGGGGACGGTCCTTTTGGG
>JAUMWM010000238.1 GCA_030529705.1 Lachnospiraceae bacterium
CGTCCCCGCGGGCCGAAATTTTTTGGCCCAAAAGGACCGTCCCCGCGGGCCGAAAACCGCCGCCAATGCGAAATCTCTCACCGTCTCGCAAGCGCCGCATTCCGGAACTCCGGTACGCCGGTCAACTCGCGGATAACCCTGACATAGTCCGGGAAATGGATTTGCCCGGTAATTGTATTCGCCTCGACCTCCACGATAGCCTGATGCCGCCACAGGGAGTAAAGATCCAATTCGAAATAATCCCCCTCGTACGTAAAGCAATACCGCTTCTTGCGAATCTGGCGCATGCCCGGGTCAGCCTGACCCAGCAACACGTCGTACTCTGCAGGGGTGAGCTGCCTTTCCGTCTCGATGGGTTCGCCATTTGCGGCCAACACCCGCATATGGAGAGAATATGTACAATTATCGCCGATGCCCCTCTTGCGGATACGGATCTCCTCGTCCTTACCTGACTTCAGATAAGTCCGCACCACCTCGACCTTATGGCAGTCCTCGGCATTCTCCAGAAGCTCCACGTCCGGGTACTCAATCAGGAACTTGCGCTTGACCGCCTTCGGCTCCTTCTCGCCCAGAAAATCGGATATTTGCGTGATGAGAGTCCGCATTTTCTCCTCAAACCCCATCTGATTCCCAATCACCGAGAAACGAGGGTGGCCGGACCAGCAGCGCTTCAAAGTGTCATCCAGCGCGACGGCCTGTTCCGGGGTCTCGTACCGGGCGGCGTTATTTGCGAGGGAATAGAACTCCTCGGCGCCATTTGCAGCCGTCACCAGATGGAAAACCGCATCGTACTGCGCGTACATTCGCTCCTCCGTAAAGCCCATCTTGTCCAGGATTTTTTCAAATTCCCCATCCGTCATATATGCCTTATTGTCAAATTCCCCCCTGTCGCAGACTATGAGAATCTTCTCTTGAGGCATGGACCTGGCCGCCTTCCGGAAGGTCTCTTCCTTGAAGCGCTGGAGCTCCATCTGGCAGATCTGGTACTCAAAATTCGTCCCACATGTCCACGGAGCGACGCCGCCGCTGATCAGCTCGGTGGCCGTCTCCGGGACGAACAGCACGGTGTAGCCTTTCCTGGTAAAAGAATTCTGAATCCAGCTCATGGCGGTCGTCTTCCCCGCGCACGGGCCTCCCGTTATCACGATTTTTGTAATTTCCTGCATAGCATCCTCCAGTCCGGCAAATGGCGCCTCACCGCTGCGCAAGCAACGTCAGCAATATGTATGTCCCGGCAATCGTTCCGAGTATGAGAGCCTGCTTTTTCTTGTTCTCCGTCAGAAGGCCGACAAATTCCCGAACGGCCGCATTTGGCCAAAACCACCACTTCGTGGGCTGCCCCATGCCGACCGCCCGCATTTTCAAACGCCGGGCATACAGGCCGCTCCGGAAAACATGGTAGTTGGTCGTTGAAAATGCCACCTTCGCCTCGGGATTAATCGCCCATATCTTCTCTTTCGAGAATTTCATATTTTCAAATGTATTGGTCGACTTGTCTTCCTCGATTATTTGCTCCGCCGGGATTCCCTTCTCCAGCAGATATCCCTTCATGGACGCGCTCTCCGAAATCACCTCGCCGGGACCCTGCCCGCCGGACGTGATAAAGATTGGCCCCTTCCCCGTCTCCGCCTTCTGCCTTTCGTAAAACTCCAACGCCCGGTCTACCCTGCCGGCGAGGAGCGGCGTGGGAGTCCCATCCTTCCGGAGTCCGCACCCCAATATGATGATGAAGTCCTTGTCCGTCCGGGGTTCATACTCAGATACTATGAAGACCGCCGCGATAGCTCCCGTCAGCATGCACTCAAAATAAAGGTATATGGCGATAACGATATTGAGGATCAAATCTTCCGAAATCCATACAGGGCCAATGCTGAACGAATGCATGGAACCAGGGCCAATCCCCCACGAAGACAGAATCCCGAAATAGATAATGAATGCAAGCCCGGCGATCATCATGAAGGAGAGGATAATCCCGAGGACATTCACGAACCTCTTCCCTTCATGCTTTATCAGGTTAATATTGGACACGCAGAGCCATGCCGAAAATATGAGCACGGCTGGAGTCGAGAGCACGACGTACGTGAACTCGGTATCCAGCAGGAAGAGCAGGATGTCCAGCAGCCTGAACTGCCCCGGATTTCTCATGATCTGCACGCTGTACAGCGAGCATGAAACGAGTTGGAGCAGGAAAAACAGCCCGAATCCCCTGTAATAAATCATGTTGTAGGAATAGGGGTTGCACTGGAGCTGCCTGATATAGGCGGAGCTTATCAGGGCGACCATGGCCAGGAAATACAGGTCAAGGGCCAGGGCAATAATGACAATGTTTACCCTGCCCCGCGCCATAACGGCAAGGGCGAGGCCGGCAAGGGCGGACAACACGAGCGCATCGTAAAGATTCGGCTCCTTGTCCGTCGTGTCGTACTTCAGCATTTTTCCAAGCAGTCTTTCATTCATCCGATCCATCTCCCAGTCCGTAATAGAGCATCTCGTTATAGGCCGCGCTTCAACTTCTTTCCGAGCAGCCTTTCATTCATCCGATCCGTCTCCCAGTCCGAAATAGAGCAACTCGTTATAGGCCGCATTTGCCTTCTGGCTGGCCTTCTTCTCCCGCCAGGCATCAATCTCGCTCCGAATCGCCAGCATCTCGTCCACGACGATTTCGACGCTCTTCGGCTTCTCATAGTGCAGATAGGCCGTCATGCGGTCGATAGCTTTCGGGCTTCCGAGATGCCGCGCTATGGCATCCCCGAGTTCCTCCGGAAATCCCAAGAGGTCCAGCGCGCGTACAAGGTCGCTGCGGGACCTGGTCCATTGCTTCCTGCCATCAGGCATAGCCGCAGCTTCCTTTCTCCGGACCTTCGTCTCCCGACACGTAGTGCGCCCGAAAAGCCATATTGATTTCCCGAAGCTCCCTCTTGCCATCAATGTAATCCTGATACATCTCAGCAAGTCCTGCTGCGCAGCCGTCACAGGACCCATCGATATTGCCCAGAGAATCGGCAACGATCTGCTCCCGCTCTGCCTTTGTCGTATCCTTAATTAAGTAGCTTTCCATATTAATTCTTTAGTTCCTTTCCATTTGTTCGCATGCACCGCTTTGCGCTTGCCTCTCACTTCTCGAATGGGAACACGTAAGGCAGCCCATACATATCCCGAACCGCCATGAAGTCCTTCTGAACTCCCTCTCCCATCGGCACGCCCTTATCCCTGCGAACCTGCCACACATCCCACTCTTTCTCGCCGGCCGTATAAATCCGCTCCTGGCCCGGCGCCTTTTTGGACGCGCGGAGCGCGCGGCAAATGTCCCCCGCCGTCTTCCGGAAAGCCTCTCCTCCGAGGAAGAAGTCCGGATTGATGACCAGGAAGAAATGGCCAAGGGAAATCGGCTGTTTGCTTCCGTCTGCCGCCACATTTGTAATATTCTTCATAAAGACGTTGCCCGCAAGCGCCGCCGAAAGGATCTCGACGACCGCCGCGTAGCCATATCCCTTATAGCCGGCCATCTCCTCGCCGATCCCGCCGAGCGGAGCCAGCGCCGCAGTCCCGGCGACAAGGGCGTCCAGAATTTCCCGGCTGTCCGTCATGGCGCTTCCGTCCTGCCCGATGACCATGCCCGCCGGAGTCGGCTTGCCCTCCCTGGCATAATACTCAATCTTGCCCCGCTGGACGGTGGACGTCGCGCAGTCAAGCACGAATGGGAACTCCTCATCCGTCGGGAATGCAAATGTCAGGGGATTTGTCCCCATCATATTCTCCACACCGAAGGTCGGCGCGGTCGAGGGGCGGGCATTTGTCCCCGTGATGCCGAGAAGCCCTTCCTTCGATGCCATCGTCGCCCAATAGCCCGCAATGCCATAATGGGAAGAATTCCGGATTGCGCCCATCGCAAGGCCGTACGTTTTGGCTTTCTCGATCAGGGATTTCATCATCTTGTAGCTGGCGACCATCCCCATGCCGTCATGGGCATCCGCCACCATCGTGGTCGGAGTCTCCTTAATGATTTCATAGTTGGTCGTCGTGTTCAGGATCCCGGCATTGATCCGATCGATATAAATCGGCTTGAAGCGGTTCACCCCATGGCTTTCAATCCCCCTCCGGTCGCTTTCCATGAGGACATCCGCGCAGATCTCGGCATCCTCTTTCGGGACGCCCGCCGCCTGAAACGCGTCAACCATAAAATTGCCGACCAGTTCCCACGATACATAAGGCCTTGTTTCTTTATCCATACGATCCACCTTTCCGCATTTATGCATTTCTGACTCCGGCGCAAATGCCTACATTTGCCATCCGGTCTTTGTATGACGGATTGCGCATAATGCATTACGCATAACGCTTTACGCATTATG
>JAUMWM010000239.1 GCA_030529705.1 Lachnospiraceae bacterium
AGAACCGTAATAACATGATTCAAAAGGAGGCCACATGTCCGACAGATTCCAAAGAACGCAGCTTCTCCTCGGCCAGGAAGCGATGACTATCCTCAAAAATTCCCGCATCCTCGTCTTCGGCATCGGAGGCGTTGGAGGCCACGTTGTCGAAGCCCTTGCCCGCAGCGGGATAGGTTCCATAGACATTGTGGACAAAGATTTCGTGGAAGAGTCAAATATCAACCGCCAGATCATAGCGACAACCTCCACCCTCGGAATGGCCAAAGTCGACGCTGCAGAATGGAGGCTGCTCGATATCAACCCGGACATATGCATCACAAAACACCCTTTTTTCTATCTCCCGGACACGGCCGACCGCCTGGATTTTAAAAACTATGATTACGTGGTGGATGCCATAGACACGGTATCCGGCAAGATTCAGGCAATCATGCAGGCCAAGGAGGCGGACGTGCCCGTTATCTCCTGCATGGGCATGGGGAACAAGATGAATCCCACCCAGATCGAAGTGGCAGACATCTACAGCACATCCGTCTGCCCCCTGGCCAAAGTCATGCGGAGGGAGCTGAAAAAAAGAGGGGTCGGAAATCTGAAGGTCGTTTACTCGAAAGAGCCGGCCCTGACGCCCCGCGAAGAAATTCCTTCTCTGACAGAAACGGGCGGGATGCCCCTTCGAAAGAGCGTACCGGGGTCAAATGCATTTGTCCCCGCCGTTGCCGGCCTTATCATCGCATCCGAGGTGGTAAAAGATCTGCTACGTTTTTTATAATTTCGCACGCTGTTTTTAAGTTACAAATCCCGATTTGTGTGCTAATATCATAAAGGATTATTTCTTTATATTATCAGGGGCGTACCCATTTGCAAAGGAGGTGGTTTCATGAGCGATAAAGCTAGCGACAGTCCTCATCCCCCGCATACCATGATTACCACGAATTTGATAAAGGAGGCCCCCTATGGACGAATATATGGAGATAGACGAGACGGTCCTCCGCGACCTGCTCTCCGCTAAAAAATACAAAGAACTCAGGGAAACCCTCTCCGAAATGAACGTTGCGGATATTGCCGCAATCATGGACGACATGGAAGACGAGGACTCCCTCCGCATTTTCCGCATCCTGCCGAAGGACATGGCGGCGGACGTTTTCGCAGACCTGGAGATTGACGACCAGCAGTACATCATCTCCTCCCTCTCCGACAAGGAAGCATCGAACATCATCGACAACATGATGGCCGATGACGCGACCGACCTTCTGGAAGAGATGCCTGCAAATGTAGTAAAACGCATCCTGGCAAATGCCCGCCCGGACACCCGGGCAGACATCAACCACCTGCTCCGTTACCCGGAAGATTCAGCCGGAAGCATCATGACGGTCGAGTATATCGACCTGCTCGACACGATGACTGTCGAGGACGCCATCAAACGAATCAAGCGAATCGGCATTGATTCCGAGACCGTCAACATCTGCTACGTCCTCGACAAGCGCAGAAAGCTGGTCGGAACCGTGGCCCTCCGCTACCTGCTCCTGAAAGCTGACGATGACATGATTGTCGAGATTATGAACGACAACGTCATCAGCATCAATACCCTTACCGACCAGGAAGAAGCGGCAGCGATGTTCAAAAAGTACGACTTCACGGCCATGCCCGTCGTGGACAACGAAAACCGGCTGGTCGGCATCATCACCATCGATGACGTCGTCGATATCTTGGAAGAAGAGGCTACCGAGGATATCGAGAAAATGGCCGCCATCATCCCGACAGACAAGCCTTACTTCAAGGTCGGCATTTTCGAGACATATGGGAAGAGGATGCCCTGGCTGCTCCTGCTCATGATATCCGCCACATTTACCGGAGCTATCATAACGAGCTATCAGAACGCCCTCGCGTCCTACGTGGTCCTGACGGCTTATATCCCTATGCTGATGGACACCGGCGGAAATGCCGGATCCCAGGCCAGCGTCTCCATCATCCGCGGCCTCTCCTTAGGCGAGGTGGAGTTCGAGGACATTTTCCAGGCCATTTGGAAAGAGGTGCGCGTCGCCGTCCTGTGCGGCATGACGCTGGCCGCCTGCAATTTTGTCAAGCTTATGATCTTCGACCACCTGGAGCTGAAAATAGCGGTTATCGTGTGCATCACATTGGTCCTCGTCGTGACATTTGCAAAGCTGGTCGGCTGCTCCCTGCCGCTGATCGCGGCCAAGATCGGGTTCGACCCGGCGGTCATGGCTTCCCCGCTGATCACGACGATCGTCGACGCGATTTCCCTTTCCGTGTATTTCGCGCTGGCCACGAACCTGCTCCATATCGCAACCTGATTTCAGCCCGCGGGGACGGTCCTTTTGGGTCATTTTTTCCAACCGTGCTGTTGCCTGATTATGAGGGCTTGTCATCCTGAGCGTAGCGAAGGATCTTATACCAACACCATTGGTTGTACATAAGATCCTTCGCTACGCTCAGGTTGACAGGAAGCGCTCAGGATGGCAAAACTGCCATCCAATCGTATGGGGCGAAATTTCTCTTGATTCAGCCACCCCCCGCTGATATGATAAAATGTAAATCCTTAAATTCGGAGGAATCGCATGTTACAACTAATCAATGTCGGCTTCGTCGCTGATGGCGAGGTCGAAATCCTGAAAGACATTAATCTTGAAATTAACGACCGTTTCGTAGCCATTACCGGCCCGAACGGCGGCGGCAAATCCACCCTGGCCAAGCTGATTGCCGGCATCTATGAACCGACGGACGGTCAGATCCTGCTCGACGGAGTCGATATCACGCACATGAGCATCACCGACCGGGCAAATCTCGGCATCTCCTACGCCTTCCAGCAGCCCGTCCGCTTTAAAGGGCTCCGCGTCCGGGACCTTCTCCGCCTGGCCGCCGGCAAGAACACGACCCTGACGGAAGCCTGCAATTTCCTCAGCGAGGTCGGCCTGTGCGCCCGCGACTACATCGACCGCGAAATCAACGCCAGCCTCTCCGGAGGCGAGCTAAAGCGCATCGAAATCGCCATGGTCCTGGCCCGAGGAACGAAGCTATCCGTATTTGATGAGCCCGAGGCAGGCATCGACCTCTGGAGCTTTCAGAACCTGATCCGCGTCTTTGAGAAAATGTATGAGGAGACCCGCGGCAGCATCCTGATCATAAGCCATCAGGAGCGAATACTGAACATTGCCGACAAGATCATTGTCATAAGGGACGGCGAGGTCGCAAAGGCCGGCACCCGGGACGAGATTCTTCCCGAGTTGCTCGAGAGCGCAGATACGACAAATGTCGCCTGCGACGTGCTGACGCAAAAGTTGAACTGACAAAAGCGAGGAAATTCTTATGGATGAGATTAAGAGAACCCTGTTAAAAGAGGTCGCCGAACTGGACGCCCTCCCGACGGGCGCATATAATATCCGGTCAAATGGCAAAGCCGAAGGCCGCCGTTCTACCGCCAACATCGAGATTATATCAAAGGAAGACAAACCCGGTATAGAAATCCACATAAAGCCCGGGACAAAAAAAGAAAGCGTCCACATTCCGGTCATCATCACCGAGACCGGCCTCACCGACCTCGTATACAACGATTTCTATGTGGGCGATGACTGCGATGTCACGATCATCGCCGGTTGCGGCATCCACAACTGTGGGGGAAGCCTCAGCGAACATGACGGCATCCACACTTTCTATATAGGAAAAAACGCGAAAGTCCGTTACGTGGAAAAGCATTACGGTTCGGGCGACGAAGATAGCAAACGCATCATGAACCCGACCACCATCGTCCATCTCGATGAGGGCGCAAACATGGAGATGGAGACGACGCAGATTGCCGGCATCGATGACACGGACCGCCGCACGGAGGGCGACCTGAAAGGGGATGCCATGCTCGTCGTGAAAGAAAAGATTCTAACGACCGGGGTGCAGCAGGCAAAAACCTTCTTCAACGTCGACCTGAACGGGGCGGGCAGCTCCGCAAACATCATCAGCCGCAGCGTTGCCAAAGAAAACAGCCACCAGCACTTCGACAGCCGCATTAACGGCAACGCCCCCTGCGCGGGACATTCCGAGTGCGACGCCATCATCATGGAGCACGGCAGCGTGACGGCGTGTCCGCAGCTTACCGCCAACGACATAGACGCAAGCCTGATCCACGAGGCCGCCATCGGAAAGATTGCCGGCGAGCAGCTCATGAAGCTCATGACGCTCGGCCTCACGGAAAAGGAGGCCGAGGAGCAGATCGTAAACGGGTTCCTGCGATGAGCGCTTTCGGCTCATGATTTTGGGTCGTGTTTATCGGCCTACGGGTTTCGGCCCGCGGGGACGGTCCTTTTGGGTCGAATTTTTTCGACCCAAAAGGAC
>JAUMWM010000240.1 GCA_030529705.1 Lachnospiraceae bacterium
TTGGGTGTCATCCTGAGCGTAGCGAAGGATCTTTACCATCTACAGCGGTTTTATGTAAAAGATCCTTCGCTACGCTCAGGATGACAAGGGCGATACAGAATGCGTGAACAGCAACATTAATACCCAAAAATCCCTACTACCTATATATAGCGGTACATCTCCGCAGCATTTTCCTTCTTCGTCGTATCCATGATGGCAAGGACCTCGACGTTCACTTCCTTCTCGCCGAACTGTATGGATATGGTATCCCCCGCCTTGACGTCCTGGGATGCCTTCGCCACCTTGCCATTCACGCAAACCCGGCCTGCATCGCAGGCTTCATTTGCCACCGTGCGCCTCTTGATAAGGCGCGATACTTTCAAATATTTGTCCAGTCTCATGTTCACTCCATCTATGACTCTGATACAAAACGTCCCTTCCTAAAACAGAAGAATGCTTGTCCCAGCTACAAATCTAATACCGATATCTGCTCAATTCCCTTCTTTCACAATATCCTTCAGCGCCTTGCTGGCTTTGAACTTCGGAGATTTGCTCTCCGGGATCTCCATCGCCTCTCGGGTGTAGGGATTCACCCCTTCACGAGCCGCCCTCGTGGTTACCTCGAACGTTCCAAATCCCGCCAGTTGGACCTTTCCTCCCTTTTGCAGTTCCTGCGCCACGACATCGACAAATGCCTTTATGGCATTTTCGGCGTCCACCTCCGAGAGGCCCGTCTCCTTCGCTATTTCGATTGCCAAATCCGTTCGGTTCATCATAATGCCTGCCACTCCTTTCCCCATCGACTCACAGACATAAACCATAAGGCCTCCACAACTCTTTGTCAAGAAATAATGCCGCCACCGCATTTTACTGTTCACGCTTCTGTCTTCACCAACTAAGCCGGTGCAGATTGCCCTCCCGCGCAAGTCCCGGAAACCCGTTCTGCCGAAGAAGCTCGTAGAGGACGATGGCTGCGGAATTTGACAAATTCAGCGACCTCTCATCCGGCATCATCGGGATTCGGATGCAGCGGCTTTCATTTGCTTTCAAAATTTCCTCCGGAATGCCGGCGCTCTCTTTCCCGAACAGGATGAAGTCATCCATACCGAAATCCGCTTCCGAATAAATCCTTCTCGCCTTGGTCGTGGCATACCAGATGACCGCTCCGGGATGGCGGTCCAGAAAATCCTCATAATGCATGTATCTCGTGACTTGAAGACGGTCCCAGTAATCCATTCCCGCGCGCTTCAAAGCGCTTTTGGTCAGTTGGAAGCCCAGCGGGTCAATCAGGTGCAGCGACGCCCCCGTTGCCACGCAGGTCCTGCCTATGTTTCCCGTATTTGCCGGGATTTCCGGTTCCAGCAGCACGATACCTGCCATATTGCCTCCTTCGTAACTATTCAGCGCCCCCTGTCATTCTGAGCGTAAGCGAAGAATCTTTACCATAAAAGCATGCTTTGGGGTTAAGATCCTTCGCTATCGCTCAGGATATCTTCATGCCATTTTTTTGCAAATGCCAGCAGCCACTCCCTCTCATTTCTGTCCGGGTCATCGAGCACCTCGGAAAGGGCCGCGTCAAGAATCGCCCCGATCTCCTTCCCGCGAATCCCCATGGCCAGCAGGTCATTGCCGTTCATTTTCAAATCTTTCAGCGAAAGGCAATCATCTTCCCGCAAAATCTCTTCGTAAATCCGGGAGACCGCGAGAATCCTCTCCTTCTTCTCCTCCCTCTTATAGAGGCTCTGGGCATGGTAGTCCGCCCACTGGAGTTCGAGGTAAAGGGGGAAGAGTTCCTTCCCGATCTTATAGACAGCCCGGCGAACTGCCGCCGGTTCCGGGAGCGGCCGGTAATCATGGTACAGGACGAGCTGCACGACCTTGTCCGTGGTATCGTTATCGAATTTCAGCCGCCGCATGATATCTCGGGCCATCTCCGCACCCTTCCTGTCATGCCCTTTGAAGTGATCCCTCCCGAGGCTGTCATGGAAGCGCACTTCCGGCTTGCCGATATCGTGCAGCAGGGCGGCAAGACGCAAGACCTTGTTATCTGAAACCGCCCCTAGCACCAGCAACGTGTGTTCCCCGACATTGTACCAGTGATGCGGCGTTTCCTGCGGGGTCTCCATGCACCGGTCAAATTCCGGCAGGATGATAGCGGTAATCCCGAGTTCGTACAGGTCTGCCCACTTCTCCGGGTGCGGGGATGTAAGCAGCTTGACAATCTCCATCTGTATGCGCTCCGCACTGATTTTTTTCAGGTTTTGCGCATGAGATGCGACAGACCGCCGGGTATCTTCCTCAATCGTAAAGTTCAGCTGAGCCGAAAACCGGACCGCCCGCATGATGCGAAGCGCGTCCTCGTCAAAGCGTTCGTCGGCAAGCCCCACGCAGCGGATGACCTTCCTTTGCAAGTCTGCCATCCCGCCATGCATATCGACGAGGCCGCATCGGTCATTGTAAGCCATCGCATTGATGGTGAAATCCCTCCTTAGGAGGTCGTCGGCCAGATTTGCCGTGTAGGTCACCGTAAGCGGATGCCGGCCGTCCTCATAGGCGCCGTCTATCCGGTAAGTCGTCACCTCGTACTGGTCGTCCCCGAGCAGGACCGTAACCGTCCCATGTTTCAGCCCGGTGTCCACCGTCCGCCGGAAAAGGCCTTTTACCTGCTCCGGCCTGGCCGAAGTCGTGATGTCCCAGTCCTTCGGATCGCGCGCCAGGATGGAATCCCTGACGCACCCTCCGACGGCAAACGCTTCAAAGCCGTGTTCTTCCAGCCTTTCAATTATATATTTGACTTTTTCCGGTAATCTTAATTTCACTGTTTCAAATCCTTAATACGCCTTGCCCCAATAGACAAGCTTGCGGGCCTTTTTGCCACAACAAATGCACGTCGCGTCCTCCGGAGCCTCCCCCTCTGCGCCAAACGGGATGCATCGGGATGTGCATGTGGTATCCGCCTTGATCTGATCCTCGCAGGCCTCGTCGCCGCACCAGTAAGCCTTTATGAAGCCCGGCTTCCTGTCCGCCGTCTCCTTGAACTCGTTGTAACTGTCAGCTCCGTAAGTGTGCTCCAGGCGGAAAGCCAGCGCCCTGTCGTACAGGTTTTTCTGGATCTGGTCCAGAAGCTTTGCCGACTCTTCCTCCACGTCCTCTATCTTAACCTGAATCTTTTCGTTCGTGTCCCTGCGGACCAGCACGCACTGACCCCGCTCAATATCTTTCGGACCGATCTCAATGCGCATCGGGAATCCCCGCATTTCCTGTTCCGAGAACTTCCAGCCCGGAGACCTGTCGGTGTCATCCAGCTTCGTGCGGATTCCCGCAGCTTTCAGGACGTTGCAAATTCCGGCAGCCTTGTCCATGACGCCCTCCGCTTTCTGGCGGATCGGTATGACGACGCATTGGGTCGGCGCGACCTTGGGGGGAAGGACGAGGCCCGAATCATCCCCATGAACCATGATGATGGCGCCAATCAGGCGGGTCGTCATGCCCCACGACGTCTGATGGACATACTTCAAGGTATTGTCCTTGTCCGTGAACTGGATGTCAAATGCCCGCGCGAACCCGTCTCCGAAATTATGGCTGGTCCCTGACTGGAGGGCTTTCCCGTCATGCATCAGGGACTCGATCGTATAGGTCGCCTCCGCGCCTGCAAATTTCTCCTTATCCGTCTTCTGGCCCCGAAGAACCGGTATGGCAAGATAGTCCTCCAGGAAATCCGCATAGACGTTCAGCATCTGGATTGTCCTCTCTTCGGCCTCCTCGGCCGTCGCATGAGCCGTGTGGCCTTCCTGCCACAGGAACTCCCGGGAGCGGAGGAACGGGCGGGTCGTCTTTTCCCAACGGACGACGGAACACCACTGGTTGTAGAGCTTCGGCAGGTCGCGGTAGGAATGGATATCCTTGTTGTAGAGGTCGCAGAAGAGCGTCTCGGACGTCGGCCGGACGCACATGCGCTCCTGCAGTTCATTCAGCCCGCCATGGGTGACCCATGCGACTTCCGGCGCAAAACCCTCGACATGGTCTTTTTCCTTCTGGAGCAGGCTTTCCGGAATAAACATCGGGAGGTATACATTTTCAACCCCCGTCTCTTTAAACCTGCGGTCCAGTTCCGTGCGAATATTTTCCCAGATTGCATATCCGGCCGGCTTTATGACCATGCAGCCCCTCACGGACGTGTATCCGGTCAGTTCCGCTTTCTTCACGACGTCCGTGTACCATTGGGCAAAATCCACATCTCTGGACGTAATCGACTCAACCAGCTTCTTTTCCTGTGCCATGATTCTCTTCCTCTTTTCTTATGATATTTAC
>JAUMWM010000044.1 GCA_030529705.1 Lachnospiraceae bacterium
TTTCCTTCCCTATAACGTTCACCTGCCTAATTGGAGGATTAAAATGACAACATCTGAAAGTATAAAACAACCCGTCCCTGTCGCTCCCCTTAAAATCATTTATCTGAACGGAAGCCAGGAGATGGCGAAAGCTGTCGATAACAACATCGTTAAGTCCAGAAATTCTCTGAAAGGTTCCAATATTCTCGCAAGCACTTTTCCCGGATACATTGAACCTACCTACATCGTAGGGGCAAATTATCCCCGTTATGGCACCGGCGAAGGACTCGTAACCCTCGATGATTCCATTCGCGGTTCTGACCTTTTCATTATAGGGGATGTGACGAATTACTCCGTAACATACAAAGTATGCGGCAGGATAAACCATATGTCGCCCGATAACTATTTTCAGGATTTGAAGCGGGTCATCTCTGCTGCCAGCGGCCACGCTCATCGCATAAACGTAATTCTTCCTTTCTTGTATGAAAGCCGGCAGCACCGCCGCTCGGGACGCGAATCACTTGACTGCGCGATCGCCCTACGGGAACTGGCCGATTACGGCGTGTCGAACATCATCACTTTTGATGCCCACGACCCAAGGGTCAGCGACGCGATTCCGCTTGTAAGCTTCGACAACTTTATGCCGACATACCAGTTCCTGAAGGCCCTTATCATGTCTGTTCCGGATCTTGAATTCGACAAGGAGCATTTCATGATCATCGCCCCGGATGAAGGAGCTACTGACAGGGCTGTATATTTTTCAAATGTCCTCGGCGCCGACATGGGCATGTTCTATAAGCGCCGCGATTATTCGAAGATTGTAAATGGCAAAAACCCCATCGTGGCACATGAGTTCCTGGGGGATACGGTGGAAGGAAAAGACTGCGTCATAATTGATGACATGATTGCATCTGGCGGTTCCATGCTTGATGTGTGCAGTCAGATCAAGTCCCGCGGGGCAAAAAGAGTCTTTATCTGCACCACGTTCGGCCTCTTTACCGAGGGCTTAAAGAAGTTCGATAAATTCTATGAGGAGGGATTCTTCACAAAGCTTATCACCACGAACCTCACTTACCGTCCGCCGGAACTTTTAAAGCGAGAGTATTATGTCCAGGCCAATATGTTCAATTATATGGCCAATATCATAAACACGCTGAACCACGACCAGTCGATCGTTCCTGTCAAGAATACGACTGAAAAGATTACCAGCATTCTTGCGGAAATTGCCGAGGAGGATCACAAAAAACAGGGTTTCTTATAAAGCCGGTGGAAGACAATCTTTAGCCGGAATGCGTCTCGCAAAAAAGGGCAGGGGAAGGTTTTACCTTCCTCTGCCCTTTGCATATCTTTATTCTTTACAGCATATCAGTCGTCAGAACCCTCAGCGAGCTCATCTGCGCGCGCCTTGATTTCCTTCTCCTGGACATCTGCCGGAGCCTGCTCGTATCTTGCAAATTCATAAGAGAACTCGCCCTGGCCTCCCGTCATGGAACGGAGGACGGTCCCGTATCCATCCATCTCTTTCTGCGGCACGTCCGCCTCGATGATGGTATTGCCCTTGTGATCCGGATTCATTCCGAGAACGCGTCCGCGGCGCTTATTCAGGTCGCCCATGACGTCGCCCGTGAACTTGTCCTTAACCTTGACCTTCAGGCTGATGATCGGCTCAAGAAGGACAGGTCCTGCCTTGAGGAAGCCATCCTTGAAAGCCATATGGGTAGCGGTCTTGAATGCCTGCTCCGAAGAGTCAACCGGATGATAAGAACCATCGTACAGGACGGCTTTTACGCCGACAACCGGATAAGCGGCAAGCGGGCCCTTGGCAACGGCTTCGTTAAGGCCTTTCTCGACTGCCGGATAATAGTTCTTCGGAACGGCTCCGCCGACGACTTCGATCTCAAACTCGTAAGCTTTCGTCTGGTCTTCGCTCGGCTCAAAACGCATCTTGACGTGACCATACTGGCCATGGCCGCCGGTCTGCTTCTTATACTTGCCTTCCACATCCGATTTCTTGCGGATCGTCTCACGGAACGCAACCTTCGGCTCCATCAATTCGATGTCAACCTTATAGCGTTCTTTCAGCTTGCTCTTGATGATTTCAAGCTGCTGTTCGCCGATACCGTAGATGAGGGACTGGCGGTTGGCGGCATCGAGGACAATCTTAAACGTAGTATCTTCAGCGCCAAGCTTGCTGAGCGAAGATGCGACCTTGTCTTCGTCACCCTTCTTGACGGCTCTGTAGCGCTTAGCGGTATACGGCGTTGAAAGGATAGCCTTCGGATATGCGATCGGCGTTGCCTTCGGGGCAAGGGAATCGCCCGTATTCACGTCGCCGAGCTTCGCAAGGGCTCCGATATCGCCCGCAAAGAGTTCCGAAACTTCCTGGGACTTGTTGCCGGTCATGACATAGAGCTTGCCGAGACGGACATCGCTCTCCTTCTGGACGTCGTAGAGCGTGTCGTCAGCTTTCAGGACGCCTGAATTGACCTTGATGAAGCTGTATTTGCCGATAAACGGGTCGGCAATCGTCTTCCATACATAAGCTGTCTTGATTTTCTGGAAATCGTAATTTGCCTCAAAGATTTCGTTGGTCTTCTGATTGATTCCGTTCACAGTCCTCTGCGTCGGATTCGGGAACATCTCTACGATGTCATCAAGGAGATTCGAGACGCCATGAAGGTTGATGGAGGCTCCCATGCTGACCGGGACGATCGAGCAGTCGCGGATATTCGTTGCGAGCGCTGCGGCAATTTCCTTATCGGAGAACTCCTCGCCGCCGAAATAGCGGTCCATGAACTCTTCGGATGTTTCGGCAACAGATTCCATCAGGGACTCATGGTAAGTCTCCAGATACTCTTCGAGATAATCCGGAACCGGGCACTCGACCTTGTCGTCTTTGTTGACGAATTTTCTTCCGCTCTGCTTCACGATGCTTACATAGCCGACAAATTTTCCATTCTCGCGGATCGGCATATGGATCGGAGCGACCTTCTTTCCATAGAGTTCCTGAAGCTGCTCAACGATCGTGCGGTAAGAGACATCATCATTATCCATGCCCGTCACGAAGAACATGCGCGGAAGGTTTCTCTCCTCGCAGAGATTCCAGGCTTTTTCCGTACCGACCTGGATGCCGTCCTTACCGTTCACAAGGATGATGGCTGCATCCGCAACGCTGACGGCCTGCTCGACTTCGCCCACGAAATCAAAATAACCCGGCGTGTCAAGAATGTTGACTTTTACTTTATTCCATTCAACCGGAACGACCGAGCCGCCGATCGAGAACTTTCTTTTGATTTCTTCCTTATCATAATCGCTGATGGTGTTTCCATCTGTCACATTACCCATGCGGTTTGTAATGCCGGCCAGATAAGCCATAGCTTCTGTAAGGGTTGTCTTGCCCGAACCGCCGTGCCCCAGCAGAACGACGTTACGGATTCTGTCACTTGTATAAACGTTCATCTTAACCTCCTAAACACAATGATGCAGATATTTTACTAAAGTTCATCCCAATATTCAAGTACGATTTCCCACTAAATTTTCTGATTCTGACCTGATTCTGATTACCGTTACTGTTCACACCTCATGTACCGTCCTTGTCATCCTGAGCGCAGCGAAGGATCTTTTACCATCTGCAGCGGCTTCATGTAAAAGATTCTTCGCTTACGCTCAGAATGACACTCCGATTGTCGCAAACACAGGCGATTTCTGTGCGGAAGTATGAATGGATTCTTTCATAATCTTCTGTGGAAACAGTTTACATAACTGCAAGTATGAACAGTAACTGATTACCGGGTCGCCGTCTGATTATTTCACTCTATACTTTCAATTCGGTCGCGATTCTGTTAAGATAGCGTAGGGAACCGTCATATAATTCACTTCTAAAGGGAGCACAAAGCATTGAAGTTTCAAAATATAGGTTTTATCGGTCTCGGATTGATCGGAGGCTCTGTAGCCAAAGCCATCCGCCGCGTTTATTCGGACGTTATCATTACAGGTTATAACAGAAATCGGGATGTGCTGAAAGAGGCCGTCCATGACGGAACGGTCACGGTGGCGGCGGACGAAAGCCTCGCTGCATTTGCATCCTGCGACATCATCTTTCTGTGCGTTCCGGTCGTCACAGCCCTCCGCTTCATGGACCGCCTCGCTGCGATACGAAAACCCGGCTCTATCCTGTCCGACGTCGGATCCGTGAAGGGCGATATCCATCGGTATGCCGAGGAACACGGGATGGGGAGCTTCTTTATCGGCGGGCATCCCATGGCCGGTTCTGAGAAGACAGGTTATGCAAATGCATCCGACAGGCTTGTTGAAAACGCATGGTATATCCTGACTCCGGCAAATGGCGTCCCGCAGGAAAAAGTGGACGACCTGAAGGAAATGCTGGATGGGATAGGGGCTCTTCCGCTCGTCATGGATTACCGGGAACACGACATGGTCACCGCCGCTATCAGCCACCTTCCCCACGTCATCTCTGCCTCCCTCGTCAATCTCGTTCATGACGAGGACGGGCCGGAGGAACACATGAAGATGATTGCGGCGGGCGGTTTTCGCGACATCACCCGCATATCCTCCTCGTCGCCGCAGATGTGGCAGGAAATATGCCTGTCGAACCCTGACAACATTTGCAGCATGCTGGACAGATACATCGCAAAACTGCTGGATTACAGGCAGGCGATCGGGGCAAGGGATGCCGATGAGCTTCTCAAAATCTTTACCGAATGCAAGGACTACAGGGACAGCTTCGGTACCCGGGCCGGCTCCGTTGCGCGCGAATACCGGATTTATCTGGATCTCATCGACGAGGCGGGCAGCATCGCCACAGTCGCCACGATCCTGGCTGTCAATTCCATATCTATCAAAAACATTGGCATTGTCCACAATCGGGAATTCGAGCAGGGCGTGCTCCGGATCCTTTTCTATAATGAAGATTCCATGGATCGGGCCATCGACCTCCTGGCCGGCAGGGGCTACATAATCTATCACGATTAAGACTTTCGTCCTTCGGGGACGGTCCTTTTGGGTCGAATCCTGTACAGACGTAAGTCATTTGGACCATGCTATATGATATGAGGAGAATTATGAAGATACCTTTAGCGACATCCCTCCGGGGCGAACTGGCCGTCCCCGGAGACAAATCCATCTCCCACCGCTCCGTGATGCTCGGCGCTATCGCCAAAGGCGACACGGAAGTGCGGGGATTTCTAAAAAGCGCAGATTGCCTGGCGACGATTGAATGCATGAGGCAAATGGGCGTTGAAATCGAAGAAGTCAAAGAAGAGAACAGATATACGGGGCGGCAGGAATCCGTCCTCGTCATCCATGGCAAGGGGCTGTACGGCCTTTCCGAACCTATGGGAACGCTCGACGCGATGAACAGCGGGACAACCGTCCGCCTGCTCTCCGGCATCCTGGCGGGGCAGCCCTTCACCACGTACATCACCGGTGATTCTTCCCTTAGGAAGCGTCCCATGAAGAGAATCATCACGCCGCTTGCGCAGATGGGATGCAGAATTGAGGCGGAGAACAAGAACAACTGCCTCCCTCTTGAAATACACGGGGACAGGCTTCATGCCATCCATTATTCCAGCAGCATCGCATCTGCCCAGGTCAAATCCTGCGTCCTGCTCGCAGGGCTCTATGCTGACGGGCCTACGACATTTTTCGAGCCGTATCTGTCGCGAAACCATACGGAGCTCATGCTCTCTGCATTCGGGGCAAATGTCAAAGCGAAGGTTGATCCGCTCACCATGCAGCCGGGCGCGATCATCTATCCCGGCACTGACCTCCGCGGCCAGAAGATCCGCGTTCCCGGGGACATCTCATCTGCCGCCTATTTCATTGCCGGCGGCCTCATCGTCCCGAATTCGGAAGTGCACCTGCATAGCGTCGGCATCAACGAGACGCGGGACGGAATCCTGCGGGTCGCAAAGGCTATGGGCGGCAACGTCATCACCCGGAACATCCGTATGGAGGGCAGGGAACCCGTTGCGGACATAATTGTAAAGACTTCAGATCTGAAAGGGACAAATATCGGCGGCTCTCTCATCCCCGCCCTCATTGACGAGCTTCCCGTCATAGCCATCATGGCGGCCTGTGCGAAAGGGGACACGCAAATCTATGATGCCGGAGAGCTCCGCGTAAAGGAATCGGACCGCCTGACTGCGATTGTCATGAATCTTCAAAAGATGGGCGTCGGCGTAGAGGAAACGGAGGACGGCATGGTCATCCACGGAAACGGCGGTAAAAAACAAACTGGCAGGCGGACTCCCGGCAAGCTCGGATATTTTAGGGGAGCAACAATCGATTCACAGGGCGACCACAGGCTCGCTATGGCATTTTCAATCGCCGGCCTCATATCCGACACGCAGATGGACATCCGGAACGCCGAGTGCGTCAAAATATCCTACCCTTCTTTCTACCGGGACATTGCGAGGCTTGCAAGCCCATTCTGAAAAAAAGGAGTCGGGGAATCCCCGGCTCCTTTTTTAAAGGCAAAACACAAGCATGGTAAAAATCCTTAGCAAGCAACCGAAATCTCTGTCATCCTGAGCGTAAGCGAAGGATCTTAAACATAAAACATACGCAAGACAAAAATCCTTAGCAAGCAGCCAAAATCTCTGTCATCCTGAGCGTAAGCGAAGTATCTTAAACGCAAAACACACGCATGATAAAAATCCTTAGCAAGCAGCCAAAATCTCTGTCATCCTGAGCGTAAGCGAAGGATCTTATATGTCACAATATCATCATCGCATCCCCGAAAGAAAAGAAGCGGTACTTCTCTCTCACAGCCTCCCTGTAGGCATTCAGCACATTCTCTCTTCCCGCAAATGCCGACACCAGCATGACGAGCGTCGATTCCGGCAAATGAAAATTCGTAATCAGCCCTTGCATCAGCTTAAACTCATATCCCGGATAAATGAAAATCTGCGTCCACCCGCTCTTTGCAGCCAGGCAGAATCCCCCATTTCCGTCCGGCACGGCGGCGGATTCTATCGTCCTGCAGGAAGTGGTTCCCACGCAGATTACCCGATGCCCCGCTTTCCGAGTCTCGTTCACAAGCTGCGCAGTCTCCTCCGGCACGATATAATATTCGGAATGCATATGGTGATCTTCAACCGTATCTGCTTTCACCGGCCGGAATGTTCCAAGCCCGACGTGGAGGGTTACATGGGCGATATTCACCCCCATATCCTTAAGTTCCTGCAGCAGTTCCCTGGTAAAATGCAGCCCTGCCGTGGGGGCGGCTGCCGATCCCTCGTACTTCGCATATACCGTGTTGTAGCGGGCCTTGTCCTCCAGCTTATGGTGGATATAAGGCGGCAGGGGCATCTCCCCCAGGCTATCCAAAACTTCCTCAAAGATGCCCTCATAAGTAAAGCGGATCAGCCGGTTGCCTTCCTCGAGGATATGGGTCACTTCTCCAATCAGCGGGGCATTCTCAGCGGAACCGTCAAGGCTTCCGAAGAGAATCCTGGTCCCTACCTTGCACTTCTTTCCGGGCTTTACCAGAGTTTCCCATGTGTCGGCAGACTTTCTCACCAAGAGTAGAATCTCCACCTTGCCGAGCGTCCCTTCTCTGACGCCGTACAAACGGGCGGGTATCACTTTCGTGTCGTTGATAACCAGGGCGTCTCCCGGATTCAGGTACTTCTTAATATCCGTAAACGCCCCATGCGTGATATCCCCGCTTTCCCGGTCAAGATACAGAAGCCTGGATGATGACCGGTCTTCCAGCGGGTCCTGCGCAATCAGCTCTTCCGGCAGTTCATAATAAAAGTCAGATGTCTTCATAATACCTCTGGCAAATTTTCGGCAAGCATCCTTAATCAACGTCATCCTGAATCTTTGTCATCCTGAATCTCTGTCAACCTGTGCCTTTGTCATCCTGAGCGCAAGCGAAGGATCTTAAACGTATTACATACGCAAGAAGAAAAAACTACGCAACAATCATAAAGATCAGGGGACTCTGAGCAGTTACTACCCTAGCGAGATTACTTCCTCAGTTCGATCCCGAGTTCATTAAGCCCTCCCAGGATGTTGTTCATAAAGAATACGATCTCCGCTTCCTCCAGCGTCTTGTCCGGATGGCGGAACACCAGGCTGTACGCGATGGACTTATAGCCGGGCAGGATGCCGGGTCCTTCGTACATGTCGAACAAATTGTAGCTCTCGAGCATCTTCCCGCCTTTGGCTTCAAGCGCAGCCTCGATCTGGGCGGCTGTCACAGACTTCGGCACGAGCATGGAAATATCGCGGGTGACCGCCGGGAACTTCGCAATGCCTACGAACTTGCGGTTAAAGGTTGCAAATGGCAGCACCGACGGCATATCCAGGACCGCTATATATGTCCTGTCCCCGATTCCGTAATTCTGGCAGACGAGCGGATGCACCTCGCCGATCTCGCCTATCCTGACTCCCTCGTATTCAATCTGGGCCTGGCGGCCGGGATGGAAATAGTTTTTCTTGCAATCCGTCTTGTAGGCCGCCTTGCTCTTCATGCCGAACTTCCGGAGAAGAAGCTCCACGACGCCTTTCATCTCGAAGAAGTCGCCCTTGCCATACATGCCTAGCGTCATGCACATACGCTCATCCGGAAGTTCCGTGAGCGGCAGGGCTTTCGGGATGTAGACATTGCCCTGCTCGTACAGGCAGACGTCCTTGTTCCTTCTTTTATAATTTGTCGCAAGAGAGGTGAGGATGCCGTTCAGGGACGTCGTCCGCATGATGGAGAAATCCTCGCCAAGCGGATTCATAATCTCAATCGCGTTTCGGAGGTCATCATCCGAATCCAGCCTTAATTTGTCGAACACCTTCCTCGATTCAAAGGAATAGCAATAGCCCTGGGAGAAGCCGCAATCCTCCGCGATATCGCGGGCTATGGAGAGGATCATCATGTCAAACTGAAGCTTTCCGGCTGTGGCCGATCCGGACGGAAGCGTTGTAGGTATCTTGTCATAACCATAGAAACGGGCCACTTCCTCAGCCAGATCGCATGTCCGAAGCACGTCCTGCCTCCAGGTCGGAACGATAACGACACGCTTTTCGGCATCATAGCGCAGGTCGACCGCCTCGAAATAACCAATCATCTCCTCTTCCGTAAAGGAAGTCCCCAGGAGGCTGTTGATTTTTTCCGGCTCAAACGGCACTTCCTTTGGCAGCCGAACCTCGTCGTACACATCGACGATGCCGCCGACGACTTCGCCCGCCCCGAACTCTTCCATGAGCTCGCAGGCGCGATTGATGGCCAGTTCCGCCGTATTCGGGTCGAGACCCTTGTCAAACTTCTGGGAGGCATCGGTCTGGAAGCCGATACGCTTGGAAGAAAGGCGGATATTCGTCCCGTTGAAATTTGCCGCCTCGAAAAGGACCGTCGTCACATCGTCCGTGATCATGGAGTTCTCGCCTCCCATGATGCCGCCGATGCCTACCGCCTTCTCAGCGTCATTAATCATGATAATATCATGGTCGAGATGCCGCTCCTGGCCGTCCAGAGTGGTGAAAACGTCGCCGTCATTTGCCCTCTTCACAATAATCTTATGGCCGGCGATCATATCGTAGTCATAAGAGTGCATCGGCTGGCCGTACTCTTCCATGACATAGTTCGTGATATCGACCACATTATTGATCGGACGAATGCCGTTGGACGCAAGGCATCTCTGCATCCACTTGGGAGAAGGACCGATTTTGACATTCTTCACGACTCTGGCCGTGAAACGCGGGCACAGGTCTTTATCGATTACTTCAACTGAGATGTAATCCGAAGCTTTCTCGCCGTTGCCCGTCACTTTGATTTCGGGCATGTGGAATTTTTTGCCAAATGTAGCCGCCGCCTCCCGCGCAATGCCGATCACGCTGTAGCAGTCCACCCGGTTCGAGGTGATTTCATATTCAATGACCGAGTCATGCAGGCCGAGAAGTTCAATCGCATCCGCTCCGACCTCGGCATCCTCCGGGAATACATAGATTCCATTTTCCGGGGCTTCCGGATACATCTCGTGGGTGCTGCCAAGCTCCTCGATTGAGCAAATCATGCCCTGGGACTCAATGCCGCGTAGCTTTCCGGCCTTAATCTTGATTCCGTTCTCGCTTTTATCGCCATCCCTGCTTCCGGCAACGCTTCCGCCTTCTAAAACGACCGGCACTTTCTGCCCGGCAGCAACGTTCGGCGCGCCGCAGACGATTTGGAGAGGATCGCCCGCACCGACATTGACCATGCAGACATGGAGGTGGTCGGAATTCGGGTGGTCTTCGCAGGATAAGACCTCTCCCACGACGATTTTATCCAGGTTTTTGTCAAGCTCTTCGAAATTTTCAACTTTCGTTCCCGAGAGGGTCATGGCGTCCGCATATTCCTGCGCAGTCACGTCGAGATCCGGAACATATCTTTTTATCCATGAAAGTGAGGTATTCATAGGTTCTCCTTGTTTATCATTTGCTGTGAAAGTCCTGCTTTAAGATGCTTATCTATGCATGTCGGTTTTCCAGCATTCTATCCTGTCGCACAAAGCTTCCATCGGTTTATCAAATTGGATTTTTTATGTAAATTGGTTCAGGAAACGCACGTCATTTTCATACAGCAGGCGCATGTCGTCGATCTCATATTTGAGAAGGGCAATCCTCTCAAGCCCGACGCCGAACGCAAAGCCTGTATATTCTTCCGAATCAATGCCGCACATTTCAAGGACGTGCGGATGCACCATGCCGCAACCCAGAATCTCAATCCAGCCCGACCCTTTGCAGAAACGGCAGCCCGTACCGCCGCATTTGAAACAGGAAACATCCACTTCCGCCGACGGCTCCGTAAATGGGAAATGATGCGGGCGGAATTTCGTCTTTGTCTCCGGACCGAAAAGTTCTTTGGCAAATACATCCAGCGTCCCTTTGAGGTCCGCAAATGTAATATTCTCGTCAATAACAAGCCCTTCGATCTGATGGAAGGATGGCGAGTGGGTGGCATCCACCTCGTCCGAACGGAATACCCGCCCCGGAGAGATCATTCGGATTGGAAGCTTTCCCTTTTCCATGACTCGGGCCTGTACGGGCGAGGTCTGCGTGCGCAGAAGAATCTCTTTGTTAATATAGAAGGTATCCTGCTCATCCTTGGCCGGGTGATTTGCCGGGATATTCAGCTTCGTGAAGTTGTAATCGTCGTACTCGATTTCCGGTCCTTCGATGACCTCATAACCCATGCCGACAAATATGCGTTCCACCTCGTCCAGGGCGATGGTGTTCGGATGACGGTGGCCAATGAATTTCATCTTTGCGGGCAGAGTGACGTCGATCTCTTCGGCGGCGAGCCTCCTGTCGAGGCGTTCTGCATCCAGCCGCTTCTTCTTTATTTCCATCTGAGCTTCGATGGCTTCACGGGCGCTGTTGACCCATTTGCCCACTTTCGGACGGTCTTCGGGGTCGACAGACTTCATGGATTTGAGGACTGCGGTCAGCGACCCTTTTTTCCCGAGAAAGGAAACGCGCACATCGTTCAGATTCTCAAGATTATCTGCCGAGGAAATGGCGTTTAGGGCTTTATTCTGTAACTCTTTAACTTTCAGTTCAATATCGCTCATATATGCCTCCAAACATCTAAAGGATTCATCCTGAAATAAATTGATTCAACCAGCTGTTTTTTCTCGAATGTACTCTATCAAAAACGCTTACGTAAATGAATCATTCACACATACTTAGAGATTCTATATCGTTCTCGCAAAAATGTCAAAGAAAACAGACAAAGCTACCCTCTTTTTTGTCATCCTGAGCGTAAGCGAAGGATCTTTCTTTCGTCTTGAGCGTAAGCAAAGAATTCATTTTGTCATCGTGATCGTAAGAATATAATTAATTTTTGTCATCCTGTGCGTAAGCGAATGATCTCTTATGTAAAACAGACGCATTCAGTATAAGATCCTTCGCTATACTCAGGATGACCAAATATCATGTGACAGCAAAATTGGGGCAACTATGCAGTTGGAATTGAACGTAAAAAAGCTGCCGGTTTAGCCGGCAGCCGTCTAACATCAGTTGTAGTCAATATAAGATTCTTCGCTTTGCTCAGGATGACAAATCTTTTTATTATACAGTGCTGAACGCATATACAGTCTTCTGGGTGAACACATCTCCTTTTTTAAGCAGGGATGTCTTATAAGCCGGATCGTTGATTGAATTCGGGACAAACTGGGCCTCGATTGCAACGCCTCCCCTGTCGGCGAAGAACTTCCCTTTGCTCCCGTTCGGATCGTTCAGTTTGTTTCCCGTGTACATCTGCACGCCATCCGCATCCGTACTCAGCGTCATCTTGATGCCGGTCTTATCGCCTAGGACATAACATGCCTCGCGGAACCCTTCCCCGTTGATATCGAAGTGGTGGTCATAGCCGCCATCTTTTATGAGCAGCTCATCTCCGGCCAGAATATCCTGGCCTAATTTCTTCGGCTGCCTGAAATCCATCGAAGTCCCTGTGACGTCGCAGAACGTGCCGTCCGGCACGCTGTCCGCCGCCTTCGGCACGAATCTGTCCGCATGGATGCAGGCAATATGCCCGTCAACGAGTCCCTCGCCGGCTCCATTCAGATTCCAGTAGCTGTGATTCGTAAAGTTCGCTATAGTATCCTTATCCGCTTCCGCCCTGTAATCAATTATCAGCGCATTGTCCGCCGTGAACGTCATCGTCACGGCAACGTCCATTTTTCCGGGATACCCCTGGTCGCCCTCAGGGCTTTCCAGTAACAATTCCACTGAATTGTCCGTTACCTTTCCTTCTTTCCATATGCGGAACTGGAAGCCGTTCGGCCCGCTGTGAAGGTTGTTCAGCCCCTCATCGTTGAGCGCGAGAGAATACTCGATTCCATCTATCGTAATTTTTCCGCCTCTGATGCGGTTGCAGTTCCTTCCGACAAGTCCTCCATAACAGCAGGGGTTTTTGGCATATAATTCCGCGTCATCATATCCCAGCGTCACCTCAACAGGATTTCCATTCTTGTCCGGCACGACCACGCTCTGCACGACGCAGCCGATATTAAGGATTGTTGCCGAGGCGCCCGGACCTCCATAAATCGTATAGGCCGCGACGTCTCTTCCATCAGATGTCTTTCCAAAATCCCATTTTTTTACCATTATGACCTCCTGTCTGTTTTAGGATTCTGACATATAGTAAACAAGTAAATTCATGGTAGGATTCTTTGAATCTTTCATAAAAAAGTTCCCGGGATGCCGTGCCTATGAAACTGACGCCTAGCCAATGCCAGGTGGGTAACCGCACTCGGCTTTCTGCCTTCCACTGATCCGTAGATATGGCCTGACATCGAGACCGACGATATAGGAATCCCTTTAATTCAAATGTAGGTTCAGGAAAAATAGGGGGGTCGCACATCCCAGGAACAAAGCGGTAAAAACTGCTTTATCCGCTGATGTAATTATAACTTTTTGTATGGTGCTTGTAAAGTATTAGGACATAATTCCGTGCAATTCTCATGGAACAATATCACTGTTCACACATCCGATACCTACCCATGTCATCCTGAGCGTAAGCGAAGGATCTTTTACAATCTACAGCGGTTTTATGTAAAAGATCCATAGGAATCCGAATCACAGAAGAAGGAACGTCCCATTCTGCGATGATTCTGGGTCATACCGGTTAGGACGTTATTCCATTCAAATCCGTATACAGATCCCTGGCATAGGAGTCCGTCATCCCGCTGACGGTATCGGTGGCCAGAAGTAGCCTGTTATAGACCTTCTCCCAGTCTGATTTCCCCGCCGTAGACCACTCATATACCTGCCGGTAATTCTCGGAAATCAGGGACAGAAATTTCTCCTCCATCAGTCCAGGAGGAGCATCCCGATCATACTGGAGTACGGAAGGAATCAGCTTGTTGAGCAAATATGTCAGGATATTATTTGCCGCAATCTCTGTCTTATAGATAGACATCGACGTGAATGCGTAATCATACGCGATTCCTTTCAAGGCGTTCAGAAGGACAGCCTCCCTCCCACCGATCAGCTCGCTCGAATACGTACCGCTCATAATGGCCCTGTAGTTGTCAACAAATCCGCCCGTAGCCGCGACCAGCAGGACGCTCTGCATCTCGCCAAGCCATTTCATGAGCGCGGACTCTCCGGAACTGACCTGGGAACCGGACATGTCCGCTTCGTGGCTTTTCAGTTTCCCGCCGTAAGTCCCGTCCATGCGGCTCCTGCTCATCAGATAGTCTCCCAAGGCTCCCCAGTTGCCTGCCGGCGCCATTTTCCCTTGGACGCTCCCGGTATAATGCCCATCCAGGATTTCAATGAACTCCGGATCCACTTTCCGCTTCCACAGTTCAGCGACGAACGTCTGGAAATCAAAAAAGCCTTTCTTGTACGCATCCTCGATATCCGCCGTTGCGTAGGCGATGTCATCAGCCGCTTCCAAAATGAACGTGAGCGGGTTCCTCCTCCCTTTCGTCCCGGTTTTTTCCTGGATTAAGGCAAATAACTCTTCCTCCGCCCGATAATATCCCATCTTTTTATCTGTGACATCCTTAGCTCTCGGGTTCATTTCCACGGATGACCGGGGATATTTGATCATCGTTGAAAGGAGGGCAAATGTCAGGTTCATCCCGCATCCGTTCTCCGAGTAATGAAGCCTGGATACCAGCCGGAGCCCCTGCGCATTGCCCTCGAAATGCAGCAAGTCCTCCCTCTCCTGGTCTGACAGGATATCTGTGACGGCCCGGCCTTTGTATTTTAGGCGCGGCAAATGTCCCTTGAACCATTCCCGGATCGCCTCCTCCCCGAAATGTCCGAAAGGAGGGTTTCCTATATCATGGATGAGCCCCGCACATTCGATGACCGCGGCCATGTTCCGCTCCGTCTCAAGGTTGAAAGCCGTATCCAGCCTCCTGTCGATAATCGATTCCGAAATATTCTGCGCCAGCGAGCGGCCGATGGAGGACACTTCCAGGCTGTGCGTCAGCCTCGTCCGTATAAAATCACTTTTATCCAGCGGAAAAACTTGCGTCTTGTCCTGCAGCCTGCGGAAAGAGGCGCTGCCGATAATCCTGTGATAATCCTTCTCAAATTCACTTCTCAGGTCATTCTTTAGATGATCTTCGTCTTCCCCCAAGCGGTATGTGCTGAGAATTTGCGACCAGTGCATCATATCCCACCTCATTTTCGGCCCGCGGGGACGGTCCTTTTGGGCCAAAAAATTTCGTCCCGCGGGGACGGTCCTTTTGGGTCAAAAAATTTTGACCCAAAAGGACCGTCCCC
>JAUMWM010000241.1 GCA_030529705.1 Lachnospiraceae bacterium
CACATTTTTTGCGGGGGGGGGGGGGGGTTTTTTTTGGGAAAATTTTTTTACCCAAAAACCGCCCCGTCCCCGCGGGCCGAAATTTTTTGACCCAAACGGACCGTCCCCGCGGGCCGAAATCTCACCTGGAAACAACCGCAGCGCTCCGCCACATAATATATGACTCCCCGACACGGTCCCTCTCCCAAGCCCGCGCAATCCTGTAGCCGAGCGGAGAGAAAAACGCCTCCAGCCCCATCTCAATCAGCATGGACGTGAACGAGCAAATGATGACCTGCTTCCAGTTCCATCCGAAAAAGACATGGGAGACCATGGCGGAAAATACGAAATTATCCACGAACTGCGCAATGCAGGTAGATGCCAGGCTGCGAATGGCAAATCCCCGATACTTCCCATCGTCTGCGTGCTCCCCAATGAACTGGTTCAGCACCGAATTCACAACAGAGCTGGCCAGCATGGCCGCGGACGATCCGACCACCACATACCATGCAGAGGCAAATGTACCGTCTATCCCGACCGAGATCATCTCTCCCACATCCGGGTCTGATGCAGAGTAGAAAGCCGCCCAGCGTCCCGGCGTCAGCATCAGGACGCAAAAAACAACGGCGCAGAACATGTTCACGCACATCGCAATGACGGATATGCGTATGGACGCTCCGGCTCCGAAACGTTTACAGATACAGTCCATACATAAGAAGGAAATCCATGACAGGGCAAGGCCGCTGTTCAGACAGAAATAATCCGAACGATACAGCTCCCGCGAAGCCAACAGGTTCATCAGCACCACGGACAAAATAAAGACGGCAATCGTCATGGAAGGGATACTTCGCAGAAGGAGCTTGCACTCCTCCCACTCTCTTTTCAATGCTTTCATAAAATTGTTTTCTCCTTTGGTTTTAGGTTTTACAAGCAGGATGTCGGACCCGAACTGCTTGGCTGCACTGGTGCAGCGTACCAATTATAACAGAAAAAAAGAGAAAAACAACTAAGGATTGAGTCAAAAAATATTGTCCCAATTTCTATCCATCCCTATAAGCTTAAATTTTGGACAGTTATTTTTACCCAATCCTAAGAATCTTTACAAAGAATCTCAGGCAGCCGCTCATATCCTCACACAATTCCCTCAAAAATCGTCTTATTTCCAATCCTCACCCGCTCTACGCCGGGTTTTTTCGCCCTGTTGAAGTTAAAACTCAGAAGATATCCCGTATCAAGATCCCAGCGGTCCAGATATTCACTGATCTGTTTTTCGCCCTTTTCGTTGTATCGGTCTCCATGCCAGATCTTCATCTCGATGACATATCTTCTGCCCAGGTAATGAATCACCAGATCCATCCGTTTCTGATCCCTGGTCTGCTCCTCGATACCGTATGTCCCCGTTCCATTGATAATCGGAGCGATATAAGTGATAAAGCGCTCCCTGCCTTCTTCTTCCAGGAATTTCTCCGTCTGGCCTTCATGGATTCTATTGTGTTCCCGGATGAAATGCTCCATGATCTTCGGCACATCCAGCCAGCCGTCTTCTGTAATGAAAATCGATTTATTTGCAGCGGCCGCCTGCCTCAGTTCCTCATTTTGGCGGCTCTCCCCGATAAAGTACTGATAAAGCCGCATTTCAAAAATCCTGTTGGCAATGGCTACGGTATTATGATTGTTCACGATGAATCCATACATCCGCAGCTGCTTCTGCTCTTCGTCATCCGGCAAATGGGCGATGACCTCGCCTCTTAGAAGAATTCTCCGAAGCTGGCTCTTTAGGCGCGGATAATTTTCCAGTTTCCCCATCAGGGATTCAAACAGAGTGCTCTCCTCCGTAAGGATTTTCCGAACAGCCTCGTCCACGCCATAGGCTGTCCAGGCCGCTGACAAATCTGCAAACTTTTCAGGAATCAGCTTCGTATCAATCAGTTCGCATATCCTGCTGACCAGGTACGGATAACCGTTTGTGTATTCCCGAATCTGTTTAGCGATTGCCGCAATGTCCATCCCCGTGTGATGATCCGCTTCGTACTCATCCAGCATTCCCCGGATGCCCGTCTCGGACAGGCTCATATCGATATCAAAATCAGCAGCGATGTTCCACGGGCTGTTGACCTTATGCTGGTCTTCCGGTCTGACCTTACTTTTCAAATGCTTGACATCCACAACTCCGGCAAGGATAACGGATTGGAAGGTTTTGATCCGTGAATTCTTTTCTCGCTTTAAATACAAGGATCTTAGCTGTGCAAGAAAATCCAGGAATACCTGGTTGTTTGTCGCACTGTCAACTTCGTCAATAATTAAAATAATTGGATGCGTTTCCTCCTTAAACCAGTATCTGAATATGCGAAATAAGTCGTCCATTTTCACTTCAGAAGCCGGCTTCTCATCCAAACCCCGAAATCTGCTGACTATATCTTCCGGAATAATCAGTCCATCAAATTCATTTGCATCCAGAATAATACGTGCAAATGCTTTGGAAAACTCTCCGCCATTTGCAAAGCTTCCGGCCTCAATGTCCTGAAAATCCAGGCTTATGACAATATTTTCATCTTCAAGACTCTGGCACAAGGCATCTATCGTCGTCGTTTTTCCGTATTGTCGCGCCCGATTAATCGTGAAATACTTGCCTGCATTGACAAGCATTTTGATCTCCTTCACGCGCTCGGAGAGATCAACCATATAATGTTTGGACGGGATGCATACCGCCGTCGTATTAAATTTTTTCATGTTCTCTCCTCCCCCTCATACGTCCGCTTTTCAATGATATACCGCGGCCGATGCTTCGTCTCCAGATAAATCTTCCCGATATATTCCCCAATCACGCCAAGCGAAATCAACTGGATGCCGCCAATCAGGCACACGCTGATCAGATTACTGGACCAGCCCGGAACCGTATTCCCGGAAAAAAACGAAACCAGGACATATATGATAAGGATCATGGAAACCAGCGCAAAGAAAGCCCCGCAGCCGGTAATGAACCGGATGGGCCTGATGCTGAGGCTGGTTATTCCGTCAAATGCCAGCGCCATCATCTTTGCAAGCGGATACCTGCTCTCCCCGGCCAGCCGTTCGCGGCGTTCATAATAGACGCACGTGCTCTTGAACCCCACCAGCGGGAACATGCCGCGCAAAAAAATGTTGACCTCCTCGAAATTTGCAAATTCCTGCAGCACGCGGGACGAAACCAGTCGATAGTCCGCATGATTGTAGACAACCTCTCCCCCCATCTTATTCAGCAGCTTATAGTAACTCTCCGCTGTAAAGCGCTTAAAAAAAGAATCCGAGGTGCGCTTATTCCGAACCCCATATACAATCTCGGCGCCGTTTTGATACTCTTCCAGCATCTGATCCATCGCATCGGGGTCGTCCTGCCCATCGCAGTCCATCGAAATTGTGACGTCGCAGCGATCTTTCGCCTCCATCAGCCCGGCCAGCAGGGCGTTCTGATGCCCTTGGTTCCGGCTGAGAGACAGGCCCTCGAATACGGAATCATCCTTTGACAGGGATTGAATAAAATCCCAAGTTCCATCCCGACTTCCATCATTGACAAATAAAACCCGGCTCCATTCAGCCACCTTTCCCGCCTCAACCAGTGACATTAATTTGTCCCTGAACATCGGCGCGGTGACTGCCAGCACCTTCTCCTCGTTATAACAAGGTATCACAATATATAAAATCGGTATTGTCATACTTGTACTTGTATCTGAAGTTTCCACTCTTGTTATCCCGTCCTCATTCTGTCATCCCGGATGCCTTGGCACAAGGACAATCCCATCGCACATACGCCTGCGACTCTTCTCCGCTCTGTCATCCTGTTCTCACCCTTGTCATCCTGAGTTCCCTCTTGTCATCCTGAGTTCACTCTTGTCATCCTGAGCGTAAGCGAAGGATCTTACACATTCACTCACCAGTGACGGCAAAAGATCCTTCGCTGCGCTCAGGATGACAATAATAACATTACATTAGCATCCTTCTTACCGAACTCCCTGTTTAGGATGCACCATGCAAATGCCGTACCCCACGCCGAATGTCGCCTCATGGGATAACTCGCGCACGTCGATCTCCGTCCCCTCAAATGCGCCCCCCATGATCGTAAATGAGCGGTGTCCGCATTCCATGCTGCCGTCAAGCAAATCCTCATCGAACCCGACCAGCTTCCGAAAATCCCCCGATCCCATGACCTCCATGATCTGCCGGTCATACTCCGGTCCTTCAGGTCTGTATCCATAAGGCCCGTCTTTCTTCTGACAATGACTCAAATCCCCGCTGGCCACAAAAACGCATTTTCTCCC
>JAUMWM010000242.1 GCA_030529705.1 Lachnospiraceae bacterium
TAACAACGATGAGTGAATGCCCGCCTGGGACAGTCCGGAAGGACCGTCCCAGGCGGGCATTTTGCGTCTCAAAAAGCCTCGTTAGTTCAGATACCACCTCTGCGCCGTGGTGGATGCCGCATTCCTGGCCAAGACATTCGTGTTGTTGGATGTCTTGTTGCCGTTCAGGTGCAGCACCGTGCCCAATGCGTTTGTAAGCGTCACCGTCCCATCGGAATTCTTCGTAATCTTCCACCTCTGGCCGCTCTGGGCCGCCCATGCGCTCTGGATGACATTCGTATTGTCAACTTTCGTGTTCCCCTTGACCGTAAGGCACAGGCCGGAGTTCACATTTACAAGTCGATAGTAGCCGCCGCCGCTGTATATGACCTGGAACTTCTTCGCATTCGTATTGCTGTAGGCGTACAGGTTTACATTTGCCCCGTCCTCTTTGGAGGACGACGCAATGTTGAGGACAAATCTCTTGTCCTTGGCGGCCTTGACCGCATACGTCCCGTCGAACGGGGCGCTCACGTCAGACGTCTCGGCGATGTAGAAGCGCTGCAGCCCGCTGCTGGCCGTCTCCGCCATGCTGAGAGTCGTACCCTTGACGGCGGAAGCGTCGGACATGGCGATCGAGTAGCCCGTCACTGCGTTCATGATAGCGAAGGAATTATCCGATTTCCTTGAGAGTTTCCAGTTCTGGGCGGCTTTCGTCGTGTTGTTGTAGAGCACCAGGCCTTTGCCGACTGCGGTGCTGTTCTGCTGCACGGCCAGGACAAGCTCGCACTTGGCGTTTATGAATTTCCAGTTGCCGTCGGAATTCTTCACGGCTTTGAACTTCATGGCCTCCGAATTGCTGCGGTCGGTGATGTAGACCTTCGTATTGTTCACCATCTTGCCTGAGTAGGAGCAAACTGCCGTCTTCGAGTTGTTTTTCGGAATCAGCTGGTAGGTTTTTCCGCTCACGAGAGAGCTCACGCAGTCCACGATCTCGAAAGTCTTGACGCGGGTTCCAGTATAGTTCCCTTTTCCGGTGATGGTGAGTTTTGCGGTTCCGGGATTCTTGTTGTTCGTAAACTTGTAAGTATAATCAGTTCCTTCCGTGAGAGTCACCCCATCGACGATTACCTTAAAAGCAGGTGTATAGGCTTTGCCGGAATAGCCGTAGGAGAGGCTGACACCGCTGATGCTTGCGCGGGAGATATCGGTTACTTCCTGATAGTCGAGCATGATCCATGTATCATTATACCATTCATCCTCGTATACCCAGTCATTCCGCTCGTCATCCCAGTGGTACTCGGCCCGCATAAAAGGTACCCGCAGGTCAAGCCAGTCATAGTAGCCGGGCAGCACGGTGACTTTGACGGATCCGTTCGAGAGTTTTTTAAATGAAACCTTATCCTGCCATTCCCCGTCTTCAAATGCGCCGTCCACTTCTATCTCGTCGGGCAGAAGCGTGACTGCGGTCTTGCGTTCTTTTTCAACAACTTTGTCGACCGGGTTGATATAGAACACCCTCTTATTATCTGTATAGAGAATGCTTCGCGTCTCAAAATTCGGGCAGAGCAGGTTCTCCCAAGTCGCTTCCTTTGCGCTGTAAAGAGCGACAGAGGGCAGGACGACATTCACGGTCACGGCATTTGTCATATTCAAGACATCTGCGGAGACGGCTTCGCCCTCATATTCGATGCGGCATTTTCCGAGAGTCCCGAATTGGACGGCAAACATGCCGTCTCCGGATTCCACTTCATCTTCCAGATTCCTGTCCCAATGTTTGTGGGGCCAGATCCAGTCATGCATCTCTTTTCCCTGCGCATCGTAAGCCTTGAACTTATCGATGGACGTTAAGGGAATCGGCCGGACTACGCCGTCCGCGCCTTTCCATCCCAGGGAAACAGCCGGTACGTCATACGCGTCAACCTCCATCCTGCCCCTCATGTCTTCTTCGGGAAAGTACGGTCTCGATTCATCGCTTTCCGGAATATCCTCCCAGTACACATACCCGATCACCAGACCGTATTTCTCCATAGGCCTGAAATGGAACCACCGGTCTTCCTCGTGAGAATTATGTACGACCCATCTGCCGTATTCCTCATCGTAATGGCTGTTCGCAATAGTAAAGACTGCCTGAACATTGAACCAGTCGTCCGAATCCTCCGGAACAGTAAGCTTATAGCCGGATCCTGATTTTTCAAGAACCGAGCACCGTTCTCCGTAATTCTCGCAGGAAAGGTCTGTCACTTCCTGCCTCTGCCCGTCAGAGTCCTTATTACGGGGAATAATGTAGAACACGCTTCCGCCTGTGTACTCCGCCTCATCGATCCAAATCAGATTTTCCGGAGCTGCTTCATTTTTCGAGTACAGCCCGACCGCAGGCATTTCGACCTCAATTGTCACGGAACATTCATCCGGGTCTGCTCCGGCAGCCTCAGGGCCGGAATAGGTCATTGTGTACTCGCCGGGCAGAAGGAATCCGAGATTGAAGAAGCCGTCGCCGTAAGGTATAATTACGTCCTCTTCCTTCTCGTCATCATAAGTCCATTCTCCGGAAACATCAAACCGGTAGTCACATTCCTTACCGTCCGCTGTGGTAAAAGAAAAATCGTCCAGATTATCAATGCTTATGGGTGTGATCGTTCCGTCTTCGCTGATCCAGGCGGCCTGCATCCAGTCAGTATAGCTGGCCCGCCTGTCGACCCATCCTCGAAGGCGCCCGTACTCAGTAGAAAATTCCGGGCCATCTATGCCGTCCTCGGGCCAGCCGACTGCCAGGCCTTTCCGGGGCGCAGGATCAAAAAAGAACCATCTGTCTTCCTGATGCTCATCAAGGACTGTCCATTTGTTGGTATTTTCATCTTTGTGGCTGTATGTCACGGTAAAAAACACCTGAATATCGATCGCCATTTCACGCGCATCCTGAATCGTGAGTTTATGACCGTTGCTAAGCGGCGTGAAATCAACGTCTGCATCCCCGCGGACCTGGCAGCGAATATCGGACACTTCTGTTTTGTCATACTCATCCACAGTATTGTAGCCGAGCAGATAGAATTCGCTTCCTTTTGTGTAAAGCACGTTTTCCGTATCAAGAAGATAGTTATCGCGAACAGAGTTTTTCGAGTAGAGGCCCATCGGCGGCAGGATAGTTCTGATTTCTACAGTGCAGAAGTCACCCATTGCTCCCTGAGTTTCCGGTCCCTCATAGATCAGGGTATAAAAACCGGTACGGGGAATTCCGAGGTCAAAAAGCCCGTCTCCTGTGGCAACATATTTATCCCTATTTGTCGCCGGATCATACTCCCATTCTCCGTGGGCTTTGAGACGATACTCTGCCTCACCGCCGTCTGTGTAAATCAGAGTAAAATCGTCTGCGTTTGCAAGGCTGATCGGGGTCACATTGCCCTCGTTGTCGACCCAGCCGATCTGCAGGCAGTCCGAATAGCTTGCCCTGTTCATAAGTTCCGTGCCATAGTCTTCAAGGTTGTAACTGAATTGGGGTCTGTCGTTCTCCCAATCCGGCCAGCCGACTATGAGGCCGGGTTTCATCTCATCTCTTGCTGACACGCAGAAAGCCGACAGCTGAAGCACGAACATCGCAAAAAATACTGTGAATGCTGCCAACAAGATACTTCGTTTTCTTGCCATAATAACCTCCTTTTTTGCCGATTTCATAATGGTTTCGGGAAATAATCAACGGTTCCAAATTACTATAACTACTATATATAGTATAATTCATTTAAGGGTCTACGTAAAATAAAAAAACAGGTAACTGCTAAGTGTTTCTCTTTCATCCTGAGTGTTAGTGAAGGATTTTACATTCTACGTATGTTTATGTTGATAATCCTTCGGTTACGCGTAGGATGACAAAGGGGACTGAACAGTTAAGTGTGCCTCTATATATTCAGATTACTGTGGTATTGAAGAAAAAATAAGCCTGTTTTATAATTACTTGTGAGTTAAAAGTTTAACATCTCAAAGATGCCGTGTTTTATGGGTGACATGCGCCCCTCCCCATGGTAGAATCTAGTGGTAAAAATAGCATAAAAATTACCACTAGACTATTGACACTAGCCTAGTGGTATGTTATAATTACCACTAGGAGGTATGCGCATGGCGATTATTAAAAAGTACAACAAATCCAATGGGACTACGTATGTCTACGAGTCCGAGTCCTACTGGGACAAGGACAAGAAGCAACCCAGGTCCAAACGCAAGCTGATAGGGAAGCTGGATCCCGTAACTGGCGAAATCGTCCCTACCGGCACGAGGGGGCGCAAGCCTTCTGCGGGCATT
>JAUMWM010000045.1 GCA_030529705.1 Lachnospiraceae bacterium
TCTGCAAACATAAACAGTCCGCCGTCACGAAAAACGGCAAAAACTATGAAAGCCTCATCCTGCAGGACAGGACCGGCGTGCTTGATGCGAAGATATGGGATCCGAACTCGGACGCAATCCATGATTTCGAAGCGCTGGACTATATCTACGTTGCCGGCAGCGTGAGCAACTTCAACGGCTCCCTGCAGGCATCCTTAAAGCAGGTTCGGAAGGCAGACCCGGGCGAATATATCCCTGCGGACTACCTTCCCGTCACAAAGAAAAACCGTAAAATTATGTATAACGAGCTGCTCGGAATCATGGGTTCCGTAAGCCAGCCGTACTTGAAAGCCCTTCTCGAGAGCTTTTTCGTGGAGGACAAGGAATTTGTCAAGGTATTTGCGGGACATTCGGCGGCGAAGACCGTCCACCACAGCTTCGTGGGCGGACTTCTGGAGCATACGCTCTCCGTGACGAAAATCTGTGACTACATTTCCAAGAATTATCCGGCGGTGAATCGGGATTTGCTCATCACGGTCGCCATGCTCCATGACATCGGGAAGACGCAGGAACTGTCTGATTTTCCGGTCAACGAGTACACGGACGACGGCCAGCTCCTTGGCCATATCTTAATCGGCGCGGAGATGGTCCACGACCACGTAAGGGAGATCGTAGGATTCCCGGAAAAGCTGGAGACGGAGGTCAAGCACTGCATCCTTGCGCATCACGGCGAGTTTGAATTCGGTTCGCCGAAGAAGCCCGCCATCATCGAGGCCATCGCGCTCAACCTGGCCGACAATATGGACGCGAAGCTCGAGACGATGACGGAGGTGCTGGAGGCCGGGCCGGTGAACGACGAGTGGCTTGGCTACAACCGCTTCTTCGACTCCAATATGAGGCGGACCGGCAAGTAAGACCTAATTCGCTCGCGGGCTTCAGCCCGCGGGGACGGACCTTTTGGGCTGAAAAAACTCGACCCAAAAGGACCGTCCCCGCGGGCCGAAAACCAACATGGTATGGATATGAATGTGGATAGAATAAAGAAAAATGACGTGGTGGAAATCACCATAGAAGATATGACAAATGAAGGAGAGGGTATTGGCCATGCAAATGGCTATACCCTCTTTGTAAAAGATGCGGTCATAGGCGACCGCATCCTTGCCCATGTGACCAAAGCGAAGAAAAATTATGGCTACGCAAGGGTAGAGGAAGTCCTTGCGCCCTCCCCCGACCGGGTTTCACCCAGATGCCCTGAAGCGAGGAGGTGCGGCGGCTGCCGCCTACAGGAACTCTCCTATGAGAAACAGCTTTCATTCAAGGAAGGAATCGTCCGCCGCAACCTGCAGCGGATTGGCGGCTTTGCCGACATCCCGATGAAACCGATCATCGGCATGGAGAATCCCTGGAGATATCGGAACAAGGCCCAGTACCCGATCGGCTTTTCCAAAAAAGAGGGGAAGATCGTCGCCGGATACTATGCGGGCAGGACCCATTCAATCATCGACGTGCGCGACTGTCACCTATCCCCGGCACACAATGCGGACATACTGCGGGCGGTGGTCGCATATGCGGAAAAATACCATATCGAGCCCTACGATGAGACGACCGGGAGGGGACTGCTGCGCCATTTGCTGGTGCGGGAGGGATTTGCATCCGGCGAAATTCTGGTCTGCCTGGTGATAAACGGCCGCAAGCTGCCCCATGCCGACAAGCTGGTAGCGGCGCTCCTGGCCTTGGGCGAGTCCGAAACGGAAAAATCACCTGGTCTTCTTGCAGGACGGCCGGGTATCGTAAGCATATGTCTGAACGTCAACAAGCAGCGCACCAACGTGATCCTCGGCGAGGAGGTTGTCCCCCTCTACGGAGATCCTTGGATCACGGACAGCCTCGAGGAGTTCTCCTTCCGCATTTCGCCGCTCTCCTTCTATCAGGTGAACCCGGTGCAGACCGTGAGGCTTTACAACGCGGCACTGGAGTATGCGCAGTTGACGGGCAGCGAGACGGTTTTCGACCTGTTCTGTGGAATCGGGACCATATCCCATTTTCTGTCTAAGAAGGCAAATGCAGTTTACGGCGTTGAGATCGTCCCCCAAGCTATAGAGGACGCGAAGGCAAATGCCTCCCGCAACGGCATCGCAAATGCAAAATTCTTCGCCGCGGCAGCGGAGGACGTGGCGGAGCGCGGCTATTTTGATGTCGACCATCCGCTCGTACGCCCGGACGTGGTGGTCGTGGATCCTCCCCGCAAGGGCTGCGAGGAAAGCCTGCTTCGGACGATTCGCAGGCTGCATCCGGACCGGATCGTATACGTGAGTTGCGACAGCGCGACGTTGGCAAGAGATTTGAAAGTTCTGTGCGAAACGGAAACGGATGACGAGAGTTCCTATAAAATCGAGAGAGTGAGGGCGTGCGATATGTTCCCGCATTCGTGCCATGTGGAGTGCGTAGTATTGATGTCAAGGAATTAGATAAATCGGTGTTTTGTGAAGGGGAATGAGACATGCTGAAAGTCAGGCTTACTATCAGTGAAAGCAAATGCAGATGTGGTTATTTTACAAAAGGGCAGGAATTTATTGTAGAAGGTTTATGCCCGCCTATATGCCATGAGCTTTGGAACAGCATATATCCATCAGTATATACGCTTTTGAACGGAGGAAGTCTTGATTATGGTACAGGTAAAGCAAAAATGTTTGATGCTGAATGCCAGGACGAAGGGCGAGTTTTGATTCACGGGGAAGTAATTGAGGGATGATAACGATGAAAAGGGCATGGGAAATGGCCAGAGAATTGTTCTTACAGGCCAGACCGGTCGTAAGGACGGCGGAAGAGCAGACATGGGAGGATAATCTGGATGTTTCTCTTTTTTACGATCAGAATCTGACGCTTGAATGGAGCAGCAATGTGCCGGGAAGAGGCGCGCCGGAGCATATTGACATTCATTTAGTCTGCTCGTGCCTTGTGGAGGCGGCAGTCTGCCTGAGCAGCAAAAACGCGAAGCCCCGGGACCACGTTGAGATCGGCGCGGATGCTGAGAATTGTGGGATCAAGGATCCTGAATGAGTGTGAAAAGAGGCATGGAAACTGATGAAACTGAAAAACGTACTGATAGTGGTCAAAAATATAGTTAAGGCAAGACAGTTTTATCATGATCTGTTCGGGCTGGAACTTGTCCTCGATAACGATGGAAACATGATACTCACGGAAGGTCTTGTTCTGCAGGAGGAGAAATACTGGACAGAGTTTCTCGGCAGGGAGATCGTTCCGGAGAACAATTCCAGTGAACTCTATTTTGAAGAATCCGATATAGAAGGATTTGTTGAAAAGCTGGAGAGATATTATCCGGAAGTCAAGTATGTCAACAGGCTTATGACGCACAGTTGGGGACAGAAAGTGATACGTTTCTACGATCCGGACGGGAATCTGATTGAAGTGGGGACACCGGTATAATATGGCAAATATCATCACAGGCATCCGGATAGTCTGCAGTATTGCCTTGCTGTTCTTTCCCGTATTCTCACCACCGTTCTGCGCTTTATATATCACCGCCGGGATCAGCGACATGGTAGACGGGACAGTTGCGAGGAAAACAGGGACTGTCAGTGAGTTTGGATCGAAACTGGATACGGCGGCCGATTTTGTTCTGGCAGTAGTATGCCTGCTGAAGCTGATTCCGGTTCTTGATATTCCGGTTTGGCTTATTATATGGATCATTGTCATTGCACTGATTAAGGTAATCAATATCGTATCCGGATATGTGACGCGAAAAGAGTTTGTTGCCGCACACACTGTGATGAATAAAGTGACAGGCGTCGCACTGTTTATTTTGCCGTTAACTCTGCCGATTATTGATCTGAAGTACAGCGGTATGTTGGTCTGTGCTTTGGCAGCCTTTGCCGCGATACAGGAGGGCCATCTGATCAGAAGAGGAGTGTAGAAGAAATAATCAGACTGATATATTCCGGTTCGGAAATATGATATATTGAAATAAAAGAAGTTTTCAAAGATAAATGAGTCGCCGACAAATGCGGCGTAACAGGGAATGATATGGCTTCAGCTAATACTAATCTGGAAGATCGGATCGCCGAGGATATCCGTCAGATGAAGGAAATCATGGTTCCGGTGAAAGCGGGGCTTCATGAGAGACAGTTTATCAGGAAAGCAAAGTGCAGCCGTCACAGGAAGAGTTCGAACGTGCTCTGAGTTTTCAGAAGGAAAGAGGAGATACGTTCATAAAGCTGGAGGGCCGTTTCCCGCTTGCGGATGATTTCGGCCTTTCATACGGTGTTACGCTGACCATGCAGCTGTCCGGCAGCACAGATGGCTGGAGCGTGAATGATAAAATTGAAATAAAAGAACCGCGGTTTAAAGATATCAGGGAGATAGAGCGTAAGCATTACGGTCCGGTACATGGTGAAGACTTTGCGGTTCGCAATGCGGGTCATTTGTTTGAATATCTGGATTTCAGAGGAGCGTATATGGGCGAAAAGCTGGTCAGCTTGTATTATTTCTACTCTTCGAACGGATAAACTTGTGTAGACGGACTGATAGTGGATGAAGACTTCCGGCACAGACATATAGCAACGACTCTTTTAAAACATGCGGTGAACGAAGCCGCGGGGAATGTGGTCTTTCTGCATGCGGATGAGGATGACACCCCGCGTGAAATGTATGAAAAACTGGGCTTTCGAGAGGTGGACAGGCTTTATGAATACCTTTCAACAGATATAGGATCACAGACATAAGATATAAAAGATTACTAAAGATAAATCAGTATCCGGAGGAGAACCTTATGAAAAAATACTGGAAAATGCTGCTTGCGGTCATCATTATCCTGCTGGCTGTATTTCTGACCGTTTTCGGCCTTGCCAAGGCAAAGAAAGTTTTTATTAATAAATGGTTCGTGAATGAAAAGAAAAGTACGATTGGCGTCGATCTGTCGTCATATCAGGCAGATGTGGACATGAATATGCTCAAAGCACAGGGGATCGCATTTGTTTATGTCAAAGCAAGCGAAGGTTCTACGCATCAGGATGAACGGTTTCCGGAAAACTGGGAGAACGCGAAGGGGGCAGGGCTGCTTTCAGGCGCTTATCATTTCTTTTCCTATGACAGTCCGGGAGCGACACAGGCAGAAAATTTTATCAGTGTTGTCGGGACAGATCTGACTGGAAGGCTGTTCCCTGCGGTCGATGTGGAATATTACGGCGATAAGGAAGAAAACCCGCCGCTCAAAGAAGACGTGGTAAGAGAATTATCTGTATTTCTTGATGCCCTGGAAACGCAGTATGGTGTAAAACCCATGATCTATACCCGATCCGATATTTATGAAAAGTACCTGGAAGGGACGTTTGATTCCTATCCTTTCTGGATCTCCAGTCTGTATACCCCGATAAAATGGAATTATCACGGGGACTGGTATATCTGGCAGTATCTGAACAGAGGCATCCTGGATGGCTACGAGGGCGGAGAAAAGTACATTGATCTGAACGTGCTGAGCAGGGATAAGGATCTGGAAGAGCTGATCGTAAAATAAGTGATGAAGAGTTCTGTATTAATTCTGAATTCAAACAAACTGACAAATCGGGATTTGCGGAGCAATTGAAATGACAACGGAAGAGCTCTATAAAGAACTAGGAAGCTGCGAAAAGCATTGCCAGATGTTGAAGCGTTAAGAAAACTTTTAGATGACCAGAAAGAATCTTTGCTGGAATAAGAAAGGATGATGGACATGAAATACAGTATCGTTGATGGATCAGAAAAAATGGACATCGATGAAGTCATCCGACTGCTCAGGATGACGTACTGGGCGGATAAGCGTCCTGCTGTGCAAATTGAAAAGTCTATGCAGAATTCGTCATGTTATGGTGTGCGGCTTGAGGACAATAAAAAACTTGTTGGTTTTGCAAGAGTAATCAGCGACTATGCCACGACCTATTATCTGTGCGACGTTATTATTGATACATCCTATCAGCACATGGGATTGGGGACAGCGCTGGTGTCATACATAGAATCTTTGCCGGAGTATACCGGCCTTCGTGGGATCCTAATTACAAGAGACGCTCATGATTTGTATCGAAAATACGGGTATGAGGTGCTGAATAGCCGGGTCATGGTCAAGTCGCTGAATTGTTGAAGGACATATTCAGTTGTACGATATGTTCCCACGAACGGGTAAAATGGGTAAAAACCCGTAGATAAGTTCCTGGAGCCCGATCGGACGTACGGGCACAGAAAACGGGTATCAATCCTATTTCCTCGAGCCACGTCGAGACTATAGTTTTGATGACAAAAAGTACATAATAAGTGGCTGAAAAGGCTAAAATAAAGGGATTTTCGCAGTTCGAGACGCAATAACCCGGACAGCGGGAATTCCTTTTTTGCGTCTGCGGCAACCTATCAACGATTAGCTGTTACCGAGGGTTGTGGCTCGTATTTTGCTATTTAGGGGGTTGTGGATATGATTTTACTTTTTGGTAGGTTGCGGCTACGATCTTGTTATGAGATAATCAATTTTCAGAGACTGGCTCTGAAAATGATTTGGTAATTATACAGGAGAGAAGATTCTATGATTTTTCCGATAAATACTCGTTTTGGATGTGGTAATATGCAATCTCTTCAATTATGTAAGGAACTTGAACAATTATTGCCACCTGATGATGAAGAACTTATTTTCGATTTTAGTACTTATGGAGAGAATAACCCATTTAGCAATCTCGTATTGATTAATTCGCTTCGACGATATAAGGAGCGATGATTTATGATCCGTGAAGCGAAAAGAGAAGATTTAGATGCTTTGCTTGAATTATATCTGTTTCTACATGAGGATAGCATTCCAGAAAAGAATAGCCACCTTGCAGAAACATGGGAACAGATCATTGGAGATCCGAATCATCATCTGATTGTCTGTGAAGTTGAAGGAAAGATTATTTCATCATGCGTGTGCGTGATCATTCCAAATCTGACAAGAAATGTTAGGCCGTATGCGTTTGTCGAGAATGTTGTAACACATGCAGATTATCGAAGAAAAGGTTATGCAACGGAATGTCTGGACTTCGCAAAGCAAATAGCAGAGCAGGAAAACTGTTATAAAATGATGCTGCTTACCGGATCCAAAAGTCCGGAAACGCTCAGCTTCTATGAAAAAGCCGGATACAATAGCAGTGATAAGACAGCTTTCATACAGTGGATAGGGATGGATAAATAATTATATGGGATCGATATTACAGACAACATTAAATACAAGAGCGCTTCCTACCGGGGATTTGAGATATGTTCGAAACCGTAAAAAACATGCAGGCAAAACATATGTGATGAATGCCAGAACATAGGTGCGGAGCTTCCGGTATATGAGCTTACAGGTACTACATTGCGGATCCGGTTTAAGGCGTTGGAAAGTGCGCTTATAGATCAGCCTAAAGTTCCAAAGCACCAAAGCACCGGGGACAATGGTGCTTTGGAAAGTGCAATGGTGCTTAGGATCATAGAGATTTTGAAAGAAGACCCCGATATTTCGCAGGAGGTTTTGGCGGACAGACTTGGTTCGACTAGGCGCATAATTCAGAAGCATATCAGTGCACTGAAGGAAGCAGGTCGCATTTAACGTGTCGGTGGAAAGAGATATGGGCATTGGGAAGTAAAGTGACGATTTCTATACGTTAATTTCCTGTTTTACGTACCTAAAAAAAGAAATCCTTGCGCCTCAGGTGGATTCACCGAGGCGCTTTTCTTCTGCCGTGGCCTTAGCGGCGGTGCGTTTTGCCTTTGCATTTACGGCGGGTTTCTTGTTCTTTGAACCTGGTGGGCGTCCTGGTTTGCCCTTAGATGCCTGCTCCTTTATTGCCGAATCTTTTTTGTCGGGCTTTTCCTTTCCCGGATCTTTTGGTTTGTTTTTAGAACCCTTTGGCCTCCCCGGCCCGCGCTTGGGTAATCAATGCCAAATATTGAAAAAAGCGGTGCTTTTATGGTGTTTTTATGGTATTTTAACGGTATCTCAAGTATTCCAAACCACCTGGCACATCAATTTGGCCGGGTGGTTTTTCTTTTGAGAAGATCGGATAAACTAGCAGTAGGGTGACTGTTACATTCGAGACTGGCTCTATGACAAATGAAAACCTTCTAAATATGTTTCCCTTTGACATTCTTGACTTCTACAGGGCGTGACTTTAGAATGATTAAAAGGGTAATATGCGCAGGTTAATACAAGGAGGATCGGAGAAATGATGAATCAGGAACAACTCAAAGAGCTGGTTGAACAACTCGAACAGGAACGAAACGGAGACAAGGAACATGATCGCGAAGTCCTGATGCGCTGGTTTTTCAAGACTGTATTTGGATCAACAGGAGCCATAGCCCGCTGATTAGCACTCTTCTTTCCTCCATTTTGCAGAGCGCTACCGGAATTCGCACCAGGACCTATAACCCTCTCCAGATCATCTCCCTCTTCTTCATTTTGCAGAACGCTGCTGGAATTCGGCAGTACCTTTTTGCTTTTCTGCTGATTGACTGCTGTCGGTCCCGGAGCCGGTACCGGTTTCTTTTTTTTTGAACCATCCAAATTTCATGATATTTTCTTTTGGCTACGAGTAGTATGGAAGCCATCTTCCGGTTGGCTTCCTACTCCTTCGCCCAACTCCTTTCTGAAAGAATTTTTTCAGATGCACGTCTCACTGGTTTCCTTTGGAGTAATACATTTTTTATAATGTCTTTTTTGACGATTCGGTGTTTTCTCTTTTTAGTATTCTATCTCTTTGGAGCATCAATGTAAAGTGAAGGGAGAATAAAGAAGAGAACGTAAGAGAGAGGGCAGAGGTCGGCGTAGCCTCCCTCTACCCTATTTTGCCTGTCAATGAAAAATCAGATGCGCAACAGGGCACACGATAAGCAGGCTGATAATCGTGCGCTCCAGGAATATCTGGAACAATTCCAACAGGTGGATGGGCAGTTTCGATGCCAGAATCAGGCCGCCCACTTCGTCCAGAAACAGGACCTGCGTGACGGAGATCACCGCAACAATGAACCGGGTGATGTCAGGCGCGGATGAAGCCGCGATGATGACCGAGGGCGTGAACATGTCCGCAAAACCGACCATCAGCGTGGAGGATGCCGCCGTCGCTTCCGGAACGCGAAGGAGCGTGAGCAGAGGCATGAACGGCATGCCCAGAATACGAAAGACGGGCGTATAATTTGCCACAATCAGCGCAACCGTGCCGATGCACATGACCGTGGGCAGGACGGCAAACCACATGCCGACGCAGTTTTTCAATCCGTTGTAGAAAAACTCCCCGGCTCCCTTGTGTTCGGAAACGCGCTTCATTGCGAGTGCAAGGCCATACTCCCTCGAATTCTTATACTCTTTCGGAATGTCTTCCGACATGACCCGTCCCGGAACCAGATAGTAATTCTTTTTCAGGGACAGCGGCGGAATGCGCGGGCAAATGATTGCGCATACGATTCCAACAAAGCAAATGAGAAGATAGTAGACTCCGAAATATTGCGTCAGTCCCACTTGATTCAGGACGACCAGGCTGAAAGTGATCGAGACGGCCGAGAAAGTCGTGGATATGATAGCCGCCTCCTTCTCGGAATAATAGCCCCCCTCGTATTGGTTGCAGGTCAGCATGACTCCCAGGGTGCCGTCCCCGATCCAGGATGTAATGCAGTCGACGGCGGCGCGTCCCGGCACCTGAAAAACCGGACGCATGTATTTGGTGAGCAGGGCGCCAATAAATTCCAAAAGCCCGAAGTCCAGAAGCAGGGGGAGCAAGAAGCTGGCAATGGCGAAAATTATGACAAGGCCGGATATCAGATCAAGGGCTACCCCGCCCTGGCCCTCTCCCGAGATTGCCGTAAGGATGCCGTTCTTGCCGCCGCCCTCGCCGGCGTGAAAGTAGGTGAGCCAGACGAACACGCAGCCGAGAATCCGGATTACGACCCATACGGGAGTGCATCGGAAGCATTCTTTTAAAATGGCGTTTTTCATGATAAAATGGGGTTTGAAAAGCGCAAGGAAAGCCAGGACGGAGGAGACGGTAAGGATTATGCAGCACAGAAAAGGCAAATGGGTGCCGACCGCGCCGTTTATGATATCCGCCAGGAGTTTTACCGCAATCGTCCATGTGTCGTGAACCAGGATAGGGACCATGAAAAGCAGGATGCCTATTGCAGAGGGGATTATAAAGAGAAGTTTGAGCCTTAGTTCTTGATTCATAATATAGTCCTTTCTTATCTAAGAAGGGCTGTTTTTTCGCCGTTCTTTATGTCGTACCGAACCGCTTGCGGGTCAAATTGGCTATTGCTTGCCGCCTTGCAACGCAATGATTTCCTGTAACAAGAAGCTTCTATGAACGTATTTCTTTGTAACCACGGATCCTATTTTACCACATTTTTTTGGCGCTCTCAATGCGCATTTAAGAAGTGGATGTTGCCATCTGGACTACGGAAGTATTGGATCTCGTTTTCTCAAGCCGTATTGACGGACAGGAAAAACCAGTCATCTTAAGATTCGCACGCCATTGAGATTCTCTAAGAAGTTCTAGGAACTTTTAGAAACCGGAGGGAGGTAGCTATGGCACTGATACAAGTAGCCGATTTGACATTTTCCTATGAAGGGAGCGCAGACGAGGTCTTTTTGAATGCATCGTTCAGGATAGATACGGACTGGAAGCTCGGGCTGATCGGCAGGAACGGAAAGGGAAAGACGACGCTCCTGAATTTGCTTATGGGGAAGTATGAATATAGCGGCAGTATCACGGCAAATGCGCGATTTGACTACTTTCCTTATTTTGTTGCAAATGCAGATCGCGCGAAGACGGGCGCAGAGCTGATGGAATGCTGGAAGCCGCAGGTTGAATTGTGGCAGGTGCTGATTCAGATGGATCAGCTGCAAATGGATCCGGAATGCCTGTATCGGCCGTTTATGACGCTGAGCTACGGCGAGAGGACGAGGGTGATGCTGGCTGTCCTTTTCGCCTCGGAGAATGAGTTTCTGCTGATTGACGAACCGACGAACCATCTGGATGGGCAAGCCCGCGATATTGTAAAAAACTACCTTTCTTCCAAGAAAGGGTTTATTCTTGTGTCCCATGACCGGGATTTGCTGGATGGAGTCTGCGACCATGTGCTCGTGCTGAACCGGGAGACGATCGAGGTCCAGGCGGGAAACTTTTCCTCCTGGTGGGAGAATAAGGAGAAAATGGATGCTTTCCGGAAATCTGAGAATGAAAAGCATAGGAAGGAGATCGGAAAGCTCAGGACTGCCGCAGACAGGAGCAGCAGGTGGGCGGACAAGAGCGAAGGCACGAAGATTGGATACGACCCGGTAAAAGACCACGACAGGAACATCTCGTCCAGGTCCTATATCGGGGGCAAGACAAAAAAGATGCAGGCGAGGGTCAAGTCCTATAAAACCCGCATTGACCGGGAAATCGAGGAGAAAGAAGGACTCCTTGGGGACATCGAGCGCGTAGCGGACCTCAAGATTCAGCCGCTTTTATTCCGCAAGGAAGTGCTGATAGATGCCTGCGATCTGTCACTTCGGTATGCGGGGGCTGAAAGTGACCTGTTTGATGGGCTCCGCTTTCAGGCGAGAAGGGGGGAGCGGGTCATCCTGTCCGGAGAAAATGGGTGCGGAAAATCCAGCATTCTGAAGGCAATCCTGCAAATGATGGATTACCCACATTCCGAAAATGAGGCAGAAATCCTCATTTCCGGCCGTCTCGATGTCGCATCCGGTATGATCGTCTCCTATGTCAGCCAGGATACCTCGTTTCTTGCAGGCCCTTTGAGGGAATTCATCAAGAACAGGGGATTGAACGAGAGCCTGTTCCTTGCGGTCTTAAGGCAGCTTGACTTCGGGCGGGAGCAATTTGTCAAGAACATGGAAGAGTACTCAGAAGGGCAGAAAAAGAAAGTCCTTCTGGCAGCGAGCCTGATTACTCCCGCGCATCTCTATATCTGGGACGAGCCGCTCAACTATATCGATGTTTTCTCCCGGATGCAGATTGAAAAGCTGATACAGCAATACGAGCCCACCATGTTGATGGTCGAGCATGATATCCGATTCCAGGAGAGCGTAGCCACGGATATTATTCGGATTTATGCCTAAAAGATCCTTCGCTACGCTCAGGATGACAAACCAGGCTCAGGATGACAAACTGCCAGTCCAGCCGCGCAGGCCGCATCCGTTCATGTCCGAATCCTTAAGGCGCCAGCACCCTGCCCAGAGCCTCCTTTAACTGGTCGAGATCCACCGGTTTGGACAGATGCGCATTCATCCCGGCCTGCAGGCAGGTCTTTACGTCTTCCTCGAATGCGTTGGCCGTCAGGGCGATAATCGGAATCGTAGCCGCATCTGGCCGGTCCAGCTGGCGGATGGCCCTGGCGGCTGCCGGGCCATCCATGACCGGCATGCGCATGTCCATCAAAATCGCATCGAAATGGCCCGCCTCATTCTGATTAAAAAGATCCACCGCTATCTGGCCGTTCTTAGCCCACTCGATGGAGGCGTCCTCCAGTTCCAGAAGGTCAGTAAGGATCTCCGCATTCATCTCCATGTCTTCCACGATCAGGATATGCAATCCTGAAAGGGAAAAATCCCCTCCCAGGCGCTCGACATCCGGCGCAATCTGCGCCCTGTCCGCCTTGCGCAGCGGAATATAGACCGTGAACGTCGTGCCGCGTCCTTTTTCGCTCTCAACCTCAATCCGGCCGCCCATCAAGTTGACCATGTTTTTGGTAAGGGCCATGCCGAGGCCGCTGCCGCCATAGCGGTTGGTCGTCGTGGCATCCTCCTGGGAGAATGCGTCAAACAGCTTCGGCAGGAAGGCTTTGTCCATTCCGATGCCGGTATCCTTTATCGTAAATTTTAAGGTGCAAATGTCGCCGTCATCGTCTTCATGCTCCGTCTGGAAAGTGACGCTGCCCGGAGGAGTCGTAAATTTCACTGCGTTTCCGAGGATGTTGATTAGCACCTGTTTCAGCCTTAGCTCGTCTCCGATGTAGTATTCGTCCGCAAGGTCGCTTTTATTGCATATGAAGCAAAGCCCCTTGTCATCACATTGGCCGTGAATAATGATGCTGACCTGGGTCAGAAAATCCTGAAAGGAGAATGCTTCCTGTTTGAGTTCCATGCGGCCGGATTCGATCCGGCTCATATCCAGAATGTCATTGATGAGTGACAGGAGGTGCCTTGCGCTGGAACCGATCTTTTCCAGCTCTTCGCGGGTGGCCTTTGAAAGGCTCGGATCCCGCAGGGCAATCTTATCCAGGCCGATGATGGCGTTCATCGGCGTCCTTATCTCATGGCTCATGGAGCTGAGAAAGGCCGTCTTTGCCTCGCTGGCCTCCTCGGCCCGGGTCAGCGCCTCTGTCAGCGCCCGGTTTTTCTCCATCGCTTCCCGCGTTTCGCGATCGACATCGGAGAATCCCACTCCGATTGCATGGACCATATGATCCTTGCGCTCCTCAATGCGACGAACCCCGGCGATACGGAGCATCTCGTACTTTTCCTCTCCGCTTCGGGTGGAAAGGTAGCGGTGGGAGATCATGGTTTCATTTGCCAGTTCCGTGCGGATATTGTCCGGATTTATAAACCGGAGGAACGCTTCCCGGTTCGAATCGACGATATAGTCCCTGGCATATTCCGCAAATGTTTCAAAGAACGGGAAAACATTCCCCTTCCACATTTTCCCATCGGGCTGCGTTGTCGCGCGAACGCACAGGCATTCATTTTTATCGAGATCGGCATAATACAGGCTCCGATAATCGGCGGCCATGGCCGTGACCATGGAGGAGTCTGTCTTCGCCTGTTTTTCCAGCTCCTGTTTCAAAAGCTGATAATCCGTGACGTTATTGATGAGCGCAATGATGCCGTTGACATTTCCGTTTACATCATAGACAGGACGTTTGATCAGCTGGAGGTACTCCCGGACGCCATCCTGATTCTCTTCGATGACGTATTCGGTGCCTTTCCCGGTTTCAAGAATCCGGCGGTCCGCCTCCATCGCCTTCCTGGCATTTTCCTTATCCTTGCGTATCTCCAGATCCGTCTTTCCCCTGATGGTCCAGTTCGGGTCGCCTTTGGTGTCCAGATGGTTCCAGTACTGGGTGGAGAACACATATTTCCCCTCACTGTCTTTCAGGAATATGCAGGAGGGGAGCTCCTTGAGCATCCTTTCCAGTTCTGTGAGCAATAGCGAGTCTTTTGCGCTCATGGCGTTGCTGATGCGCTTATATACAAGAGCCTGGGGCATGGTGGAAGCAATCAGGTCGAAATAACCGTGATCGAGGCAGTCCATGTCGCCACTGGTTGGCATTGCGTCGGAAATGGCAATCATTGGAATGGTGGAAAAAGATGAGAACGTCTGCATCTGATCGCTGTATACAAAATTGTTCCTGTGGGCAAGATTGAGTTCGACCAGAACGGCCGCAATGTTATTGAGGTTGGTTTTCAGGACGTGGAAACCTTCCTGCGGCGTGGTTGCTTTGTATACGGTATAAACCGGTGCAAGCATTGCGGTAAAAGATTTCGTTATCTCCGCATCTTCTGCAATCAGCAATATACCCTTCATAATCAGTCTCCTCCATATCAGATATCGGGATAAGATTTTTTGCTAGTCTAATCATACCATGTTTCGGTTCTCTTCACAAGAAACTTGCACTTGGGGATGGTAAAGAGCGAATAGATATGCTATATTTTTAAGTAATAAGTTGAAACAAATGTGGGGTGAGCGTATGCTTCAGAACAACATAGAAAGGGACTTGAAGATGCGGCTGCTTGAAGACGCGACTACGCAGACAGAGCTTGCAGACAAGCTGGGCGTGTCCGTTGCTTATGTTAATCGGATAACAAAGGGCCGGGAACATATCCTCAACAAAACTTTTATCGCTATGATGGAACAGCTAGGCTACGATGTGGAACTCACTTACGTTAGGCGAGTGTAAATTGATATTATTAAAACCGTAGGAGGCAATTGCTCGGCAGAGTTAAAATCCTTGTCATCCTGAGCGCAAGCGAAGGATCTTGCACGTAAAACACACATTAAATGTAAAGATTCTTCGCTAACGCTCAGAATGACATGGGAGGACTGAGGGGTGTTGAAGAATAGTTTAGAAGGGAATGCCCATGAGAAGAGGTCTCGAAGAATTTATCTTACAAAACTATAAAAAGGCGATTGACTATCACGAGATCCAGGCGTTCTATCAG
>JAUMWM010000046.1 GCA_030529705.1 Lachnospiraceae bacterium
TATATATCATCTTTATGATTATCAGTTCTTTTTCAGAAATCTCGAAGAAAATGTAAATGTAAGACTTTCTGCATTTAATGAAAAATATAAAGAACGATTAGATGTTTTTTATAACGATGAGATTGTGATTTTTGATGTTGAGGAGGCGGTATCTGGCATAGAATTCCGGTATTTCCGGGAAAATCGTGTAGGTCATGATGCTGATGTGCATAGCGGGCTTGATTTCGGCATAATCTTCCCCTGCATTTAATTTCGAGAACTCCCGGCAGAGGTAATAAAGGGAGCGGTTTAACCACTCTGCATCAACGTAAGTCCGAAGCTCAATATTGGTAATTTGGGAGTGGTTGATCTCCGCAAGGACATCGTGTGTAACAGTGCCAGGCACTGTTACAAGGGCGGCGCGGCGGAAGATAGATTATTGTTGTAAGAGGTTGCAGGATAGGTATGCATGGTGTAAGATATGTTTAGACACTTAGGAATTTTTCTGCGTAAAATGACGAAAGCAGGTTAGGAATATAAGCGGACGTGAGCCGCTTTATAATAAGGAAGATTTACTATGGAAATGAAGTTTTATCGCTGCGCACTCTGTGGACAAATCGTTGCAATCGTAAAGAAAACCGGTTCTCCGCTCATCTGCTGCGGACAGGAGATGGAGGAAATCATCCCCGGCACGACGGATGCCGCTGTAGAAAAGCACGTGCCGGTGTATGAAGTGAAGGACAACAAGGTCGTTGTCAAGGTCGGCTCTGCCGCACATCCCATGGTCCCCGAGCATTACATTGAGTGGGTTTCCCTCCAGACGACCAGCGGGAATCAGCGCAAGGTATTGAATCCCGGCGATGAGCCGCAGGTATGTTTCTCCATCTGCGAGGGTGACGAGATCGAAGCGGTGTACGCATACTGCAACCTGCACTCTCTCTGGAAAGCATGATATATAACGGTATAGTTCACGATTACGAGAGCTTCGCTAAGAGACTAGCGGAGCTTTCTCAACATAGGAATGGTATCCGCCGCCATTTTTGATGATATTGGGAAGGAGGCCTCTTTGCGTGGCAACGAAAGATATGGGATATATGACCGCGGCTGACTTGTTTGCGGCAGATTGCCTGCCCTGCGGGGGGAGACCTGCGGACGATTCCTCCGATCAGGCGGACGTTACAGATATCCTGCCCTGCGGAGCGAGGCCCGTCTGGCAGGATATCGATGTGTCTGCGAATGCCTTCGAAGTCATCAAAAAGGCCGTGCTGTGCGCAATCCCCGACATGGCCAGGGCGAAAAAGGCCATCTGACCCTCAGGCACCTGTCGAAGGAGGTGCAGGACGTGCTTCGCATGACCGGCATCGGAAAACGTCTGAACATTGAACCGTAATGGTTACTGTTCACGCTTCCACACCAAAAGAATCTTAACAGGCAAAACGTATGCTCCCGATTGCCGGGGGGCGCTTGGCAAGTTAACTTACTTCTAAGGAGAGACCCTATGAAAAAAATAATCGCGCTGATAGTAGTAATAGCATCACTGACCGGCATGATGGCGTCGATATCGGTTTATGCCAAGGAGGCGGAGCAGAAAGTCGTGCGAGTGGGCTGGTTTGACTCGACGTTCTGCTACTTTGACCAGTATGGAAGGCGCTGCGGCGCAGATTATGAATACCAGCAGAAGATTTCCGCCTACACCGGCTGGACCTATGAATATGTGGAGGACAGCTGGCCGAATCTGCTGCAAATGCTGGGGGATGGGGAGATTGATCTGCTAAGCGACGTTTCCTTCGTGCCGGAGCGCACGGAGTACATCTCTTACTCGGACCTTCCCATGGGTTCGGAGTCTTATTATATCTATGTTGATGCAGAGAATCGGGACTTTTCAGCCGGCAACCCGGCGTCCTTCAACGGCACGAAGATTGGCGTCAATCGGGGAAGCGTCCAGGAAGGCTTCCTTTCAGAATGGAAAGAGAAGAACGGCATCGATCTCGAAGTCGTCCCGATGACTATGGAAGAAGATGAAGCCATGGACATGGTCACCCGGGGAGAACTTGACGGTTTTGTCTCCATCTATACTTTCAGTTCGGAACAGAAGACCGTCCCCGTCCTGAGGGTGGGCGCGTCGGAATATTTTTATGCCGTCAATAAGAGCCGTCCGGACCTTTTAGCCGAACTTAATATGGCGCTCGCAGGGATACAGGATGAGGATCCGACTTTCAGCCAGAGAATATCGCAGGAGTGGCTTTATGACGCAAGAATGAACGCGCATCTGACGCCGGAGCAGGAGGAATATCTTGCGGAGCATGGCGCAATCCGGATCGGGTATCAGGAAGATTGCTTTCCGTTCTGTAGGTATGACAAGGAAACGGGCGGGCTGACCGGCGCGCTGAAGGATTATCTGGCCCATGTATCGAATCAGTTGGGAGATACGGGCGTCCGATTTGTGACGAAACCCTATGGGTCAATAGAGGCGGCTCTGGAGGCCATGCAGGCGGGAGAAATTGACTGCGTTTTCCCGGTCAACCTGAGTTCTTATGACGCCGACAAGAATGGAGTCCGGCTGACCAATCCTGTGATGACGACGGAGATGAATGCCGTCACCCGCGACACGGAGAATCGGGACCTTTCCCATGACAGCGCCATTGCTTTTGCGGTAAAATCGGGAAGCCCCAATATAGAAACGTTCATTATGGGCAAATATCAATCGTCCGACATAAAAACATATCCGAGTGACCGGGCCTTGTATAAAGCCGTTTCATCCGGGGAGGCGGACTGCCTCTTAATCAGCAGTTACACAAATCCCGCCATCGAGGACGCTCTGAATAAGTACAAGCTTTTTTCCGTGCCGACAGGAGAAACCATGCCGCTTTCCTTCGCAGTTGGCGATTCGGAACGAGACATCTACTTCATCCTGAATAAATTGACCGTTATGACGAAGACCGAGGATATGGACTCCGCCCTTGCCTCCTATATGCATTCCGCGCAGAAGGTGACTTTCAGCCGGTTCCTGAGAGATAACTGGGTAGTCGTGGTTTCCTCCATCTCAGCGGTATTTATCGTCATAGTCGTCCTGCTCATTCAGAAACTGAGGGCGGAGAGAAAGGCAAATGAGCAGAAGCGCCTGCTGGAAGAAGCGTCTGAAATAGCGGAACTGAAGCAGACGATCACCTCCCTGCTGGACAATATGCCGGGCAGTAATTTTACCAAGGATGCGGAAAGCGGCGTCTATCTAGCCTGCAACCAGGCTTTCGCGGAGTACGCCCGAAAGAAGAGTCCGGATGAGGTGGTGGGGCGCACGGATGCGGAAATCTTTGATAGCGAGAGGGCTAAGCGGTTCGCGGAAGATGACAAGATGACGCTCTCCATGGATGGGCCGTACATCTATTTTGAGGATGAACCGGATTCCGACGGCGGCCAGCGCCATATCAAGACCACGAGGCTGAAATATACCGACGCCGCAGGAAGGCTGTGCGTCTTAGGAATGTCACAGGATGTGACGACGGACACGGTCCGTATCCACCGCAGCACGGCTACGACGAAGGAGGCTTATGAGAAAGCCCGGAACACGGGCATCATTTATACCCACCTGGCGCAGGCGCTGGCAAGGGGCTATTCGGATCTGTATCACGTCAATCTGGACACGGAGGAGTTCATAGAGTACCGCACCGATGAGGACAGCGGCACTTTGGTCGAGGTCCGAAGCGGCTGGCATTTCTTTGAGGAATGCCAGGATGAGGCCGAGAAGCAGATCTATGCCGACGATCTGGAGGATGTAAAGAAAGCGCTGGACCGCAGGAATCTTGTGGCCGCCCTGGAGCGGAATAATGCCTTTATTATGACTTATCGCCTGATTGGGGCGCAAGGACCTACTTATGTCACCATGAAGGTCAGCCGAATGCAGGATGACGACCGATGCATCATCCTGGCGGTGTTGGACGTGGATGAACAGATGAGGCAGCGACGCGCAACGGCCCGGATGCGGGAGGAGCAGGTCGCCTATAATCGGCTGAGCGCGTTGGCCGGCGACTTTCTGTGCATCTACGTCGTGGTTCCGGAGACCGGACGTTACCGCGAGTTCAGCGCGGCGGAGGGATTCAGGAATTTCGCCAGGCCGAGGGAGGGCTTTGATTTCTTTGACGACTCCAGGGAGCAGGCCCTTGCCGTGATTTATCCGGAAGATCAGCAGCGTTTCCTGACGGTTTTCACCAAGGAAAATGTCATGACGGACATCCGGCGCCTTGGCCTCTTCACCCTGAGCTACCGTCTCATGCTGAACGGCAGCCCCCGGCATGTCCGGCTCAAGGCCGTGATGCTGGAAGAAAAGGAAGGAAAGCGGCTGATTGTCGGCGTCAACGATATCGACTCGCAGATCCGCCAGGAAGAGGCCTATGCCAAAACCCTTGCCCGGGCGCAGATGGTTGCAAATATTGACGCGTTGACGGGCGTGAAGAACCGGCACGCTTACCTGATGGCGGAGGAGAAGCTGAATATCCAGATAAAGGAGAAACGCTCTCCGGAGTTCGCCGTCTCTGTTTTGGACGTGAATGGTCTGAAAAAGATTAATGATACCCTGGGCCATAAAGCGGGAGATCAGTATATTCGGGATGCCTGCAAAATCATTTGCGATATCTTTAAGCACAGCCCCGTATTCCGCATTGGCGGAGACGAGTTCGCCGTCATATCCCAGGGCAGCGATTATATGCATATCGGGGAACTGATTGGACAGGTAATCGATCATAATACGGAGGCGCAGAGGAGGGGGGGCGTCATCATCGCCTGCGGAATGGCAAAGCGGGAGGAGGATGCCTCGGTTGCCTCGGTATTCGAACGCGCCGACCAGGAAATGTATGAGAACAAAAGCAAACTGAAGGAAGGACGGAAGTAACCATGGAAGGAAAGAAAGCGGATTCTCCGAAAGCCTTGCAATCCGGCTTTACGCCGCCGGGCATGTGGGCTTTCTCAATCGGGACGAGCATTGGCTGGGGGTCTTTTATCGTGACATGCAGCGCCTATTTGCAGAAATCGGGCGTCCTGGGCACGGTCTTTGGCATGCTTGCGGGCATGGCGGTCATTCTTGTGATTGCCTGGAATCTGCAGTATATGATTCAGAATACGCAGAATGCGGGCGGCCTGTATGTATTTGAAAAGAGAGTCGGCGGGAAGGACCTTGGATTTCTTGCTTTCTGGTTTATTATGCTAACCTACCTGGCCGTCCTGTGGGCCAACGTGACATCGGTTCCCCTGTTTGCCCGTTTTTTCCTGGGCGATACGTTCCGGATTGGCTTTCACTACAGCATATTCGGGTATGAGGTCTGGCTGGGCGAAGTGCTTTTGTCAATGGGAGCCGTGATCCTCATCGGACTGCTGTGCATGGGAAGCATCCGCTTGTCTGACCGCATCATGATCATTGCCGCTTTGGCCTTTACGATCGGATTTGCGGTATGTGCTGCGGTCTCGATAATCCGGCATGAGGGAGCGTATAGCTACAACCCCTTGTATATGGAAGGGACGGGCGCATTTGCCCAGATTGTCCGCATAGCCGCCATCTCGCCGTGGGCCTTTATCGGGTTTGAAAACATAGCGCATTTTTCCGAAGAATATTCCTTTCCGGTGAAAAAAGTCCGGGGCATCCTGATCTGGTCCGTGATCATCACCACGGCGCTTTACCTGCTCGTCTCCATCCTGTCCGTCTCCGCATACCCGCCGGAGTACGGAAGCTGGCTGGCCTATATCCGCGACATGGGAAACCTGGAAGGAATCAAAGCGGTTCCGGCATTCTATGCTGCAAGCCACTATATGGGGCAGGCCGGCGTGGTCGTGCTGATGCTGTCGCTCTTCGCCGTCATTCTTACGAGCCTCGTCGGAAATATGCTGGCGCTGAGCCGCCTGCTGTATGCGGCGGGGCGGGAGGGCGAAGCTCTCAGCGTGCTGGGCAGGCTTGACAGACGGGGCGTTCCGTCTACGGCGATCGGGAGCATCGTCGCAATATCCATCTTCATTCCCTTCCTGGGGAGGACGGCGATTGGCTGGATTGTAGACGTCACCACGATCGGCGCGACGCTGATTTACGGACTGGCCTCCCAGGCGGTTTACCTGCATGCGAAGAAGAACGGCCGCCGCCTCGAACAGTATACCGGCATCGCCGGCATCGTATTGATGGTTTGCTTCGTGCTGCTGCTTTTGATCCCCGGCCTTCTGCCGTTTCATGCGATGGAGACGGAGTCTTACGGCCTGTTTATCGTGTGGTCGATCCTGGGCCTGATTTATTTCCGGATCCTTATCCGGCATGACCGGAAGCGGGAATACGGGAAGAGGATTATAGTGTGGATCCTGCTCCTGGTGCTTGTCTTGTTTGCCTCCATGATGTGGGTCTCCAGGGAGACGGAGAATGCGGCAAATGAGGCGGTGGAACGGATTTTTGAATATCACGAGAGCCATCCGGCAGATGATTCCGACGAGATCGTGAAAGAGGAGAGGATTGAATACCTCCATAATCAGGCCGCATCGATCAGCAGGGTGAATACGGCGTATACCGTCGTCTCCCTCGGTTTGTTCGTGATCGTCATTGCGATGATGCTCAACAATTACAGGGAGAATCAGGAACTTGGGGAACAGCTTGCTTTGGCGGAAAACGAGGCGGAAGCGGCTAAGAAAATTGCGGAACTGAAGGAAACCATCTCCTCCTTGCTGAACAACATGCCCGGCATGACTTATACGAAGGACGCGCAAAAAGGCGTGTACCTTGCCTGCAATCAGGCATTTGCGGATTATGCGCACAAGGATGGCCCCGATGGGGTAGCTGGCCTCACGGATTTGCAGATTTTCGATGCCGAGACGGCAGCCCATTTCGTGGCGGATGACAGGATCACGTTGTCCATGGACAAGCCGTATGTCTTCTTTGAAGACGTCCTGGACGCGGAGGGCAACCAGCGGCAGTTCCAGACGACGAAATTGAAATATACGGATACTTCGGGAAGGCTGTGCATCCTTGGTATGTGCCAGGACGTTACGGACATGGTGCGCATCCAGCATGAAAATGCGATGACGAAGGAAGCTTACGAACGCGCCGTCAGCTCCGGCCTGATGTACACCCATATCGCCCAGACGTTAGCCCGCGATTACACGGACATGTTCTATGTCAATACCGACACCGAGGAGTTCATAGAGTATTACAGGTCCCATGAGGGCGGCGACCTCTCCGAGATGCGGCGGGGCTGGCATTTCTTCAGCGACTGCATAGCAAAGATGGGGGATACCGTTTATCCTGAGGATCGGGATGCCTTCTTGCAGGCGATGAAAAGAAAGAATTTGATGAAAGCTCTGGACTGGAAGAATACCTTTATCATGACCTACCGCCAGATTTCCGAGGGCGATCCGATTTATGTCAGCATGAAAGTTTCCCGGATGGAGGACGACGGGCAGTTTGTCATTGTGGGCATTACAAATGTCGATGCCGAGATGAGGGACGCGATGGCTAAGAACGAGGCTCTGGAGGAGGCTTTGGCTTCGGCGGAAGAGGCCAGCAAGGCGAAAACGGTCTTCCTTTCCAACATGAGCCACGAGATTCGCACGCCGATGAATGCCATTATCGGGTTTGACACGTTGGCACTGAAAAATAAGGATCTGGATGACGTGACGCGCGATTATCTGGAGAAGATCGGAGGAAGCGCAAGGCATCTGCTTGCCCTGATCAACGATATCCTTGACATGAGCCGGATTGAATCCGGCCGCCTGGTCCTTCGAAGAGAGGTGTTCTCTTTCAGCGCCATGCTGGAGAATATCAATACCATGATCTTGTCCCAGTGCAACGAAAAGGGGCTGGCATATGAGTGCAGCATTCTGAACAAGGTGGACGATTCCTACATAGGCGATGAAATGAAGCTAAAGGAGGTCCTGGTCAACATTTTGTCAAATGCCATTAAGTTCACCGAAGCCCCCGGCAGCATCTCTATGACAGTCGAGCGGACGGCGGAGTATGAGGATCATTCTACGCTCCGTTTCCGAATCAAAGATACCGGGATTGGCATGGACAAGGAGTTTATTCCCCATATTTTTGACGCGTTTTCCCAGGAGGAAAGCGGCCGCAGCATGAAATACGGCAGTACCGGCCTTGGCATGGCCATCACGAAGCGGATTATGGAGATGATGAACGGCCAGATCGGCGTTGAATCGGAAAAGGGAGTCGGTACGGAGTTTACCGTGAGCGTTACGCTCAGGAACTGCGCCCAGATGGGAGATAGGGCGGGCTTCGACGTGGATTATCAAGCCCTTTATGTCTTAATCGTGGACGATGAGCCGATCGAGGCAGAGCATGCGAGGACGGTTCTGGAGGAAGCAGGCATCCGCGCAGACTCCTGCGTAAGCGGACAGGAAGCCCTGCGCATGATGGAAGTGCAGAACCTGAAGCACAATCCGTATAACCTTGTGCTGATGGACTGGAACATGCCGGGAATGAGTGGCCTTGAGACCTGCGCCGAGATCCGCAAACAATATGGAGACGGGATGACCATCGTCGTGCTGACGGTTTATAACTGGGATGACATTCAGGAAGATGCCAAGAGCGTCGGCGTGGACAGTTTCCTTGCGAAGCCCCTAGTGGCAGCAAATGTGCTGGAGGAGCTTAAACGGATTGCCCGCAGGAGCAGCATGTCCCTGCATGCGGAGAAAAAGCGGGCGGACCTGGCCGGGCGGCGCATTTTGCTGGCCGAGGATATGGAAATCAATGCCGAAATTATGATGGACATGCTCGAGATGGAAGGGATCGATGCCGACCATGCCGAGAATGGCAGGGTGGCTGTAGAGATGTTCAGAAGCCATGCGGCGGGGACTTATGCAGCGATCCTGATGGACGTGCGCATGCCGGAGATGAACGGTCTGGAGGCCGCAGCGGAGATCCGGGCGACGGACAGGGAGGACGCAAGGCGGATACCAATTATTGCCCTGACCGCGAACGCTTTCGACGAGGACGTCCAGCGATCCATGCAGGCGGGAATGAATGCCCACCTGGGCAAGCCTGTGGAAGCGGAGCATCTGCTCCGTACACTCGGCGAGCTGGTCTATGAGGCGGAGGAGGGAGGCTCTGCGTTGCAGCCTATTTAAACGCAAGTGGCCAAGCAAGTTTAGGACAATATACGTAATTGCTCGGCACTTCCTGTCATCCTGAGCGTAAGCGAAGGATCTTATACGTATAACTGGCGCTGTTCATCGCCGTTCGTGTAAGATCCTTCGCTGCGCTCAGGATGACATAGAGGCTCAGGATGACAGACCTTTCGGTAGTCTGCCAAGCAGATAATCCATAAACGAAAAAGAAGAATCTTTATGCCGGCAACGCCTGCCGCGCGTAAAGATTCTTCTTTTATACTCACATTTAATTTCTGCCTTTCAGCCACCCCATGATGTCGGAGACGCCGGAATGGGTTTCCACGGATCCGCCGTCGTCAATGACAAGCGTCGGCGCCCTCATGACCCGGTACTTGACTACCAGGTCGCGGTTGCTGTCATCATCGGCATAGACTTTTTCGTAGTCCACGCCCGTCTTGTCAAGAACCCTTTCTGCAACGCTGCAGTTCGGGCACGTCGTCGTCTTGAACAGAAGGACCTGGATGCCCTCGTTGTTCCTGTTCTCCATGACCGGAGTTATGGGGGCATTCTGCGGGCGGTCAACTGTGGTTTCTATCATGCGGTCAAGCACACTGTCTTTTTTCAGCATCCTGGACCGGCCGATATTGTAGACCTTGCGGTCCTTGTACTCCTGGGCTTTCCCGTCGTTCCAGTTCTGAACGGGGCGGTAATAGCCGGTGATGCGGCTGTATACCTCGGTTTTCTTTCCGCAGATCGGGCAGGTGTGCTGCTCGCCGGTCAGATATCCGTGATCCCTGCAGACCGAGTAGGTCGGGGACATCGTGTAGTAAGGCAGCTTGTAGTTCTCTGCAATCTTGCGGACGAGATTTGCCGCCGCCTTCCAGTCAGGAAGCTTCTCGCCCAGGAAGGCGTGGAAGACAGTTCCGGACGTGTACAGCGTCTGTAGGTCGTCCTGGATATCCAGCGCCGAGAAGATATCCTCCGTGAAGCCCACCGGGAGGTGGGAGGAATTCGTGTAGTACGGGGCGCCGTTCATATTTGCAGTAATGATGTCCGGGTACAGCTCCTTGTCGTGTTTTGCGAACCGGTAAGTCGTGGACTCCGCCGGCGTGGCTTCCAGGTTGTAGAGGTCGCCGAATTTCTCCTGGTAGTCGGAGAGGCGGTCCCTCATATGGTTCAGCACGTCCCGGGTGAAACGCTGGGTACGCTCGTCCGTAAGGTCGGCGCGGAGCCATTTTGCATTGAGGCCAACTTCGTTCATGCCGATCAGGCCGATCGTCGAGAAGTGGTTGTCAAAGGATCCCAGATACCTCTTCGTGTACGGATAAAGGCCCTGCTCCAGCAGCTTCGTGATGACCGTCCTCTTGGTCTTGAGGCTCCTTGCGGCAAGATCCATCAGGTTGTTCAACCTGTTGTAGAAATCCTCCTCATCCTTAGCGAGGTAGGCGATCCTCGGCATGTTGATCGTGACGACGCCGATGGACCCGGTGGACTCGCCGGAGCCGAAGAAACCGCCGGATTTCTTCCGAAGCTCCCTAAGGTCCAGGCGGAGGCGGCAGCACATGGAGCGGACGTCGCTCGGCTCCATGTCGGAGTTGATATAGTTGGAGAAGTACGGCGTGCCGTATTTCGCCGTCATCTCGAAAAGCAGGCGGTTGTTTTCGGTGTCGCTCCAGTCAAAGTCGCGGGTGATGGAGTAGGTCGGAATCGGGTACTGGAATCCGCGTCCGTTGTGGTCGCCCTCAATCATGATTTCGATGAAGGCCTTGTTGACCATGTCCATCTCCTTCTGGCAGTCTCCGTAGGTGAAGTCCATTTCCCGGCCGCCGACGATGGCGGGCAGGTCTTTCAAATCCTTCGGGACCGTCCAGTCGAGGGTGATGTTGGAAAATGGCGCCTGCGTCCCCCAGCGGCTCGGCGTGTTGACTCCGTATATGAAGGACTGGACGCACTGCTTGACTTCGCGCTGGGTGAGATTGTCAATTTTGACAAACGGTGCCAGGTAGGTGTCAAAGGATGAAAATGCCTGCGCTCCCGCCCACTCGTTCTGCATGATGCCCAGGAAGTTGACCATCTGGTTGCAGAGGGTGGAGAGGTGGTTAGCCGGGGACGACGTGATCTTGCCGGGCACGCCGCCGAGGCCTTCCTGGATCAGCTGCTTGAGGCTCCATCCGGCGCAGTAGCCGGTCAGCATGGAGAGGTCGTGCAGATGGATCGAGGCATTGCGGTGGGCCATGGCAACCTCGTCGTCATAGACTTCGCTCAGCCAGTAATTGGCCGTGATTGCGCCCGAATTGGAGAGAATCAGGCCGCCGACGGAATAGGTGACGGTGGAGTTCTCCTTGACGCGCCAGTCATTGATCTGCAGATAGTTGTCAATCAGCTCTTTATAGTTGAGCAGGGCGGAGTTGACGTTGCGGACTTTTTCGCGCTGCTTGCGGTAGAGGATGTAGGCCTTGGCGACATCCGCATAGCCGGATTCCGACAGGACTTTCTCGACGCTGTCCTGGATGCTCTCGACGCCGATCTGCCCGTCAATGACTTTGTTCTCAAAATCCGCTGTGACATGGAGAGCGATCAGTTCGATCACGCTGGGATGATATTGCTTTTCCAGAGCGACGAATGCCTTGGTTATGGCTTCCGTGATCTTGCTGATTTCGAATTCCGCAATTTGCCCGTCTCTCTTTATGACTTTGTACATCTATTCTCCCCCCTTTTTTGTCTGATTCTTTGGTCCTGTCAATTTATCATGCCATCTGGCTTTTTTGTTATGTTTACAGCATATTTGTAAAGGCGACAGCCTTTCGCTGATCGCCTTTAATAGTATCACTATGGGCAGATGAAATCAATATATATTGTGATTTCCTTCAATAGGCACAATATCTTGTGTATTGTCTTCACGAAATGGCTTATTGTCCATCCTATTGATTTACTACTTGGAGAATCCTGCCGAAGTGTTTACAGAATTCAGTCAACTCCGCGCAGTTCCACAATATTCACATACTTCTTCAAGATGTTTAAATAGCGAAGCAACTCTTCCTTTGCGGGGGAGTGCAGATTTCCGTAAGGAACGCTCTCCCGGTCAGTAAAGCTTTGGAGGAAGTAATGAGAGGCACCGGCGATCATTTGCCCGATTTTCTCAAAATCCCCGGCCTCGTGGAACTCTCTTACAACGGTCGTACGGAACTCGTACGGGATGGTTCCCCCCATGAGCAGGCCGATGCTCTGCCGGATGGGAGTAAGGTCGATTTCTGCAAGTCCGGCCGTCAGGGCGTATTTGTCCGGACTGTTCTTTATGTCCATGGCGACATAATCGAGAAGCCCTTCGGTAAGGAGGGCTTTGAGGACGGAGGGATGGTTTCCGTTGGTGTCGAGCTTTACGGCGTATCCCAGGGTTCTGATTTGTCGGATCAGGCCGGGCAGGCCGGCGTTCAGGCATGGCTCGCCGCCGGTGATGGCGACCCCGTCCAGCAGGCCCTGCCGCTTGCTTAGGAAGGAGAGCAGGTCTTCGTGGTCCATTACGGCCGGGGCGGACCCGTCAACTAGTTCATAGTTGTGGCAGAAGGGGCAGCGGAAGTCGCAGCTCCCGAGGAATACCGTGCAGGCGACGCGTCCGGGAAAGTCGAGCAGGGTCATTTTCTGTAGTCCGTGGATTTTCATGCAAATATCCTTTTCTTTCACATAGGGGCGGGGTGTTAGTCGTCCTGTGCGCACCCGTGCGCAATAGAAGGGCCATCGCATCGATCTTGCGGGAGCGTATGAAATCGTCCTGTGCGCACCCATGCGCAATAGAAGGGGGCGGTTCTTTTGGTGCGAAAGAGTGTTTTCACGCCAAAAGGAACGTCCCCCTTCTGCGATTTTATCTGTAGAGAATTTTCCTTGCGACCGCATAGCCGATTCGGTACGGCAGCGGGCGAACCGCTCGGTCAGCCTCCTGAATGAGGTCCATAATCCTGAGTCCTTGCGGACAGGCCCGCTCGCATTTGCCGCAGCGGACGCACTGGGTTGCAAATGCCGGCTCCTTTCGGAAAGCCACCGTCTGCATGTACTCGTGCCGGCCGCCGGCTTTTCTTTCGGTATACATCGAGTTGTAACTGGAAAAGAGGCTGGGGATATCGACTCCCTGCGGGCATGGCATGCAGTAGCGGCAGCCCGTGCAGCCCACCTTCACGTTCTCGCGGATGGCCTGGCAGACCTTGGCCAGGAAAGCCTTGTCCTCTTCCGTGAGGGAGCCTGGCCTGGTCTCGCACGCGGTCTTGATGTTTTCCGCAATCATTTTTTTGGAATTCATGCCCGAAAGCACGCAGGTGACGCCTTTCTGATCCCAGAGCCAGCGGAAAGCCCAGCCGGCGGGAGTCCAGCCACGGCTGTTTTCCGCAATGAGCTTTTTGGCCTTGGCCGGCAGAAGATCGACGAGCCTGCCGCCCCTCAAGGGTTCCATGATGATGACCGGGATGCCTTTGTCCCTGGCGGCCTCCAACCCCCTGCGCCCGGCCTGCGTGTACTCGTCCAGGTAGTTATACTGGATCTGGCAGAAATCCCAGTCGTAAGCGTTCAGGATTTTCAGGAACATGTCGGTCGATCCGTGGAAGGAGAAGCCGATATTGCGAATGCTGCCCTCCGCTTTCCTGTCATCGATCCACTGGCGGATTCCGCACTTTTCGAGGTTATCCCACTGGGCTACGTCCGTCATCATATGCATCAGGTAATAATCGATGTAATCGGTGCGAAGGCGGGAGAGCTGCTCTTTGAAATACTTATCGATGGCCGCATTGGAGTGGACCAGATACTGGGGAAGCTTGGTGGCGATGTTGATATCCTTGCGGACGCCGAGTTCTTCCATGATCTTGCCGACTGCCTCTTCGCTGCCGGGATAGATATAGGCGGTGTCAAAGTAGTTGACGCCGTGCTTTATGGCAAATGCTATCTGGGCTTTCGTTTTTTCCATGTCGATGGACCCGTTTTTTTGCGGAAAACGCATGCACCCATAGCCGAGGGCGGAGATTTTCTCTCCGCAGCGATTTTTTCTATATTGCATGTAATATCCTTCCTGATTCTAAGATAACAATCAGTCGAACAATTCGGTCGAAAAGTAACGCTCTGCAGTGTCCGGCAGGACGGTTACGACTTTCTTCCCCGCTCCGAGTTCTTTGGCCATGGCAATAGCGGTGGCCACGTTGGTGCCGCTGGAGATGCCGCACATGATTCCTTCTTTGCTTGCCAGGTCCTTTGCAGTCTGCAGCGCCTCCTCGTCCGTCACGATATGGATGTTGCTGTAGATATTCTGGTTCAGGATGGGCGGAACCAGACCATCGCCGATCCCCATCTGCACATGCGTTCCGATGGATCCGCCGGAGAGGATGGCGGCGTTCTCGGGCTCGACCGCCCAGATCAAAATATCAGGGTTGGCGGCTCTCAAAGTCTCGCCAATTCCGGTAATCGTGCCGCCCGTCCCGATTCCGGAACAGAAGCCGTCTGCCGGGCAGCCCAGGTCATCCAGAATTTCATGGCCGGTCACATCGCGCTGCACTGCGGGATTGGCCTGATTTTCGAACTGCTGGGGGACGAATACCCTCGGGTCCTCCTCTTTCATCCGGTTCGCCGTGGCTATGCACTCTTCTATGCAAGCCCCGATGTCGCCCGCATCGTGCATCAGCAAGACTTCCGCGCCATAGTGCCGGACAAGCTTCCTGCGCTCCTCGCTGACGGAGTCCGGCATGATGATGATGGTCTTGTAGCCGCGAACCGCCCCGACAAGGGCGAGGCCGATGCCCTGGTTGCCGCTGGTCGGCTCTACGATGATGGTATCTGGTCCTATGAGTCCGCGTTTTTCGGCATCCAGGATCATGTTGAATGCGGTCCTGGTCTTGATGGAACCGCCCACGTTAAGGCCTTCGAACTTTACGTATATGTCGGCTGCGCCTTCGGGCGCCATGTGGTTCAGCTTAACCAGGGGGGTGCGCCCTATTGCTTCCAGAATGTTATTGTAAACCATATTGTCCTCTTTACTGGTCCCGCGCACATGCGCAGGCGCCGTTACTTTGTAATTATGCAAGGCTGCACCGAACTATTATATCTTTCTTTTGAAGGTCATTCAACATGTTTTTATAAGAAGT
>JAUMWM010000243.1 GCA_030529705.1 Lachnospiraceae bacterium
CAATGTGCTATGGCAAGTTTCATCTACCAAAGGTGCAGATGACTCAAATTTTTTGGCCCAAAAGGACCGTCCCCGCGGGCTGAAGCCAGGAGAATTGCCACTGTTCACGCCTCCGCGCTCAAGTCGTCTGTGCCTGTGACACATTGGATGTCATCCTGAGCGTAGCGAAGGATCTTTTACCATCCACAGCGGTTTCATGTAAAAGATCCTTCGCTTGCGCTCAGGATGACAAAAGTGGCGTGAACAGTAAGGAAGATTATCACATCCCCACGTACTCCTTGTACTTCCGCCGCGCGTAAAATCCGGACGTAGCCCCGTTTTTGCTCAGCGCCTGCGGAAACAGCATACTGTGCAAATGCATCGCCCCCCTGTGCATCCGCCTGCATTTCTCGATTGACGGATACTCTTCCAGGCGGTTGACCTCGATCACGTCCCGGGTTCCCCATTTGTAGAATGGCGCGGCGGGCATGCACACATAATCCATCAGGGCGTCGCGCCTGCCGTCCCGTATCGTGGTCAGGTGCTTCTTCGCATAGGAGTCGAGGTAATCCTTTCTCTTATCGTAGAAGATGTTCAGAAAATCTTCGTTTCTTCTGTGCAGAACTTCTACTTCGAGATCAGGGTATGCTTTCCGGAACTTCTCCACCCACGCTATGCAAATGTCGGAAATCCTGTCCAGATGTGCCAGAAATTCCGCATGCAGTTTCTCGAACAGCTCAGTAGGTATCCCTCCGAATGTCTGCACAAATGTCTTGTCATATGACATATCCGGTATCGTGACAACCAGCTTCGCACCAAAAAAATCCGCCATAACGAACAAATAATACAGCTGAGTGTACTCGTCAACCGTGATCCGGTCTTTGTCGCACTCGATGGCGACGCTTCGGACGCGGCTGCTATTTGCCTGCATGAAGTTCCAGAGGGCGGTGTCCGTCTCACTTGTGATGATGTCCGGCGCTGCCCCGGTCAGTTCCTGCATGGTATTGAAGTCAAATATGTGTTCCGCGCCGTCTTCCAGGAAGATGTGAAAGAGCATCTCATCTGTGCCGAGAATGCAGTAGCCGCCTTCCATACCTAGACTGCTGCCTGGGATTTGTTCGGGTGGGGTGTATTTGTCGATAACCTGCACATCAGGATTTTTGGGGGAAGCGAGGCAAATGCCGGCGTTGTCCGGCATACATTTGTCAGAGGCCTGCACGTTCGAATCTTGAAGTGAGGCGGGGCAAATGCCTGCGATGACCCGTTTCTGCCCGCGTCTATAGGAACCTGTCCGTATTGCCTCGCAGGTTTTCGCGAACCACTCCGCATCCGAAACGAACCAGGGGATATCTTCCGGTTTTTCGCAGGGCAGGGGGCGGGCGGCTGTACTTGATTTCATACAGGGGTTTTCGTCGGGCGGTGGATTCGATTCATATTTTCCGGTATTATCCCGGTATCTGTCGGATGCCGCATTTTCGGAATTCCGTACCGCCTTCCTGTTGATGTCGTCGGGCGGCAGCAGCTCCGCAAGGTCGATAGCATACACGCCGGATTTGTAGCTGACGGCATAGATGTCGTCCTGGGGATTTGCGCCGGGGAAGGCATTTGCAAATGCCCCCTGCCTGATTTCCGCTTTCATCGCCTTCTTTGTCTTGCGCAGGGAGGCTTTGCGTGTGCGGTCCTCTCTCGGAACGGATTTGATATTTGCTTTCAGATCCAGATACTCGGGGGTATGTTTCCCCCTGTAAACCGCATCCAAAAACCGCTGCACTTTGATAAAGGAGCGCTGCTCCAGATTCACTTTTTTGAGTTCCCAGCCGTGGTCGACCGGCATTTCGTAGTCCAGGATAGGCGCATCTTCGTAGACGCTTTGTGCCGGAGGGCAGCCGGCTTCCTGAAGGATTTTTCGAATGGTTTTCATATATTACACCTGTGGCGCGGATTTCAGGTTTTCATTTTCTGTAACTGCTCAGTAAGCCGCATTCGGTAATATTATTTTCACAATTGTGGCTTGACTTGTCAAGAAAAATCGAATTCACTTAAAGTTTGCGATGCGGTATAATGAATATTGATAGTGATTGCTCAGCACACCCCCTTTTGCGTACACTCCGGATGACAAGGCATGCGTAAGCGAGGGGTTTTAACCGTAATTGGTATAAGATTCTTCGCTTACGCTTAAATTATATGAAGTGAGCCCACAGGATGACAGGGGAGTTGAGCAGTTACTATGGCTCAATTCATTTTCCGCAGGTATGCGCAGTTGTCTATGGAGCCATCAAATCGCGGAATGAGTGGAAATCATATTTCGGAGATATGCGCAGTCGTCCGCATATCGGTCGGGTGAAGAATTTTCAAGAAGTCCTATTATGTGCGGCTTCTGCGTCCGAATGTGTTTCATGAGCGCCTCGTAGTGGAAATGTCCCTCGCCCGGGTGCCGATAGAGCTGCTTTTGCCCGTCGAACACGAAATCTTTTAAGTGGAGAACCGAAATTCTGTCGCCATATAGTGCAAATGCCCGATCCAGTATCGCCTCCTGCCCCTCCGGGGAGAATTCGACATCCGGCGTCATGAGGTTGACTGCGTCCAGAATGACTTCGACGGCTTCCGAATCGATGTCGTCGAGGAATCGCGCCATCAACTCCGGCGAGTGGATTGTGTGGTCAAATACGCCTTCGACTCCCACGGTAACTCCGAGCTGTTCGGCGGCCCGCACGATTTTCCGGAAGGATGCCAGGACGGTCTGGTAGCACTCTTCTGTTTTTGTGAGTGGTGTAACTTTGAAGTCGGCGGAGAAACGCCCGGTCTCGGTTCCGACCATGTCCGCGCCGATGCGCCTGGCATATTTCAAATGCTCAATGAATTTCGCCACAGACGCTTCCCGAGCGGTTTCGTCAGGATTTGCAGGGTTGATGTAACAGCCGAGGACGGCGATGTGAATGTCCCGGCTGTCCAGTTCCCTGCGGATGTAGTTCCCCAGTCCTGCGCTGTAGTGACCGGGAGTGAGATCGTAATCGGATACGGATTTGCCAAATGCTAGCTGGACGTTCCTTATGTCCGCATCGTGGATTGCGTCGAGGACACCGAGGAGCGGGCCTTTTGGGCAAAGATCATGGACGCGCATGCCAAATTGAATCATGATGGTTACTCCTTTCTTTTTCATAAAATCGGTCCGTGGGGACGGTTCTTCTGGGTCAAGATTTTTCGGCTCGTGGGGACGGTCCTTTTGGGTCAAAATTTTTTGACCCAAAAGAACCGTCCCCACGGGCTCAACCCTCACAGGGACACCCTTGGATTCCCGGACTGTTCCGACACCATAAATATTTCCTCCTCGCTCTGCCGGTACTCGCTGGGAGATATGCCATAAGCGCGCCGGAATGCATCCCCGAAATAATTGGGGCTGTTAAAACCGCACCGCCTGGACACCTCGCTTATAGACAAAGGGGAATTGCGGAGGAGCTTTGCCGCCTCCCTCAGCCGCACAAATGTCAGATAGTCCTTAAATCCCGTCCCCACGATTTCCTTAAATTTTCGGGAGAAGTATGTAGGTGCGAGTCCGGCGGCGGCAGCTGCCCCCTCCAGAGAGATGTTTTCCGCATAATTACTGAGGATATTTTTTACAGCGTCCTGCATAGCGGATGTAACGGGTTCGGTCTCGCTCAGATCTGGCTCATAAATGTTCCGGGACAGGTACAGAAGGAAGGCGGGGAACATATAGCGGAGCATCGTATCCCCATAGGAATCCGCCTCGCGGTAGTAGCGGAGCATCGTTTCCAAATAGTTCACTACGGCAGGCCGGAATTTTTTGTTGATCTGGAAGAGAGCTGCCTTCGTTTTCGCCTCTGACAGGATACCGAGTTCCGCATGCAGGTCTTCAGTCAGGTAATAGTCGTCGCAGTAGAGGGCGAACCGGTCGTGAAGGGGTTCCTTCACATATACATTGTAGTGATATTCGCCAGGAGGAATGATCAGAAAACTCCCGGGCATCATTTCAATGCTGGTGCTGTGCAGGAAGAAGCGGCAGTGCCCGTTTATGAGGAAGAAAATCTCGTAAAACGGATGGAAATGCGCATGCGGCTGGAAGTGCTGATTGGTACGCCGCTTCTTATCAATATTGAAGTGATTTCTGAGCCGGCCGGTGTCTCTAGAACTTGGCCGTATTTCTCTTTTAATATCCATGGACATAGTCTCCCGATTTAAGATGTAAGATGGTATATGCGAAGCACTCCCTGTCATACTGAGCGTAAACACTCCCTGTCATACTAAG
>JAUMWM010000244.1 GCA_030529705.1 Lachnospiraceae bacterium
GTCCTTTTGGGTCGAAAATTTTCGACCCAAAAGGACCGTCCCCGCGGGCCGAAACATAGGGAGCGCTATTTCTCGGAATCCATCGGTATCCCGTAAAAGTCAGCGTTCCGGCTCCGCCCCTGGACCAGTTCGTCATAGATCAGGCACTTGTACTCCTCCACCTTCGCGTCCACCTCCGGGTCGGAATCCTCTCCGCCGTGCTTATGGATCTTGCCGTCCTTCCCCAGATAGCCATATGCGTTCATGGCGGGTATGACCTCCCTCGCGTCATTCAGGTAATTGTTGTACTGCGCGGGAACCAGCCCCGTCAGGGTCAGGACATAACTCGAAAGGAAGTTGGGCGACAGCATCAGGTCATCCTTCTCGGGGATGTCATAATTTGCCCATATCAAAAACTTTGACAGGTACTGTAACTGCTGCTCGTCAAATGTCAGATCCTCCAACTCCTTGCCGTATGCATATTCCAGAAAATCATCATCCATGGCGGGCTGATGGTCGCCGAAGAATACTATGAGCGTCTTCTCGTCACACATCTCAAAATACTCGATCAGATAGGCCAGGGCTTCATCCGAGATACTTATCAGCGTCTCGTACTGCTCGAACTCGTGCTTGAATCCTCCCTCATAGCCCCTGACATGAATGGAAGAATTGAAGTAGTTATAATTGTAACCGCCGTGGTTCTGCATGGTTACGTTGAAGAGGAAAAGCTTCTCTCCCTCCTCCTTCTGCTCGACCTGCCTGATAATCTCCTGGTAATCCGCCAGGTCGCTGATGAACATGCGGACGTATTTCGGGTCGCTAAACTCGTCCATGGACAAGAACTCGTCAAATCCCATGCGGGGATATACGAAATGGCGGTTCCAGCCATTTGCCTTATAAGGATGCATGGCGACCGCCCGGTAACCCTGGGCTTTCAAGGTGGTCGCAAGCGAGAACTGGTCATTCTTGATATTGGAGTTATAAACTACCGTCGAGGGCGACAGGACGCAGGAGTTCCCGGTCAGGAATTCATACTCGGTATTGGCCGTCAGGCCGCCGAGAACCGAGACCATGAGGTGCCCTTTCTGGGTATTCTCCTTCATGGCATTCACGGTCGGCATCGGGTCGCCATCCGTCACAAGCTTCGGATATACGGACATGTCCGAAAAGCTCTCGTTCATGACGACGATGATATTCTCCGGCATTTCCCCTTCGTAGACGTCCTTCGCGTGGGCCTCTATTGTGGCCTCCTGGACTTCGTTCACCAGCTCGTCCGTGTAGGTATCGGGCTTTTCGGGAAAAGATGCTTTTGCAAATGCAAAAAACCCCGCCTCCATCCCGAACAACTTGTAAGTGTACTGGGGATGCCAGTCGCGAAGCCAGATGCCGGTTCCTTCAAGATAGTCCGTTTTGAAAATGACCAGGTAAAAGAGCATGGCAAGGACAAATGCCCCGCCGCGTATGCCGGCCTTCCCCCGCACCTTCCTGAATATGTGGTAATTTCCGATGAAAAGGTACAGCAGGATAAAACAAACTGTCACGGTAATTCCGACTATGAACTGCCAGAACAGATAGAGATCGTAGCCCCCCGCCACGCTGAGCGCCGTGCGGATGGACATGAAATCCACGAACTGGAGGGCGGTGGCGCGGAATTTCAGGACAAAAAAATTTGTCGCTCCCCATACAAGGAAAAGGATGTTGCCCAGAATCATGCCGCAGGTCAGGGAATTTGTCAGCAATACCAGCACGAGGTACATGGTGAGCGTGATGCCGATGCCCAGATAGATATATTTGGGCTTCATGAGCATGATCCAGGGATTGTTGATGAGTTCTATGATTCCGAAGCTTGCGCAGGCATTGGCTATAATGAGAACTCCCGCCCCGATGAGCAGGATGCTTACCGGAAAGCCCGCCGTTTTCTTGGCCGCAGCCTTCTCATCCGCCGCGCCTTTTGGGTGGGCGCTGTCTTCGGACTCCCGAAGACCCGCTTTGTATGCTTTCACGACCCCGACCAGATATATGATGAGGACCAACACAATCATGCATATAAAAAAGACCGGGCGGTAGGGTTCAATCTGCATGGCATACTGGTCGGTCGCCTGGGATTCCCCATAAAACAGTTCCCTGTTCCATATCAGAAAAATGACCAGCCCGGTACAGACCAGCAGATCCGCCAGAAACCTCCATATAAAGCTGAAATTCAGAAAATCCTTATTCATCTGCAAGCTAACCTCATCTATATATTGATTTAAGCTCCCGCGGCGTCCCAGGGTCCGACTCTGGGTTCGGCTCTCGGTTCGGCCCGCGGGCCGAACCCTCAACCCTCTATCGCCCTGGTTGCCTCCCTGAGCCATGCAAGCTCTTCTCCATGAAGGCTCGGCGATATCTTTTCCCACACGAGCGCATGGTAAGCATTCAGCCTCCTGATATCCTTCGGCTGCATATAAGCCGTATCAATCGCATCCAGGTCAATCGGGACAAATGTCAAAGGCTCAAATCGCAGGAACCTCCCGAATGCATTTGTCTCATCCTCCACGGTCAGCAAGATGGATTCCGTGCGGACGCCGTATTCCCCCTCGATATACACTCCCGGCTCATCGGAGATGATCATGCCGGGCTCAAATACCGCCTCTTTCTGTCCGGGGCAATACTTCCAACGAATGACCTGGGGACCTTCGTGGACATTCAGGATGTACCCGATGCCGTGTCCGGTGCCATGGTTGTAATCTATCCCATGCTCCCAGAGCGGCGCCCTCGCATAGGCATCCAAAAACCTCCCCGTCACGCCGTAACGGAACCTCGCGTTCAGCAGGTTCAGATGGGAAATGGCGACGAGGGTAAAGGCCCGCCTCTCATCCTCCGACAGGTCGCCGGCCCTCAACGTACGCGTGACGTCCGTCGTCCCTCCCATGTACTGGCCTCCGGAATCCACCAGCAGGAATCCGCAAGGCTCTATTTCCGCATCCGACTCCTCCGTGGCGGCATAATGGGCGATGGCGGCATTTGCGCCGTAAGCCGAAATCGTGGGGAAAGATAGTTCCAGGAAACCCGGTATCCGGGCCCGCAGGCTGTCAAGGCGCTCCGCGGCGGAAAGTTCCGTCATCGGAGCGAGGCCGACATTTGCCTTGAACCAATATATAAACCGGCACACGGCCACCGAATCGAGCAGATATATTTTTTTCAAATGCCCTATCTCCGTGGGATTCTTCACCGCCTTCATCAGTTCCGTCGGATTATCCGTCTCGACCGTTTCCGTCCTCCCGCGGATGTTTTCCGCTAGGTGGAAGGATACCGCGCCCGGGTCAAACATGCAGGGACCATCGAACTCCCAGGACTTTAGAAACTCCGATGTATCGCCGTAAGGCAGGACCGTAATGCCCCGATCCCTTGCCCATGCGTCAAAATCTTCCGTCCTCTCTTCTTTCTGGATGAACAGATGGACGGAATCCAAGGTAATAAAGGCATAGGCCAGGGCGACCGGGTTGCAGGCAACATCCCGGCCTCTGATATTGAAAAGCCAGCAAATGTCATCCAGCCGGCAGAGCATGAGCGAGGAAGCATCCTTTAGTTCCATCGCTTCTCGGACATTTGCAAGCTTTTCTTCAAATGAAGCCCCCGCAATCCCCTCGTCCAGCATCATGATTTTGTTCTTCGGCAGGCAGGGGCGGTCCGTCCAGATTCCTTCTGCGGGATCCATATCCGTGATAATGCGGACATGCTTCTTCTCCGCAATTTTGTGATAGGCATCCCCCGCCATGGCATCGACCGTAAGCCCGTCAAATGCCAGCGTCATTCCCTCTTGCAACACTTCTTCCAGGTACTCTTCAAGCTTGGGGACGTCCTTTTCTCCGGATTTCATCAGTCCTATCCCCGTGCCTTTCAGTTCGGCGGCGGCGGATATGAAATACCTTCCATCCGTCCAGAGTTTTGCTTCGTCGATCCCGATCAGAAGTTTCACATTATCACTGGTACACCCGGAAAAGAACTCGGATACTTTAAAAAAATCGCCGACATATTCGGAGGCATGATAATCCGAGGAAACGATCAGAAAAAAGTCAATGCCCCTCTTTTCCATCGTTTTCCTCAGTTCTCCCAGTCTTTCTATGTAAATATTCACGTCATACCTCCTTCGGTTCGCAGGGTCGTCCATTCGGTTCGCAGGGTCGGTCCTTTTGAGTCGGGTTTTTCGGCCCGTTGGGTCGGTCCTTTCGGCCCGCGGGGACGGTCCTTTTGGGTCGAAAATTTT
>JAUMWM010000245.1 GCA_030529705.1 Lachnospiraceae bacterium
CATGGGGGGTTTATGGGTTAGTTTGCACCCCGTGGGTCGGTACTTTTTGGTACTAAATTTTGGGCCCAAAAAGCCCCGTCCCCATGGGTCGAAGGGCGAACCCAAGCAATGAAACTTGCTTCTCCGAATATAACTGCTCAGTACCCCCTGTCATTCTGAGCGTAAGCGAAGAATCCTTATTTCTAGTTTATGTTTTGCGTATGTTTTACATGTAATATCCTTCGCTTGCGCTCAGGATGACATGAGTCAGGAAAACTGAAAGGGCGAACCGAAGACGAGTTAATGGGGCGAACCCAAGCAATGAAACTTCTCTAAATAAGGTTAGAATATGGACGTGAAAAATTACCTGATATTAGTGCCGATCCTGCTCCCGGTCCTGGGCGGCTTCGCGCTGCTCATATCGCCGGTCAGGGACGACCATAAAAGGAATATCATATGCGAGGCTTTAGTCTGCGCCACCTCGGCCGCAGTTTGGCTGGTTCTCGCCCTCGGACCGCAGACCCCGGTCATGGTGTACAGCTTCATTGAAGGGTTCGCCATCAACTTCGAGGTGGACGGGCCGGCCATGCTCTTTGCCGGCATGGTCTCCACCATGTGGCCGCTCGTCCTCCTGTATGCATTCGATTACATGGAACACTCGGTCCGGAAAAACGGATTTTTCGCCTTTTATGTGATGACTTACGGCATCACGCTGGGAATCGCCTTCGCGGCGGACCTCGTAACCATGTACGTGTTTTTTGAAATGCTGACTCTGGTCACGCTGCCGCTCGTTGCCCACTACCAGGATCATGCCGGCCTCTTTGCGGGGAGAAGATATGCCGCTTATTGCATAGGCGGGGCGGGGCTTGCATTTGTCACAGTGGTCATGGGCACGATGAATGGCGGCGGCGATTTCACGTATGGCGGGAGTCTTTCAAATGTCTTTTCAGACGACCTCATGCGCATCGTTTTCCTATTTGGCTTTTTCGGGTTCGGGACGAAGGCGGCCATTTTTCCGCTGCAAAACTGGCTGCCGCAGGCTTCCGTTGCGCCAACGCCGGTCACGGCTCTTCTCCATGCGGTGGCAGTCGTGAATTCCGGCGTGTTTGCGGTGATGCGGCTTGCCTGGTATGTCTACGGTCCGGAAATCCTGCTCGGAAGCAAGGTTCAGAATGTGTGCCTTGTCGCTGCCGAATTTACCCTGCTGTTCGGGGCGGTCATGGCCCTCAAGGAAAGGCATTTCAAGCGCAGGCTGGCCTATTCGACAGTCAGCAACTTGTCCTATATGCTTTACGGGATACTGCTGATGACTCCGGCGGGTCTGCTCGGCGGCCTTGCCCACATGCTGTTCCATGGCATCATCAAGATGTCCCTGTTCCTGTGCGCAGGCGCTTTCATGCATGTGACCGGGAAAGAGTACATCTATGAGGTCAATGGGGTGGGGAGGCGGATGCCGTGGACATTTGCTTTCTATACCATGGGAGCCTTTTCCCTGACCGGTATTCCGCTCTTTTGCGGGTTTATTTCCAAATGGAAGCTGATCACGGCCGGTATTGGCGCCATGACCCCGGTTTCAATTGTCGGCACGGTCTGCCTGATTGCGGCGGCCTTTCTGTGCGCCATGTATACAATCAATGTCAGCATCCGCGCGTTCTTCCCGATGAAGGGCACGGATCGGTATGCCGGCCTTGCCGGAAGGAAGGAGGCGGGGTGGCGCATGTTGGTGCCAATCGGTTTCTTTGCGGTGCTGAATGTGGTTTTCGGCCTGTTTTCGGGACCAATTATAAGGTTTTTAGAGAACATCGCTACGGGTATGCTGTAAAATATTATGGTGAAGTAATATGATGATAGCTGTTTTGGTTTTTTCACCGATTATTATATCCCCGCTATTCTACATCCTGGGGAAAAAGAATGAGAAGCTACGTGACAACGCAGTTATCGTTTTCACATTCTTTATTCTGGCCGTGGCCGTCTGGCAGCTCATTTCGGCATACGCTATCCTTGCTGGAGCAGGTTTCGGAGAGAGCGCTGCAAATGCCTCCGCCATCAAGGCAATGTTGCCGAAGTTTGGGACGGATGCTGCAAATGCCGCCGCTCATTCCTCCGCCATGCAGGAGGCAAATGCAAGTTTAGCGGCAGGCCGCTCCTGCCTGGACATCCCCGGCATCTTTGCCTATGGCCTGCACTTCACAGTTGACGGCTTCCGAGCGGTCTACAGCCTCGTGACGGCGATTATGTGGGCGGGGACGACGCTATTTGCAAAAGAATACTTTGCTCATGAGAGGGAAGGGCTTGATCGGTACTGGCTCTTCGTCATCATGACGCTCGGCGCAACGGAGGGCGTCATGCTGTCGGCAGACCTCATGACGAGTTTCATTTTCTTTGAAATTCTGTCTCTGACATCCTTCACGTGGGTTATCCACGAGGAGACGGCCGGGGCGATTCGCGCCGCATATACGTATCTGTTTATCGCCGTCATCGGCGGGCTCGTCCTCTTCATGGGCCTCGTCCTTGTGAAGGATACGTGCGGGACGCTGGCATTTGACGAGCTGAGCGATGCCGTGCGGACGGCTTCGGCAAATCCGGCGGCGGCCAAAAGGATTTTTGCGGGCGCAATTTGCATCCTGCTGGGCTTCGGCTGCAAAGCCGGCATGTTCCCCGTTCATGTGTGGCTGCCGAAAGCGCATCCGGTCGCCCCGTCCCCCGCTTCGGCCCTGCTTTCAGGCATCCTGACGAAGGTCGGCGTGTACGGCATCATCATGACTGCCACGCAGGCCCTTTTCGGAAACAGGCAGTACGGCCTGTTGATTTTCGGCCTCGGCCTTGTCACGATGTTCCTCGGAGCTCTGCTTGCGCTGTTTTCCGTGAATCTAAAGAGGACTCTGGCCTGTTCGTCTATGTCCCAGATCGGATTCATCCTCGCGGGAATCGGGATGGCTGTCTTTACAAATGCACTAGCGGAAGGCGCAGACCTTGCCCAGCCTCTTGTCAGGTCGAATATTGTGGAGATGACGGCGCATACTCTTCTGGATACGCAATCCATGGGGGTAACGGCCGAAGTCCTTACAGGAACGCATGCTGCCTGGATGTCAGCAAATGACGCTCTTGAACCCCTGTATGAGGAAGGCGTCGCATTCGCCCTCTCCGGAGCCATGCTCCATATGGTGAACCATTCCCTGCTGAAACTGGTCCTTTTCATGGCCGCGGGCGTCGTGGTCATGAATCTGCATAAGCTAACGCTGGATGATATCCGGGGGTGGGGGCGGAACAAGACGGCGCTAAAGGTTGCATTTGCGCTGGGCGCGCTCGGCATTAGCGGCGTGCCGCTCTTTAACGGATACATATCAAAGACGATGCTGCATGAGGGCATCGTGGTAGGAATAGAGCTGACGGAAGAACTCGGGGGAATGGGAATAATCAACGCCGCGCTCAGGATTGGGGAGTGGGTGTTCCTGGTATCGGGCGGATTTACATTTGCCTATATGCTGAAACTCTTTATCTGCCTGTTTCTGGAAAAGAATCAGGATGCGGATATTCAGGCCGGATATGACGCAAATGCCTCCTGCATGAATCTCGCCTCCGCCATTGCGATTCTCGGGTCATCCCTTTTCATGGTGGTTCTGGGACAGCCGGCCGTCATGACGCGCCTGGCCGCTTTTATGAATAGGCGGGAGGAAATTTTAGAGTTTTCGGCCTTTGTCCCGGAGAATCTGAAAGGCGGCGCAATTTCGCTGGGGATAGGGGCTATCCTGTATGTCTGCGTGGTCAGGCGGCTTCTTATGAGGGACGGTTCTTATGTGAATTTGTGGCCGGAATGGCTGGATTTGGAGGATCTTGTCTACCGTCCACTCCTCACGAAATGGCTGCCTGATATGGGCGGCAGCGTTGCAAGGGTATTTGGCGAAAATATTATTTTAAAGCAGGTTTGCCGGTTTGCGGTGTTCATGGGTACGCTGGTGGGACGGCTGCTTTGCGACAGCACGGATGCGCTGGTCATGCTCCTTCGCCGCACGCTCCTTCGGGAGGTTCCGGTTCGCGGAAGGAAGAGCATGGATCCCGGAAGGCTGGAGGTCTTGCTTAGGGATACCGAGGAGGCGGTCACTCCGCTTTTCTCTGGCTTTACGTTCGCGCTTGGCATGACATGCGTCGGGGTCATGCTAATCTTGGGAGTTTTGGCATATCTGCTGCTGTTTTAAAAATCAGCCCGCGGGGACGGTCCTTTTGGGTCGAAATTTTTCGA
>JAUMWM010000246.1 GCA_030529705.1 Lachnospiraceae bacterium
TGACCCAAAAGGACCGTCCCCACGGGCCGAATTTTTTTGGTCCAAAAGGACCGTCCCCGCGGGCCGAAACCCCATCTCGGATCTCACAGCCCCCGCATCGACAGCGAAATCCGTTTCTTCGCCGCGTCCACGGAAAGCACCTTGACCGTGACCACGTCCCCGACGCTCACCACGTCGAGCGGGTGCTTCACGTACCGGTCCGCAATCTGGGATATATGGACGAGCCCGTCCTGATGGACCCCGATATCGACAAATGCGCCGAAGTCGATGACGTTCCGCACCGTTCCCTTCAGCACCATCCCGGGTTCCAAATCCTCAATATCCATGACGTCGCTCCGAAGAATCGGTCCATCGAGCTTCTCGCGCGGGTCGCGGCCGGGCTTTTCCAGCTCATCGATGATATCGCGCAGGGTGTATTCGCCGACCCCGAGCTCCGCCGCCAGCTTCTTCTCATCAACCCTTTTCAGCTTCTTCCGTATCTCGGCGGTCTTTCCCTGCGCCACGTCCGTTTCCGCAAATCCCATCCTGGCCAGCAGCAGCCTGGCCGCCTCGTAGCTCTCCGGGTGCACGCCAGTCATATCGAGCGGCTCCGTGCCGCCGCTTATGCGCAGGAAACCGGCGCTCTGTTCAAATGCCTTTGGCCCCAGCTTCGGCACCTTGAGGAGGGTGCGGCGATTTGCAAATGTCCCGTTCGTCTCCCGATAAACCACGATATTCTTCGCAATCGTCTTGTTGATACCGGAAATGTAGGACAGCAGGGCGGCGGATGCCGTATTCACGTCCACCCCGACCCGGTTCACGCAGTCCTCGACGACTCCGGTCAAAGCTTCGGAGAGGCGGGTCTGGTTCATATCATGCTGGTACTGGCCGACGCCGATGGACTTCGGGTCGATCTTGACGAGTTCGGCCAGCGGGTCCTGCAGGCGACGGGCGATGGACGCCGCGCTTCTCTGGCCCACGTCAAAATTCGGGAACTCCTCGGTCGCAAGCTCGCTCGCGGAATAGACCGAAGCTCCGGCTTCGTTGACAATCACGTAGGAAAGCTTCTTATACAAATCCGGACGGCAGCCCGCCGGAGGATCCTGCGCCTGCAGTTCCTTTATGAAATCCACGATGACCTGCTCCGATTCGCGGGAAGCGGTGCCGTTGCCAACGGAAATTATGTCAACTCCGTATTTGTCCACCAGCTTTTTCAAGGTGTTTTTGGCATCCCGGATTTTCTTTTCATTTGTCGGAGCCGTCGGGTAGATGACGACCGTGTCAAGCACTTTGCCGGTCGCATCGACCACGGCCAATTTGCAGCCCGTGCGGAAGGCGGGATCCCAACCGAGGACGCATTTGCCAGCGACCGGCGGCTGCATGAGAAGCTGGGTTAGGTTCTTCCCGAAGACGGTGATGGCGGCTTCCTGGGCATTTGCCGTCATCTCCCCGCGCAAATCATTCTCGATGGAGGGGGCGATCAGCCGCTTGTAGGCATCATTTGCCGATTCCTCAAGATACCTGCCCGTAACCGGGTGCTTCGGAACGCCGACCTTGAGGTTCAGGTAGGTCTCAATGTCCTCCACCGGAGCCTCGACCTTGATGCTGAGCACTTTTTCCTTCTCGCCACGGTTCATCGCGAGGATGCGGTGGCCGGGGATGTTCTTCATCGGCTCGCTGTAGTCGTAGTAGTTCTCGTAGACGCTCTCCTCCGCATCGCCCTTTTTCGCGGAAACAAGCAGCCCGTCCGCGAAGGTCTTCCTCCTGATAAAGGAGCGGTACTGGGCGTTGTCGGAAATTTCCTCCGCCAGGATGTCCTCCGCCCCCTGGATGGCTTCTTCCACGGAGGCAACGCCCTTCTCCTCGTCGAGGAACTGTGAGGCAAATGCCTCCACCGGCACGTCTGCGTCCGTCCTCTTCATGTATTCCGCGAGGGGCGCGAGGCCCTTCTCCCGCGCGATCATGGCCCTGGTCCGCCTCTTTTTCTTGTAGGGAAGGTAGAGGTCTTCCAGCGCGACCAGCGTTTCCGCCGCGTCGATCTGCTTTTTCAGCTGCGGCGTGAGCTTGCCCTGCTCCTCGATGGATTTCAGGATGGCTTCCCGCCGCTCGTCGAGGCTTCTTAAGTAGCGGAGGCGTTCGTCGAACTTGCGAAGTACTTCATCATTTAGGGCTCCCGTCTTTTCCTTTCTGTACCTTGCTATGAACGGGATCGTGTTTCCCTCGTCGATCAGCGCGATGACGGCTTCCGTCTGCTTGTCTGTGATTTCGAGTTCCGTTGAAATGATTTTAATAATGTCCATAGGCGGTATTATACCACAAAACGCAGGAGAGGGAACGCCCCTTTAACGAATCCCCGTCACCGCCGCCACAATCGGTATCGTCACCACGGACAGAACCGTAGTGAGGGCGACGACCTTGGCGGCGAGGCGCTCATTTGTCCCGTATTGCTGGACGGCGAGGACCACCAGGCTGCCGACCGGTGTCGCGCAATTGACCAGAAGTATCCCGAGCAGCACCGGATCCGTCACGAATCTCTTCGCAATCGTAATGAGAACGATGGGAACAATGACGAGCTTCGCAAGCGAGAAGGCCAGGTCCCGCCAATCGGAAAATATCTCGGAGAACCGGAATTCGGTCAGGGACGAACCGATGACAATCATGGCCAGCGATGCCGGCAGCGCCCCGAGATTTTTTATAACAGCTTCTGCAAATGTCGGCACCGGCGGCCTCGCAAGCGCCATAACGAGGGTTACGACGCAGGCCAAAGTTCCGGGATTTACGATGTTGGTAAGCCGCAGCGGCTCGGATGCATTGGAGTCCCGCTGCATCGTGCGAATGCCAAATGTGTAAAACAAGATGTTGTAGATGACATTTGAGATGGAAGCGTACACCAGGCAGCCGGAGCCGTACATCGCGCTAAGGAGCGGATAGCCCATGAAGCCGATATTTGAAAAAATCGTCATGAGCCTGTAAGTATTTCGGTTTTCCTTCGGTATGCCGAGCAAGGCCGGAAGGAACAGCGAGATGGCAATCAGGGCGGCATAGGTTGCGAGGCAGAGGAGGAAAGTGTCGCGGAACATTTGCAAAGACAAATCCTCGCCGCTGAGGGCGCTGGCGATGACCATGCAGGGGCAGGCGATGTTTATGATAAGCCATGAGATGGCGTGGCTGCCTTTGGCATCCAGAATCTGCTTCTTTCTCATGAAGTAGCCGATGAGGAGGAAGATGAAGAGGGCGAGCATTTGTTGGAATAAAAGCATGTGGGCCTCCTTTAGGTTTATTAGAATGCAGATGCGCTGCAAGAGCAATCAACTGACTATCAGAGTATAGCATTATTTGCGGCATGGCATAAAGAGGGACGTTTCTTCTCCAGCGAAAATTTTGCAGGAGAAAGAACGTCCCTCGTCTTATTTAGCATTCATCCACTACTATTTGACAGATCGCCTGTAACTTTGTCATCCTCAGCACAAGCACCCGTCATCCTGAGCGTAAGCGAAGGATCTTAATCGTAGATGATACGCTTATGGCAAAGATTCTTCGCTAACGCTCAGAATGACAAGGACTCTGAGCAGTTATAAATCACCCATATTACAGCTGCGGTCCCGCTGCCACCAGCGCCTTGCCGGCGTCATTTGTCGTATACTTCACGAAATTCTTCTGGAATCTGGAAGCCAGATCCTTCGCCTTTTCGTCCCACTCGGCCGCATCCGCATACGTATCGCGCGGGTCAAGGATTGCCGGATCCACGCCCGGAAGCTCCGTCGGAACCTCGAAATTGAAGTACGGAATCGTCTTTGTCGGAGCTTTCAGGACATCCCCGTTCAGGATCGCATCGATGATGCCGCGCGTGTCCTTGATGGAAATGCGCTTGCCCGAGCCGTTCCAGCCCGTGTTGACCAGATAAGCCTTCGCTCCGCTCTTCTCCATCCTCTTGACCAGCTCCTCGCCGTACTTCGTCGGATGAAGCTCAAGGAAAGCCTGGCCGAAGCAAGCAGAGAAGGTCGGGGTCGGCTCCGTGATGCCGCGCTCCGTGCCGGCCAGCTTGGCCGTGAAACCGGACAGGAAGTAATACTGCGTCTGCTCCGGAGTCAGGATCGAAACCGGCGGGAGAACTCCAAATGCATCCGCCGACAGGAATATTACATTCTCCGCTGCCGGGCCCGAAGACGTGTCGCGCACGTTCAGGACGATCTTCTCGATGTGCTCGATCGGATAGGAGAC
>JAUMWM010000247.1 GCA_030529705.1 Lachnospiraceae bacterium
TGTTCTTAGCGGGGCCAGATGTCATTTTTTTGAGGAATATCAGCGGTGTGGAGGTTACTGTTCACACCTCATGTACTGCCCTTGTCATCCTGAGCGTAAGCGAAGGATCTTTTACCATCTGCAGCGGCTTTATGTAAAAGATCCTTCGCTTACGCTCAGGATGACACCCCAATTGCCGCAAAAACAGGCGATTTTGTGCGGAAGTGTGAACAGTAACGTGTGGAGGTGTGAACAGTAAAAGAATTCCTTGTCGAAATTGACAGAATAAGTAGTTTTACATATACTAATAATTGAAAGAGGGATACAGCGAGAAGCGGTTGACCTCGATTAAAGAATACAGTTATTTATTCAAACAACCGTCACTTTGCCGAGTGGCGGTTGTTGCTTTTCTTCGTGATTGAATGCTACTGAATGCTATTCAGCTCGATCAACAAACTGATGTGCTGTAGTCACGAGAGATAAGCAATTACTGAGCGCATTCGGATTTTTTACCATCTACAGCAGTTTTATGAAAAAGATCCTTCGCTACGCTCAGGATGACACCCAATATACAAAGGGTACAGGTGGTTTTGGCGGGGAAGAGTGAATAAGTGACGGACCATGTAGAATATTTTCGGATATGGCGGCGAAGGATGACATAATTAGAATTGCATTGTATAATATAAGGAGTGAATTGAATAGGTGCAACACCTGAAAGGAGGGGGAGCAATGAAGATGATGAAATGGAAATGTTTTGTGTTGCTGTTTGTGCTGGCGCTTTGCAGCCTGTCGGTTACTGCCGCGCCTGTATCCGCCGCTGAGGATGAAGCAGGGGAGGAACTGCCTGTCGGCGGATACAATGGGACGGGACGCTTTGCCCTTGACGCATGGTGGGAAGCCGCCAAAGAAGAAGCGAGTGCGGCTGATCATGTCATTGGATATGATTCGGAGATAGGGGACATTTTCGGCTATGACAGCCTTGTTTATGCAAGGGTGCATTATTATACTGTCATTATGCCGGGCGAGACGATCGCCATCCTGCCGGAGGTCGGCCTGAATAACTCCGGCGTCCAGGGAGGCATTTCCTGGTTCGGTTTTAATATCTGGCAGATGGAGGAGACGGTTGCCAATACGAGGTTCCTTACCCGCAGCACCCCGGAACGGACGACCTTGACACCTCTTCAGACGAGAACGATGCCGATTCCTTACGGCGACCGCAGCGTGGATCGTCCGGATGATCCGACTTACCCTGCTCCCGGCGCGATTACCGCAGTGGAATATGTCAGCTTGTATCGAAATGATACTGGGCTGCCGATCATTATAAACGGCGCGCGCGGCGGATATTTTGAGAAAAGGCAGGGTTACGGCCTGGTTCATGGCCTGCGCGATGAGAGATGGACCAATTTCCAGGGGGAGGGAACGAAATACTATGGCTCCACGCTGATATTTGCAGAACCGTATTATGACATTCACATTGATAAGGCGGCAGAATACGGATATTACTATTATCAGCGCCGGGAAGTGGATTTTTCGAATCTGCATTGGCCGAAGCCTCTGTCCGAATACACGCTGAGGATGTATGTGGATGGCGAGGACCATACGTATGAGTTCCCGCTGGCCGTGATGGAGAGGAGGCGTCTTAGCATCTACGAATCCCATATCGGAGGACCTTTCAGCCCGAATGATGGAGGGGAGAGGAACGGAGACGTATATACGTATACCTTCAATCTGGTGGCCAGATCGAGACGGGATAACCAGCCGAACATAGAGGAGTACCTGCGCGACCAGCATCTCTGGCCGGTATACGATGGCGGCCCGACCATTTCATTTGACGCGCAGGGCGGGACAATCGATGGGAAGGAAAAGGTGTATTTTGAACTCGGCAACTGGCAAGACGGCCGCGCCAACCTTTCCGATTATGTCCCGAACGATCCGAAGTACGAAGGGCATGTTTTCCTTGGCTGGTGTACGGATTCCGATAACCCGGAGGGGACCATCATAACGTCCGTGGAAAACCAGGGAACCAGCCATATCAATGTGTATGCCGCATGGAAGGAATATACCGACATAAGCCGCGCGAGCGTGGCTGGTGTCAGCCTCTCCTACGGTTATTCCGGAAAAGCCTATACCCCGGCTCTCACTGTGAAGGTAGACGGGGTAGAGCTAATCAAGGATACGGATTATACGGTGGAATATACGAATAATAAGGAGCCGGGCACGGCAACGATAATAATCACCGGAATAGGGACTTGTACCGGAACAAGAATCAAGACATTTGAAATCGTAGACTGCGTTTCATCGCTCGTTTCCGGAAAGACATATCAGTTGATTCCGAAGAACAATTCAAGTACGGCTGTCTGCTCCTATTCCGGCAAAATGGTCAACAACACGAAAGTCTATATCACGGACCGCAGCGCTTCCGAGGCGATGAAATTTAAGGCCGTAAAGAACTCTGACGGAAGCTGGAAGTTTATCAATGCGAAATGCGAGCTGGTACTGGCGGTTCAGCAGAACAGCTCTGCCGTGGGCGCGGGACTCGTCCTCTACAATCAGACTTCGAAGGCGGCACAGAACTGGAGGCTTTCGAGGAAATCAGACAATTCATTTGCGATAATTAATGCCGTGTCGAACCACTCTATCGCCATGTCCGATGCATCGGCGGTCAAGGGCACGACCCTTTCCATGGCGGAGACGGCAAGTAGCGGCCTGCAGCGGTTCTATATTGCGGAGACGACGGCCGTGGACGCTGCATTTGACGGAACTTACGCAGTCAGGGCATCGAAAGATAAGAAATTTGCGCTGAACATCGCCTCCTCTTCCAAGGCGGATGGGGCAAATGTGAACCTCTACACCTACAGCAACACGAGCGCGAAGAAGTTCAAGGTCATCTACAGCGGAGGCGGTTACTATCGTCTCGTGAATGTGAATTCCGGCCTGTGCCTTACGGTCAAGGGGAATGCGAAGACGAGCGGCACGAATGTCATTCAGAGCAAATGGGCGGCCCAGAGCGGCCAGAGATGGAAGATTACGAAGAATGCAAATGGAACGGTGACGATGAAGAATGCGCTGGGAACGGTGCTGCATCTGGTCAGCAATAAGACGGCGAACGGGACAAATGTTACGGCAAATAGCGCGTCGACGTCGAGCGCGCAGAAGTGGTATCTCCAGTAACTGGTGTCACCGGGGACGGTTCTTGATGACACGCGTTAGATAGTTGTCACCTAGAACCGTTCCTATTGACGCCCATCCCTATCGACGCTTGGAGCCATAGGTCTATAATGCAAGAAGGCTATAGCATAGAAAGGATTACTTGTAACATGGAACTGAAATCTTTATTCGTTACTGTTCACACCTCATGTACTGCCCTTGTCATCCTGAGCGTAAGCGAAGGATCTTTTACCATCTGCAGCGGCTTTATGTAAAAGATCCTTCGCTTACGCTCAGGATGACACCCCAATTGCCGCAAAAACAGGCGATTTTGTGCGGAAGTGTGAACAGTAACCTTTATTCTGCACACACTGCGGCAAAAAGTTTATATATGAACCAGCCGATCCGCCGCAATTTTGCCTCTATTGCGGCAGGAGAATCATCATCCCGGATGAGGAGCCGGTTTCCCGGACGCAGGCCTGTCGGGATTCCGACTCCGTCCGGAACATGGGATCATCCGCTGATGGCACCCGGAAAGTGGAAGGAGAAGGTAATGGCGGCAATGGAGAAGGAGGGAATTATGGCGACTGATTCCTGACGATTCCAGGTCGAAAGACGGCATATGATTCATGAATCGGGACGGCATGAAGCCGTCCCGGTTTTCACGAGTATGAAGTGCGGTTTCCTTCCTAAATAGAAGTCTAGAGTTCACAAGCGTGAACAGTACCGCCTGTTTTAAGTTGAAGCGGTTCGAAAGAGGGCGAATGCTTTAATTCCAATTATGCGGGCAGCAACATCATACAGGATGATATTTTCCACATCATAGAAAACTATGTTTCCCAGCAGGGCATGCAGATGAAGCTGTTCCGTTTTCCATTTGGCGATGATGATTTCTGTGCATGCACTTTTTATACGGGAAGGCAGGGTCTTTGTCGTGATTAATTCCGCCATGCCGCTTGCGAAGCAGATCTTTGCCGCGGCGCATGAGCTGTATCATCTTTATAACTATTTTGAAGATTAGGATTGAGTCATAAATTAGTGTCCCGATTTCTAACCCTATATGCTGAAAAATA
>JAUMWM010000248.1 GCA_030529705.1 Lachnospiraceae bacterium
CGATGGCAACGAAGCAATGGCGAAAAAGACAGGCGTTTTAATACGACAGAACTTATGAAATACTGTGCTAGATTTCGCCCCTTGGTGACGGTTCTTTTGGGTCGAAATAACGACCCAAAAGAACCGTCACCAAGGGGCGAAAGATTGTCACTACGGTTTAATTGGAAATTCTGTCATCCTGAGCGTAAGCGAAGGATCTTTTACCATATACAGCGTTTTTTATGAAAAGATCCTTCGCTACGCTCAGGATGACGCCCGATTCTCGAAAACTCAGGCGATTTCCGATCAGAAATGTTAACTGCAACCAACGGACATCTCATGTCAATTCGAGAAAACCTTCTCCAGCTCGTCCTGGCATATAACCTTCACGCCGCGATCCAACAGAAGCTCCCCGGCCGCCTTGCCGTCAGCAACCTTGATTACAAGATATGCCTTCCCTTTCTGCCTCGTCAGGAAAGCGTACGTATACTCGATATTGATTCCCTCCTCCCCGAGAATATCGAGGATCTCGCTGAATGCGCCCGGCTCGTTCCGCATCTCGACCGTAAGGACCTTCGTGATCTGGAACACGTAATTCTCTTCCCTCAGGACCCTGACCGTATCAGAGACATCGTCAACAATCACCCTGGCAATTCCGAAATCCATGGCGTCCGCCAGGCACAAAGCCCTCATGTTAATATCATGCTTGCGAAGCACCCTGCAGAACTCTGCTAACGTCCCGGGCTTGTTCTCCAGAAATACGGAAATCTGTTTCGTCGTCATAGTCTTATCCTCCTCATATTCTTTTTATAAATTCGTCCCATGGGGACGGTCCTTTTGGGTCAAAATAACTTCCGGCACGGTCCAACTGGCAGTTTTGTCATCCTGAGCGTAAGCGAAGGATCTTTTCTGTATAATAGAAGGTATTGGTATAAGATACGTCTTGCGTCGCATCCACATTTTCGGCATCGCATCTTTTCTGTACAACAGAAGTATTCGTATAAGATCCTTCGCTTCGCTCAGGATGACAAGGCTTCTGATAACAGCTAATTCTGGCCACATACAATTGAAAAAGATTGCAACCCATAGAAACATCCCTGCGGGACAATTCCATGAAATGATTAAAATTTCAACGTCCTGCCCTCGTTCACAAGAGCCGCATACTCTTCGGCCTGTCTCTCCCGCTCCACCTCATCAAGGATATTCAGCCGTCCCACGCTCCCGACAGGATAACCTCCCTCAAGAAAGACCCCCCTCATGACCTCATACCACTTCCTTCCGGCATCAATCACCGTCCCATCCTCAAAAAGGATGAGTTCCCCACCCTGGGAGTGTTCATACATGTCATAATCCACATAGGTATCGTACCAGTAATAGATGCGGACATAGCCGAGTCCTTCTTCCATGCCGCCAATCACCGCCGGATAATACTTCTCCGGCAGGGCCGCTCGAAGGCCGGCGGCTTCCCCGTCGCGATTCCATGCATCCGGGCTGATCTTCTCCATCGTCCTCATAAAGAGGTCTGCGGCCGCATCCAGCAAATGCACCTCGCCCGCCCGCTCTTCCGGCCGCAAAAAAGAGAAAGCATATAATTTGTCCTCGATCGTATAGTTCATAATAAATAGCACCTTCTTATTGCAAATAGAAGCAGACCCTCATCATACAAAATCCTCCAGCAACGATTCCCCGATAGTCCCTTGTGGCATGGGAACGCAGAAGTTATCGGCAATCGTGTATCCGATCACCCCGAAACAATCCGTCTCCGGCAGAACCCCGCTGCCCGTCATGGACGGCGAATAAACAAGAAGCGGCACTTTCTCCCTCGTATGGTCCGTCCCGGTATATGTCGGGTCATTCCCATGGTCCGCCGTGACCATCAGGAGGTCATCCTCCCGCATCTCTCTCAGAAACTCGCCCAGCTTCACGTCAAACCGAACGATTTCCTGGGCATATCCCTGCACATTGCGCCGATGTCCCCAAAGGGCGTCGAAATCCACCAGATTTGTAAAACAAAGCCCCTCCCAGTCGTCCCGCCGAGCCACGTCAATCGTCTGTTCCATCCCGTTAACGGAACTGACCGAATGAATCGCCTCCGTAATTCCATACCCGTCAAAAATATCGGAAATCTTCCCGACCGAGATGACATCGTATCCGGCATCCTGCAGGCTGTTCAGAGCCGTAGGCCCGGAAGGCTTCAGCGCATAATCGTGCCGATTGGACGTCCGGGCAAATTCCCCCTTCTTGCGGCCGACATACGGCCTCGCGATGACCCGGCCGACCTTCCACTCGTCCCGCATGGTAATCTCCCGAGCATAGGAGCAAATGTCATATAGCCGGTCAAGCCCGAATGTCTCCTCATTCCCGCAAATCTGCAGCACGGAATCCGCAGAAGTGTAGACGATCAGCTTGTTATGGTAGATTTCCTCCTCCGCCAGCTCGTCAATGATTTCCGTACCGCTGGCAGCCTTGTTCCCGACCACCTCGCATCCGCTTTTCTTTTCAAGCAGGTCCAGAAGCTCCTGTGGAAATCCGGTATCCGTGAACGTGACAAATGGCTTTGTCGTGTGGATCCCCATCATCTCCCAGTGACCGGTCATGGTATCTTTCCCGCTGCTGCGCTCCACCATGGAAGCGGCATACCCAATCGGGGATTCGGGGGCTTTCAAACCCGGAACCGGCTTGATGTTTACAATGCCAAGCTTCACAAGATTCGGAATCAGAAAGGTTCCCACGCTTTCCGCAATGTGTCCAAATGTATCCGCCCCTGCATCTCCAAACGCCGCCGCATCCGGCGCATCTCCGATTCCCATGGAATCGACCACGATAACAAAGACTCTTTTATACTTCTTCACCATATCCAAGCATCTCCAATCACAACGAAGCTAAGCATCATACAGCCTCGATAAGCATCTAAAGATCCTTCCATGAATAAATGATTCAACTTGCCAGTCTTTTTCCCGCCGGCACTCATCCCAAATGCTTACATAGCTAAGAATCCATCCCATAACGAATCCTAAAATTCCGCATGGAATGCCAGCGGCAACAGTTCGGCCAACGTATACACCTTATAATCCGTCTCCGATGCCGCCATAATAATTTTGAACTCATCCGGATCGCAAAACTCGGTCATAGTCTGCCGGCACAGCCCGCAAGGGGCACAATATTCGGTAACGACCCCGTCCTTGCCTCCGACAACCGCAATTGCCTCGAATTCGCGCACTCCCTCGGCAATCGCCCTAAAAAAGGCGGTCCGTTCAGCGCAATTCGAGGGAGTATAAGCAACATTTTCTATATTGCAGCCTCCATAGACTTTCCCGTTTTTTGCAAGAAGCGCCGCACCAACCTTAAAATGGCTGTACGGCGCATAGGAAAACTTCATCATATCTATGGCGCACTTAACTAGATAGCCATATTCTTTCATAACATCAAGCCACCTTCTTTCACCAGCTTCACGATCCTGCTCGTCCCCAGCCGGTCGGCTCCAAGCCGAAGGAACTTTTCCGCGTCCTCCAAAGTCGAGATTCCGCCCGCCGCCTTGATTTTGACATTTGGCCCGATATTCTCCTTAAAGAGGATGATATCTTCAAATGTCGCGCCGCCCTTCGAAAACCCCGTTGACGTTTTGATATAGTCCGCTTTGGCTTCGGTGACGCATTTGCAAAGACGGATCTTCTCCTCCTCCGTCAAAAGGCAGGTCTCGATGATAACTTTCAACACGCGGTTTCCGCACACGGCCTTCAAAGCCCGGATTTCCTTGGTCACATCGTCAAATCTTCCGTCCTTGACCCATCCCAGATTGATGACCATGTCAATCTCGTCTGCGCCGTTCAGGACGGCATCCGATGCCTCGAATACCTTCGCCGCTGTACTCGCATATCCCATCGGAAAGCCGACGGTCGTGCAAATCGGCACTCTCTGGCACAAATAATCCTTGGCCTGCTTGCAGTAACCGGAAGGTATGCACACCGATGCCGTGTGATATTTTATAGCTTCGTCACACAACTCCTTAATGTCATTCCAGCCGGCTTCCGGCTTCAGATTCGTGTGATCCACATGGGCAAGTATTTCCTCAAAATCCATATGAGTTCCTCCCGAAAATTCCCTACTCAGCAGACTGCCGAAATCTTTCTAACAGTGGTCTGGCAAAATCCTTTTCATCCAAAGCGTAAAATCTTTTGTCATTCTGAGCGTAAATCTT
>JAUMWM010000249.1 GCA_030529705.1 Lachnospiraceae bacterium
GACACCCCAATTACCGCAAAAACAGGCGATTTTGTGCGGAAGTGTGAACAGTAACCCCAAAAGGACCGTCCCCAAGGAAAATTTATTTTAGGATTGATTTATCCAGGATACTTTAATATAATGAAGTCTCAAAACAATAATAGATATGAGGAGGTTTATTATGAAGAAGAAACTCGCACTTGCACTTTCCATCGTTATGGCGTGCGGCATGGCGCTTGCCGGCTGTAATTCCACGTCTCAGCAGACATCTACTGCGGATGACGCAGCGGATCAGGCTGTAGAAAGCACGGCGGCTGACAGCAACGTCAAGAAGGGCGGAATGGAAGGCGGCACAAGCCTCTCCTTCACGACCGGCGGCGATCAGGGAACTTATTACGGATTTGGCGGCGTCCTTGCGGGCAAAGTCAGCGAAGCCACCAGCACGTCCGTAGCGGCCATCACGTCAGGCGGATCTCAGGCTAACATTGAGGCGCTGGATGCGGGCGACGCGGAGCTGGCATTTGTACAGTCCGACGTAATGTCCTATGCGTATGACGGAACGAGGCTTTTCGAGGAAATCGGAAAGATGGACGGATTTTCAACGGTTGCGGCCCTTTACATGGAGCAGCTTCAGATCGTGACGGTCGACCCGTCCATTAAGTCCGTTGAAGACCTCAAGGGCAAGAACGTTTCTATCGGTGCGGCAGGATCAGGAACATACTTCAACGCCCTTGACGTCCTTGAAGCCTACGGCCTCACGGAAGCGGACATCAATCCGACCTACCAGTCCTTCGGCGACAGCGCGGAAGCCCTGCAGGACGGCAAGATTGACGCGGCTTTCATCGTAGCCGGCGCCCCGACGACCGCTGTAACATCCCTTGCAACGTCCAAGGAAATCAACATTCTGAGCCTTGATGACGAGCACATTGCGTCTCTTATCGAAGAGTCCCCGTTCTACAGCGAGAACACGATTCCGGCGGATGCATACGGCACGGCCGAGGATATCAAGACCGTTGCTGTAGGCGCAGTCGTCATTGCAAGAGACGATGTCTCCGAGGCGGATGTTTACAACTTCATGTACGGCGTATTTGAAAATATCGATGCGATTAAAGAAGCGCACGCAAAGGGCGAGGAGCTTGACCTTGAGTTCGCGTCTTCCGTGACATCCGTACCGTATCATGCGGGCGCTGCGAAATACTTCGAGGAGAAGGGCATCACCGTCCAGACGAAATAATAAGGAGCTTCCGTGAAATTTACGGAGCCGTCACAATGTCTTAAAGATGGGCCGGGAGCAGCATATGCCCCGGCTCGTTTTCGGATAACATTACCCCGCCGGATTAGCAATGCAGTTTTCCGCAGGCTTTCCGGCTCGTTTACGAAAGGAGGACTCTTCTTGCAAACAAGAGATAGTAAGCCCGAAAAGCCTCTGGAGGCAGATTTGTCGGTCGGGTCGGCCGCCGACGTAGAGGAGGTTATGAAAAAATATGACAGGGAGTCCAACACGAGAGTATGGGAGGGAGTTCCCGGCCAGGTCGTGAGGTGGCTGTCCGTCCTGTTTTCCCTCTATTCCATCTATGTAACGCTTTTCAGCACGGCGATGCCGGAAGTCAGGCTGAATATCTTTCTCGGCACGATTCTAATTCTCGGTTATCTCCACTATCCGATCAAAAAGGGAAACGTGAAGCCCAACTCTCTGCCGGTGTACGACATCCTTATTATGATCGCCGGCGCGGGTCCGTTCTTTTATTTTGCGCTCCATGCGACGGATATCATTAAGCTGGCCACGAGAGTGACGAAAGACCCGCTCATGGTGGCAATGGCGGTTTGCGCCGTCCTGGCCTATATGGAGCTTTGCCGTAGATGCGTAGGCGTGCCGATTTTGGTAGTGGTGGGACTTCTGCTGGTGTATACATTTGCAAATGTACGCTTCGGAAAAGTCGTATACGACCTCTTTTACACGACGACCGGCCTCATGAACACGCCGATCAACGTATGTGCCAAATATATCGTCGTTTTCATCATTTTCGGAGCATTTCTGGAACGGACGGGCATATCGACGTTCTTTATTGACCTTGCAAATTGCGTGGCCGGAGCTTCGTCCGGCGGTCCGGCTAAGGTCGCTGTCATCTCTTCCGCACTATGCGGAATGGTTTCCGGGTCTTCCGTGGGCAACACGGTCACGACCGGTTCTGTCACGATTCCGATGATGAAGAGGACGGGCTACAGGGGAGAGTTTGCTGGCGCCGTCGAGGCGGCCGCATCCACCGGCGGCCAGATTATGCCTCCCATCATGGGAGCTGCTGCATTCCTGATGGCGGAATACATGGGCATTCCATATGCGCACGTTGCGCTGAAAGCCGTCCTTCCGGCGATCCTCTATTTCACTGGAATCTACATAGCGGTCCATCTGGAGGCGAAAAAGCTAGGTCTTAAAGGTATTCCGAAGGAGGAGCTTCCGAAACTGAAGGAGCTGCTGCCGAAGATTTACCTTCTTCTTCCGCTTATCGTGCTTGTCGTGATGGTCTCCACGAATATGTATACGATGCAGTTCTCCGCAACTGTCGCTATCGGCGTCACAATCCTGGTCGGCCTTGTCAACAAGGATAACCGGATTAATTTAAACAAAATCATCGACGCCCTGGAGTCCGGCGGGAAGGGGACGATTTCCGTGGCGGTCGCGTGCGCGATGGCCGGCATCGTTGCCGGATGTATCACGTCGACCGGTCTTGCATCCCGGCTTATTACGATTATTGTCAATATCTCCGGCGGACGGGCAATCATTGCTCTTTTCCTGACGATGTTGTGCTGCATCATACTGGGCATGGGCGTTCCGACGACGGCTACCTACTGCATCATGGCGGCGACTTGCGCGCCGATTCTTATCAGCCCGCAGATTGGCATCATGAAGGTGTGCGCGCACTTCTTCGTGTTCTATTTCGGAATCGTTGCGGACATCACTCCGCCGGTCGCACTGGCGGCATATGCAGGATCGGCCATCGCGAAGTCCCCGCCGATGAAGACGGCTTTCAATGCGTCGAGGCTGGCGATTGCGGCGTTCATTTGCCCATATATCTTCTGCCTGAACCCGGCCATGTTGCTGGAGTTTGGCAATATGAGTGGCGGCATGATGGCATTTACGATTATCCAGCTCATCATCACCTCTCTGATCGGGCTTTTCGGAGTGGCGGCCGGACTTTGCGGCTATCTCTATAAGGATATTCCGATTGTGCTTCGCATCCTGCTGGTCGCAGGCGGCATCTCCATGATGGTTCCGGGGACGCTGACGGATGTCATAGGGCTCGCTGCGCTGGCGGCGGTCATCCTTTATCAGAGGAGGGGTGCGGCTACTGCGGCATCGTGATTGGTAATTATCGTCCGCCTTTCCGCTCCGAGGTTGCCGGTGCTTGTAGTAAATTAGCTGTCATCCTGAGCGCAGCGAAGGATCTTTACCATAAACTCGCTGTAAGATGGTAAAAGATCGCAAATAAACAGGGCGACTATGAAGCTACGCTTAATCTTTATCATAAACCCGCTGTAGAGGGTAAAAGATCCTTCGCTTTCGCTCAGGATGACAAGGACGGTACCGATTGCGTGAACTTTAAAAGGCTGGCAGCATTGCTGCTTAGATTAGCTATTGTACATGCTCGATAAAAGTGCTAGAATGAGTGCGATTTTGCAAATGTGCGAAATTGCACTTTTTTTGTGGGATGGAGAGATGGTTAGCCATGCCTGTTTTATTCTTTTTGCTCTGGATTATTTTTAATGGCAGGATTACGTTGGAAATTGTCCTGTTCGGCGTCGGAGTCTCGGCAGCCTGCTACCTTTTTATCGTAAAAGTGATGGACTATAAGCCCGAGACGGACAGGCGTATATTGAGGAACTTTCCTGTCGGATTTCTGTATATCTTGAATTTAATAGTAGAAATTGTGAAAGCGTCGGTTTCGGTCATGGCGATTGCGCTGTCCCGGAGGGCGAAGACGGATCCGGTCGTGGTGGAATTTGACTCGGAATTTCAGGACGATTTTCGGAACGTCCTGCTTGCAAATTCCATTACGTTGACCCCCGGAACGATTACGGTGTCTCAAGAAGGAAGCCATTTTGTCATACATGCGCTGTGCCGCGAGTATGCGGAGGGGCTTACGGAGAGTTCATTTGTCAGATTGCTTCGAAAACTAAACTAAAAAATAAACT
>JAUMWM010000047.1 GCA_030529705.1 Lachnospiraceae bacterium
CGCTTGAAACTGAATACTACATTCGTGATGGATAACCGTCGGATTCTGACGGGGTAAGTATACCCTGTCAGGTTCGGCGGTTTCTTTGTGCGTTAGCAATGAGAAGCGCTGTGGACAAGATGAAAGCCGGACGATGCAAGCTTGCTTGCAATCGGCCGGATTACAGCTTGGACAAAGATGCGGCGAATGCCGCATCATCGAAAGAGCGAAGCTCATGAGATGGCACTTCGAAAAAAGTGTAATAAGGCTCTGCGGCGGCCATAATAGCCGTGAATATGAAAAAGGAGAAACAGCTTATGAGAATTAAGATGAAACGATTTTTAGGCATCCTGCTCAGCCTTACGCTGATGCTGGGTCTGCTGCCGGGGATGAGTTTGACGGCATATGCCGATACAGAGGCCGACGGTGAAAACAATACGATTGATTCTGACCGAAGCGATGACTATATTTATATATATGAAGCATCCCTTATTATCAATCAAGGTGTAACATTTACCTGCAACAATGCCTATTCCTTCTATATTGACGAAAATGGCAAGGTAGAACTTTACGGATCCTTAACGGGCAATGTTAATGGTTCATCTTGGTTATCGGGTGTTATTAATGTCTACCTTGCGGACGGAGCAAAATACACCGTCACTGGATTGAATCCGCCTAATACTGAAAGTCTCCGCTATTACGGATACGATGCCTCAACTGACGGCAACGGCACGGTGAGCGTGAAGAACGGCTCGACCGATGTGACAGACACCAGCATGGGATATAAGACGACTATCTACACATTCACAGCCACGCCTGCCAGCGGCTACAGGTTCAAGAATTGGACAAAGGGCGAGGGCGGCGAACTGCTTGGCACCGATGACAGCATCAACGTCACCTGTGAAGAGAACGGACAGTATCAGGTGTATGCCAACTTTGAGGAAGCTCCCGCTCACACCCACAGCTTCACCTACACCGCCAGCGGCGCGACGATCACGGCCACCTGCAACGGCGCGGGCACCTGCGATATCACGGATGGTCTGACCCTCACCATTAGTGCCCCGACCGGCAATTTGGTTTATGACGGAACGACCACCTATCCGGCGACGCTGAGCACCGGGTATAATACCACGGCGTTCCCCGGAACCTATTCCATCAGCTACACAAAGGACGGTTCCGCATATAGCGGAGTGCCCAAAGACGCGGGTACTTACACCGCCTCAGTCACGGCAGGAACAGGAGATGCCGCAAAAACTGCCAGCGTGAGCTATACTGTCACTAAAGCGGCAGCCACTGTTACCAAAGCACCTGAAGCAAAGACATTGACCTACAACGGCTCCGCGCAGGAGCTTGTGACTGCTGGAACAGCCACTGGTGGCGAAATGCAGTACGCTCTCGGCGATGCAAATGGAGCAACACAACCTTATACCACATCCATCCCGACAAAAACCGACGCAGGAACCTATTATGTTTGGTATAAAGTTGCAGGTGATGATAATCATTCTGATACAGACGTGGCTTACGTAGCTGTGACGATTAAATCTGTTCACACTGTAACATGGAAGAACTGGGACGGTTCTGTTCTGCTGGAGGAAGAGGTTATCCAAGGTGAGACTCCGGAGTATAACGGCGAGACACCTGTAAAGCCCTCAGATGCGCAATACGACTACACTTTCGCAGGCTGGACTCCCAATGTCGTTCCGGTTACAGGAGTTGCGGAGTATACGGCGACATTCAATGAGGCAGCTCATCAGCACACGTTCGGCACCGGAGATCCCAGGTGGGCATGGTCATTTGTGGACGGCAAATGCTATGCGAAAGCAACATATACCTGCACTTGCGGTGAAATTGAGGAAGTGTCTGCCACGGTGGATGGCGTCGAGTCTGACGATCATGCTACAATCACATACACTGCCACGGACTATTACGGCAAGACCGACACGCGTACTTATGACGCGTCATATACCGTCACCTACAAGGGGAGCGAAGATACTTGCAAATATGGCGACACCTGGAGTAAGTCCGAAGATAGCGCCTATGACTGGAAGGTGAACGGCGTTCTCCGCGCCAGTGGTACAAAGGAGTTCTTCTTCCCGGTTATCGGGGATGCCGATGTCACCACGACTGCCAGCTCTCTGGAGGAGCAGAACGCCCTAATCAGCGTGCTCTCCGCAGAAGGCGGGACAAATAAGCTGACTTACGTGGTAAGCTGGTCCCTCCCGAAGGGCGCGAAGGTGAAATCCACCATGATTTACCGCTGCAGGGACGACAAAGCCGCCATCACCACGGCCGATGACCTGAAAGCCGCTTCCAATCTGCGCACCTACAACATGAAGATGAAAGTGCGAAACGGGCAGTATACTTTTACGGCCAGCGGCCTGACCTCCGGAAGCAGCCAGACTATCATAGCGGAGGTGGTCTACACTTACAATAGCGAGACCTACACGATTAATACCGCTTCTGGGACAGAAGGTCCCATGCATATCGGAATTGGCAATGCCTGATTTGCATGACATAGCGGCAGCATTTGCCAGATGGTTCCATGCGCATCGGAACTGGCAATGACTGATCCTGCTTGACATAGCGGCGGCATTTGCCAGATGGTTTCATGCGCACTGGAACTGGCAATGATTGATCCTGCTTGACATAGCGGCGGCATTTGCCTGACGGATCTTTTCGTATCGAATCGGCATTGCCGCCATCTGATAAGCGGGACTCAGCGATTAAGAAATAGAAATAAAAGAAGGAGACTGTTGGAAAATGAAAATGAAAACGAAGTATGAAGAACTCGAGCTGGAGGTTATTTTCTTTGAAAGTGCCGACATCATTACTGACTCCGTGGAAGGAGAAGGTAATGGCGGCAATGGAGAAGGAGGAAATTACGGCGACTGATTCCTGACGATTCCAGGTCGAAAGATGGCATATGATTCATGAACCGGGACGGCTCTGATGCCGTCCCGGTTTTCTATCGTTCCTGACTGCCACTCTGGCGGCTTTGCGGGAGGATGTCAAACCGATGGCTTCACCAACACTTCTTCGATTTCGAGTAAGCATTTGCTTTCACGCAAAAAGGTCGGAGATGACCGTTTGCCTAAAAAAAGAAGCTTCATTGATGACCGTAATCAGGTTTACGCCTAAATCAATCATTAAGATGGAAAGAGCAGGACAAAACCCTGCTCTTTTATGTTAAAATAATATCGGAAAAGCGAATGCATAGCCTGTAGAGCAATCGGAGGCAAGGCAGATGATTCTCGATGAAAAAGACATGACCGAAGAAGATATAAAGCTCAATTTTTATCACGCCCGCCATCAACAGCAGCGGCTGGCAAAACGGCTTCAATATCACAAAACATGAGATCAAAAGGTTTGTAGGAGTGGCGTGTTTCTGGTAGCCCGATGCCTTTCGAGACTGAGGGATGTCGCGCAGGCAAGAACTGCTGGAAGGGACTGTACGTTATTTGCATAATAGGAAAGGATTGGGATGGGGAATCGGTTTATGAAGAAGATTGGAATAGGGTATGAAAACTATAAAAGGTTCATAGATGAAGATATGTATTATATCGACAAGACCCTGCTTGTTCGTGACGTGGTGGAAAAGGGCGGGGAGGTGACACTCTTTACACGCCCCAGACGCTTTGGAAAGACTCTTGCTCTTTCCATGCTACGAACCTTTTTCGAAAAAGAAATTGATAGAGAGGGTAGAACCATCGACAACCGCAGATATTTTGAAGGAAAGAAAATCATGGACGCCCCGGAAGAGATACTTTCCATGATGGGGCGGTATCCCGTCATCAATCTTTCGCTTAAGTCTGCGAAGCAGTCGGAATACAGGGAGGCGGCATTGCAGCTTCGGGACGAGATTGTGTCTGAGTTTAGCCGACATTATTATTTAAAAGATTCGGATAAGTTGAATGCGGAAGAGCGGCAGGCATTTGCGGAACTGTCATTGACGAAAAAAAGGGATGAGATTAAGAACGAGGACGATTTCAAGAAAGAGATTGGTCGATATGCAACTGCGCTGAAAACGCTTTCCGTATGTTTGAGAAAACATCATGATGAAAACGTCATCGTCCTGATAGATGAATACGATGTGCCGCTTGAGAACGCCTATTACGAAGGTTTCTATGAAGAAATGGTCGGCTTTGTCCGGTCGCTCTTTGAGTCTGTATTGAAAACAAATGATGCGCTGCAATTTGGCATTGTAACAGGCTGCCTTCGAATCAGCAAGGAAAGCATATTTACTGGGCTGAATCATTTGGAAATCAGTTCCGTGTACAACAACAGCTTCGAGGAGGCTTTCGGTTTTACGCAGGAGGAGACGGAGCAGATGCTCATGGATTACGGTATCGCTGACAGGATTCCGGAGGCGAAGAGGTGGTATGATGGGTACCTGTTTGGAGAGACGGAAATCTACAATCCCTGGAGCGTTATAAAATACGTTAAGAGTATCGCGGTCAACCATATGAAATATCCGATGCCGTATTGGGCAAATACCTCATCGAACGCCATCATAAAAGATTTGGTGTGGGATGCAGACGAGAAGATGAAAAGGCAGCTTGATGTGCTGATCAGCGGTGGAACGATAGAGAAGGAGATACACGAGGATATCACTTATGATGATATTCACGCATCGGAGGATAATCTGTGGAATTTCCTGTTCTTTACGGGATATATGAGAAAGGTGTCGGAAAGGACGGATGGTGAAAGAATTTTTCTTACTATGCGGATTCCGAATATCGAAATCCGCAGCATTTACCGGAATCAGATAAGCGCATGGTTTGATAAGCAGGTAAAGGAAACGAAAAAGGGAGAATTGAACAAGGCTGTCTTGGAGGGAAATACAGATGGAATTGCGGATTATGTGAGCGGCTTACTTGAAAAAAGTATCAGTGTATTTGACTCTGCCGAATCGTTCTATCACGGCTTTTTCCTGTCGCTTCTTTACGAGGTGCCGAACTATGCACCCAGATCGAACCGAGAGGAGGGAGACGGCAGACCGGATATCGTTCTCTATCCGGATCGTCCCCGTGATCCAGCAATCATTTTCGAAATAAAGGTACGAAAGAAGTTCTCAGAGATGGAGGATGGGCTGCAGGAAGCCTACGACCAGATTAAAGACAAAAAATATGAAGAAGGCGTGCTGGACGATGGCTATCTTGGCGTGAAGGCCTACGGCATATGCTTTTGCAAGAAGAGCTGCATCGTGGGTGCGCTCCCTGGGTGATGGGGGAAGAATTGATGCATAGTCAGTCCTTAAAATCTGAGAGACCGAAAAAGTGACAGACACCAACGTGGCCTTACAAGTAGTCCTCTTGCGGAAAGGAGGCTCCTAAATGTTATCTATCTATCCTGCGAGTTTTTTTCAGAGATGAAACTGGATATTCTGTGAAGCGGTACTGGAAAAGTGGAAAGATAAGGAAGAAGAATAACAGACAGCGGAATGTAAGACAGAACAGCACAGTAAGGTAAGCTGCGCCCTTTTTTCGTACGCAAAAACTGGAAACTATATTCGTGATGGATGATCGTCGGACTTGACGGGGCCACAAGCGCCCTGTCAGGTTCGGCGGTTTTTGTTGTGTTTAATTTGGTGATGCGGCGGCCATAACAGCCGCGAATGCGAAAGGAGGCAGATAGTTTATGAAAATGAAGAAACGACTTTTGGGCATCCTGCTCAGCCTTGCGCTGATACTGGGGTTGGTGCCAGGGATGAGTTTGACGGCGTATGCTGCAACCGAGACATACACTCAGTTAATGAATGAAAAGACAGTTGTAAAATTTAACAACTACGACTGGTACATCATAGCAGACAACTCTACAGCGGTAGATGCCGGAACGGTCACGCTGCTGGCGGCGGATACGAGTTTTGGAAAATCCAAGTTTCACGATAGCAGCAAGGCTTACAGCACCTCGACCGTGAAGGGAGTACTTGATGCATTGACTGCAGAAGGCGGCGCTTTTGCAGCCGTGAAAGATGCAATAGCCGATACTGATTTGACTGATGTTGGTGTTAGTGGAGCGAAGCTGTATCTTTTGAGTAAGAGCGAGGCTGGACCGTATGCCAACTTCTACTTTACTGGCGCAGATGGAAATTTTGGTGGCTGGTGGCTGCGCTCGCCCGCTAACCGCGACGATTGGCATGCGGTGATCGTCGACGGCGAGGACGGCCGCGTCGTCGAAATGGGTTACGACGTCAAGAAGGAGCTCGGTGTCCGCCCCGCTTTAAAACTCAATCTGTCATCTGTCATCTTCACATCTAATACTTTTACTTTGAGGCCTTATGATGTGACCATCACTGCAGGCAGTAATATGACAAAAACCGATGATTCCGGCGCGGCGAGCCAGACAGGGCTGAACGGCGCTATGACCGCTGTGGTCTATACGGCGAACGACGGCTATTACTTCCCGGAAGATTATAGCGTTGATGCTGTCAATGGAATTTCCGTGACTCGCGACAGCTATACACAGATCACCGTTGCCGGTACGCCAACCGCCGATGCTGAGATCACGCTGATTGCGGCTACGGAAAAGACAACACCGGATGCGCCTACGACAGCCGCCGCGGTGAACTGTACGACCACAGACAACAACGATGGCAAGCTCACCGGCGTTACGACTGAGATGGAATATAAGGAGTCGAATGCCGCAAGTTGGACGGATGGAACGGGAAGCGACATTACAGGGCTCGTTCCCGGAACGTACTATGTGCGCATAAAGGCAACCGATACGACCCTTGCGTCCGCCAACCAGGAGTTGACGATTGCGCAATACGTCGCGCCGACTTACACTGTAACATGGAAGAACTGGGACGGTACTGTTTTGAGGGAGGATGATGTTGCCGAAGGCGAGACCCCGGCGTATAACGGCGAAGATCCGGTAAAGCCCGGAAACGCACAGTTCGACTACATTTTCACAGGCTGGAATCCCGAGGTGACTGCTGTCGCAGGAGATGCGGAGTATACGGCGACATTTGACGAGACGGTTCATCAGCACACCTTTGGAACAGAGGATCCTCGTTGGTCTTGGTCGTTTGTGGATGGCAAATGCTATGCGAATGCAACGCGTACCTGCACTTGCGGAGAAGTTGAGGAAGTACAGGCTACAGTAGATAATGGGACGGTTGACAATGATAACACAACTATCACTTATACCGCCACGGATAAATACGGCAAGACTGACAGCCGCGAGTTCTTTTTAACATACGTAGTTACGTACAATGGTACTTCAAAGAATTACAAATACGGCGATATCTGCAAACTGACCGCTGATAGTCTCTCGGATTGGAAGGTGAACGGTATTCTCCGGGCTGAGGGAGCCAAGACTTTCTACTTCCCAGTCACTGTGGATGCCGAGGTCACTTCAGAAGCGAGTGCTTCTGAAGAGCAGAAAGGTATAATCAACGTGCTGTCCATGAACAATACGACGAACAGCCTGACTTATGTGGTAAGCTGGTCTCTCCCGGAAGGGGCACAGGTGAAATCCACCATGATTTATCGGTGCAGGGATGACAGCCATGATATTACAACCGCTGAGGGGCTGCTTGCCGCCCCGAATCTCCGTTCCTACAACATGAATCTGAATGCGCGTAACGGACAGTTCACTTATAAAGCCACCAAGCTGACCAGCGGCAGCTACCAGACGATTATGGCCCAGGTAGTCTATACTCTGAATGGGGAGACTTATACCATAAACACCGCTGAACCTGGCGGTACGCAGAGCATCGGAATTGGTTATCTTGTTGGCTGATGGTGTTTAAACCGTCCTGAACCTAAAAAAGGAGTTAATTACCTCGCTGATGGCAGTCCTGTGCGACAGATAAGAGTGTTAGAAAACCGATCTTTTTAGATGAAATGAATAACAGAAGGAGGATTTAGAGAATATGAAAAAGTGTTTTGAAGAACCTACGGTAGAAATCATTGTATTTACGTCCGACGATGTCATTGCGACTTCCAGCGCAGATGGCGGAACTGGTGGGAGTGAAGATGATCAGGGTGATTGATGTCTGACTGATCATCACGTTGGGGCAGGATACGCTCCCGAACAAAAAATGAGAAAACTAGGTTGATCGGACCGGCTCTTGCGCCGGTCCGGTTTTCTCCATTAGCGTGAAACCAATTTGCCATTATGATAAATGTCTGTCGCATGGAAGACCAGGCCATCCCTTCCCGGAAGTCTTGACTCCCTGATTTCCCAGCCCATTCGTTCCATGAGCGTATTGGCCTCTGCCTGAGTAAGCTTTACGCCATTCAGGTAAAACTCGTCATTACGGAAAAAATGATAGCGGCATGTAAAACCGGCCTTTTCGTACACCCACTTCGGGTACAGGCGCGTAGAGGGTTCGGCAGTTTCCAGAAGATTCCAGCGATTGATAGTACGTGCATCTATAACTAATTCGGACATGTTAAGTACCTCCGTATATTTACATTTGAAAAATCTTGTTACAAGTTTATGTATTTATGGTTGAATCTTTGCATCAGTATATACGGAAGCTTGACCCGGAGGAGCCAAAATGGCATAAGGATTCCAGCTATTTCGCAAATGCCCTAACCTGCATAAAGCAGAACAACTACTCCATGTAAAGGATCCTTCGCTGCGCTCAGGATGACAAGGGCAAATTTTGCTTTTTTTTGCGCAGAATATCGTCCCTAAGTGCCTAATTTGCATGAAGCCGGCTCTGCGCAGAACGGGGACGTTCCATTTTGCGCGGCGCTTTGCCGGTTTTTGAATGATGCAATTTATGACATACTCCATTTTTCGATTGACGCAATATGTGGTTGTGGCATACAATACATTTGCAAATCAGAAACCGCTCTTGCGGAGCAGGAAAGTTGAGATTTGTTTCAAATCTACCATTAACAGCATCAGCGCTTATGCGTAGAATTTGAGTAGGGATAGTAGTGGGCCGCCTGAAAAGCGGCACATGAGTCGGCTCAGGTGAAAAGAGGTTTAGAGGAGGCATTTGTGGTCCATTTAAAAAATGGCACAATATGTGGTTCAGGTGAAAAAATCCTTAGAGGAGACATTTGTTGTCCGCTTGAAAAACGGTTCAGTATGTCGGCTTAGTCGAAAAACACATCTAAGAGGAGATAAACATGAAGAGAAAAATAATAATGTTGGCGATGGCTTTGGCACTGGTTATGACGGGTTGCAAGGGTAACAATGGGAATGAGTCTTCCAAGGCCGAGACAAGCTCCGAGGCATCCGAATCTTCTCAGGTCGTGACAGGCGCTGTAGAGTCAGGGGATGACAAGGCGGAAACGACTGTTGAGGAGAAGGGAACAGCCAAAACTGAGACGGCTGCCATGGAAGCTGCTTCCGATACAGAAGGAAATGAGGAAGTCACCGGCACAGAAACGGAGCAGGACGAACCCGTTTCGGATGCGGAAGTAGGATTCGGGGAGGGAGCAGACGAAGGCGACTGATCGTCCCACGATTGGAGAGCGGGCGAGAATTCCCCGAACAGTACTTTTATGTGTCGACCAAGGCAACTGATGCTCCCTGATTGGAGAGCGGGCGAGAATTCCCCGAACAGTATTTTTTGTGTCGGCCAAGGCAACTGATGCTCCCTGATTGGAGAGAACCATGCAGGATTGACCGTGTAGGCATCGGTGCTGCCCGTTTTTTCGGTTTCGGGGCACGGTGGACGTAGACATCTATTCGACAGACAGGTAAAACAAATGCAATCATCCGTATCTTTTACAATATCCCTCGCCGATGTCCCTATTGCGGTCTCCGTCCTGTACCCGTCCACAAAGGATTTCTGCCGGAACTATCTGACGGACAAGGAACCGATTTGCTCTGTAGAAATAACAGAGCAGGAAATCGACAGCGAGCGGCAGCGGGCCAAGGCGCAGAGAGAGAGGGAAGGAGCCTTGCAGCGGCGTATTTCTTCTGATATTTATCTGGAGACGCTGGCTCTCTATCGGAAGCTGGCACTGCCTCTTCTGGACTACGGCGCATTCATTTTCCATGGGTCCGTTCTGGCGGTGGATGGAAGGGCGTATCTTTTCACGGCTCCTTCCGGTACGGGCAAGACCACCCATACCAGGTTGTGGTTGGACCAGATTCCCGGCGCAGTGGTGCTGAATGGGGACAAACCCCTATTGCGCGTCAAGGAGAGGGATATACTCGCCTGCGGCACGCCCTGGCAGGGAAAGGAAAGCTACGGATGCAACATGATTTGCCCGATTGAGGCCGTCTGCATCCTGCAGCGGGCTAAGGAGAACCATATTGAACCCATTACTATGTCCGAGGCGCTGGGCGTGCTGATTCAGCAGACGCATAGGCCGGAGGAAACTGCGGCGCTTTGCAGGACGCTGGATCTGGTGGGCAAGATGGGCAGCCGGGTGAAGCTGTACCGGCTGGGCTGCAATATGGAACCGGAGGCGGCGCGGGTGAGCTATGAGGGGATGCGAAGGGCTTAAATGCTAAAAAGAAAGAAAGAGGGCGGAATGGCCGCCCTCTTTCTTTTTCTCTATTAGCGTGAAACCAGTGCGCTATTTTACGTAGAAAAATTTAAGTGACTGAAAACCCTAATCAGGCTTTAAAAAATGGCCATGGACACTCTTCCGGCACTTCCAGCAGTTTCTTTTCCTTCACCAATACGCGGATTGCCTTCCAGTGCATGCCGATAAAGAGACCAAGGCTAAAAAAGAGAAAGGCGTTAAAAATATGGCGGCGAATTTTCCTTCTGAGCTTCTTTTTCTTTTTTGCAACTTTTTTCGCAATTTTATTCTCTACAAATTCCTGTGAAACATCTTTTGAGGCTGACATACTATGTTGCTCCTTTCTTTTTGGTATTCTATCAGATATGGTATCACTTCTGCTGCAGGTTGACAAGATTTTAACTGACATGGATTTACAGAGAAGGGAGGAAGTGGGGGGGTAGGCCTCAATGAGTTTTCGGAAAAACTTGCGGTAGATGTTGTTTTGGACTATACTTTTTTTATTGAAGTTGTACTGATATTTTTTAAGGAGGGCGATAGAATGTATGATCTTATTATAATAGGCTCCGGTCCCGCCGGGCTCACCGCAGCCATCTATGCGACTCGGGCGAAACTGGATTTCATCATAATTGAGCAGAATTTCATGAGCGGCGGGCAGGTCGTAAATACCTATGAGGTTGATAATTATCCGGCAAATCCAGGCATCAGCGGCATGGATCTCTCCATGAAGATGAGGGAGCATGCGGAGGGGCTCGGTGCGGAATTTGTCACGGAGGCCGTCGTTTCCGTTGAATTGGCGGGAGACGTTAAAAAGGTCGTCACCGATTACAATTCCTATGAGGCGAAGACGGTCATTCTCGCTGCGGGGGCGGAACACAGGAAATTGGGAGTGCCGGGCGAGCTGGAATTTGCAGGAATGGGCGTTTCCTACTGTGCGACGTGCGACGGAGCCTTTTTCCGGGGGAAAGATGTCGCCGTTGTCGGCGGAGGAGACGTGGCGCTGGAAGACGCCATCTTCCTGGCGCGTATTTGCGAAAAGGTTTATGTCATTCACAGAAGGGATGAGCTTCGCGGCGCGAAGGTTTTGCAGGACCGCCTGTTGGCGCTTCCGAATGTCGAGATGGTCTGGAGTCATAACGTGAAATCCATCGAGGGCGCAAATGGGAAGGTCGATAAGGTGAATGTCGTGAGCGCGAAAGATGGGTCGGAGAAGTCGCTTGCCGTTTCCGGCGTTTTTATGGCGGTGGGAATCCAGCCGACAAATGCCCTCTTTGTCGGGCAGCTTGAGATGGACAGGGGCGGATACGTCGTCGCGGGCGAGGATGGGAAGACATCTCTGCCGGGCGTATTTGCGGCGGGGGATTTGCGGACGAAGCAGCTTCGGCAGATTATTACGGCTTGCGCGGACGGCGCAAATGCGGTTACTTCGGTGCAGGAGTATTTGCTGACGCATTGAGCGACAGGATGGAGAGTGGCTCGTGGGCGCTTCGTCTGCGATTTTTCGTCCCGCGGGGACGGACCTTTTGGGTCGAAAAATTTCGACCCAAAAGGTCCGTCCCCGCGGGCAGTTTTATTCTACGTAGCCGTCCGGATTCTTGCTCTGCCAGTTCCAGGCATCGCGGCACATATCCTCGATGGAGTTCTCAGCCACCCAGCCGAGCACCTCTCTGGCCTTTGTCGGGTCCGAGTAGCAGGTCGCCACGTCGCCCGGCCTCCTTGGGTCGATGACATAGGGGACGTCGTGGCCGCAGGCTTTGCTGAAAGCCTTGATGATTTGCAGTACGCTGTAGCCGTTGCCGGTCCCGAGGTTGAATATCTGGACGCCGGGCAGAGTCTCCATGCCTTTGATCGCGCTGACGTGGCCTTTTGCCAAATCTACGACATGGATGTAATCGCGGACTCCGGTGCCGTCCGGCGTGTCGTAATCATTTCCAAATACATGGACCATCTCGCGTTTGCCGGAAGCGACCTGTGCAACGTATGGAAGGAGGTTGTTCGGGATGCCTTTTGGATCCTCGCCGATGAGGCCGCTGACATGGGCGCCGATTGGGTTGAAGTAGCGGAGCAGCATGACTCGCCACTCGTTATCGCTTCGCCAAATGTCCGTCAGGATGCGTTCCTGCATAGCTTTCGTTTCGCCGTACGGATTGGTCGTTTCGCCAAGCGGGCACTCTTCCGTGATCGGGATGAATGCGGGATCCCCGTAGACCGTCGCCGATGACGAGAAGACGATTTTCTTGCATCCATGCTTTCTCATGACGTCGCAGAGGACGAGGGTGGAACTGAGGTTGTTCAGATAATATTCGATCGGCTTCTGCGTCGATTCCCCGACGGCCTTGTATCCTGCGAAGTGGATGACGGCATCGATTTTCTCAGCGTCAAAGAGGGCGTTCAGGGCTTCCCGGTCGCAAACGTCCACCTCGTAGAATTTCGGTCGAACGCCCGCTATCGTCTCGATGCGGTCCACGACGAGGGCTTTGGAGTTGTAGAGGTTGTCCGCGATGACGACGTCATAGCCGGAATTGATGAGCTCTATGCATGTGTGGCTGCCGATGAAGCCGGTGCCGCCTGTTACTAAGATGGTCATGATTTTTCCTCCTCCCTGAAAACACTTTTTCAGATGCTCGACTTGCTGGTGTCCTGCGGGACACCATATTTTGTCTCCTCTTTAGCAAGCATTTCGCCTGAACCGACATGCTGTGTCGCTTTCAGGCGGACCACAACTGTCTCCTTAACACTATGTTGAAATCTTTTTTGTCTGTACGGCTGTCAATTGTCCTTCTTTCGCCTGTCATCCCGAGCGTTGCGAAGGATGACAGGATTCATTCCAAAATAAAGGATTCAACTTGCTGGCCTTTTTCCGACTGTACTCACTAAAAATGTTTGCATAGTGACGCGGACAACGATGAACAGCGACAGCTTTGCATATAAGATCCTTCGCTTGCGCTCAGGATGACAAAAACGAGCATTCACTGTATCGTTGGAACCTATTTCTTCTTTTGAATCGAAAATCTTCGGCCCAAAAGGACCGTCCCCAAGGGTTAATTTTCAAGGGTTAATTGTCTTGCGCCGTCGACTATCTCCACGATATAAAACTCCGCCTTGTTCCGGGTCTGCTTCCGATAACTGCGGGAGATCGTTTTGATGAAATCGGGGATGGCATCGTTGCTCACGATGCTGACGGTGCAGCCTCCGAATCCGGCTCCGGTTATGCGGGAGCAGAGAACGCCGGGGATTTCGACTGCCAGGTCGACCAGCAGGTTAATCTCGTCGCAGGAAATCTCGTAGTCGTCCCGCAGGGATTTGTGGGAAGCGGTCATCAGGTCGGCAAATCTGGCGAGGTTATTTGCTCGCAGCGCCGATACGGCCTGAATCGTCCGCTGGCTCTCGTACACGACATGGCGGGCGCGCTTCGTGAGCGTTTCGTCCATGATGACATCCTTGACGCTGTTGAACTGGTCGACGGACAGGGCGCATAGGCTGTCAACATTTATCACGGTTTGGATTTTTTTCAAGGCGGCCTGGCACTCCCTAAAACGCTCTTCGATTGTCGGACCGGCGATGCGGTGCTTGACCATGCTGTTTGTGAGGACGATCTGGTTGTCGCCGAGCTTCAATGGGGCGTACTGGCAACTGAGCCTTTTGGTGTCGACGAGGAGCGCATTTTCCGCGCGCCCCATGGCGCAGGCGTACTGCTCGGTGATGGTGCTATTTGCGCCGGTGTAATGGCATTCGGCATAATTTGCAAATTTAGCAATGTCGACGTCCGTGATCTCCGCAAAGCCGTAGATTTCCCGCAGCATGAAGCCGGTCAGGACTTCGAGCGAGCCGGACGAGGAAAGGCCGGAGAACGGCGGGATGTCGCCGCCGATTACAATGTCGCAGCCGGTGTCCATGTGGCAGCCGTTCTGGTCAAATGTCCACATGACACCCTTCATGTAGTTGGCCCACCCTCTGTCTTTCAGGGGGCGGAAGTTGTCTAGGGAGTCCTCGCGGACGCCCGCGCCTTCGAAGTTGATGGAGTAAAAGCGGAGCTTCCGGTCGTCGCGCTTTCGAATGGCTCCGTAGGTGCCGTAGGTCACGGCGCACGAAAAATTATAGCCGCGGTTGTAGTCTGTGTGGTCTCCCATCAGATTCACCCGGCCAGGTGAAAAAAATGTGCGGATTTCCCCTTCCGTGCCGAATAATTCGTGAAATTTTGCCAGTACTTCCTTTATTGTCAAGACGGCACCTCCCCCTTTTTTCTCACTATTATTGTAGATTCATGATAAGTCAAACGCAATGTACTAAATCACTAAAGTTGGCGGAAATTTTCAGCGTTTTGCACAAACAGAGGGAGGTCTAAGTAAGAAGCACCATAAAAAATGCCTAACAGAAGAGTTGGGTTTTCGGTCCGTGGGGGCCCGCGGGGACGGTCCTTTTGGGTCGAGAATTTTCGGTCCGTGGGGACGGTCCTTTTGGACCAAAATTTTTCGGCCCGTG
>JAUMWM010000048.1 GCA_030529705.1 Lachnospiraceae bacterium
TCAGGATGACAGGACTTCAGATTAAGCGAAATAAGGGCAACCGTACAGTTGGAAATGTTTGCATTTTGTTCTTTTACTATATAATCTCAGAAATAACTGACTTTGACCCGCTTCCCCATCTTCTCCATACATTCCGTCAATTCCCTCACAAGCTGCATTTTAATATTGAAGGAGATGGGAAGGTTGGGATTCTGGTGTGCAGGATTGATAGCCCTTCCCACATAGAAATTGATATCCGTCGCTTCCTCGAACAGCAGTCGGCAGATAAGGGACGCTCCGTCATGCCCGAATCCCCATTTATCATAAAGCTCATTCTTATCCAGCGCATCTTTTGCATATTCCACCACTCTATTCATTGTGATGACGCCTTCGGTCACCAGATCAACGCCATCTATCTCTGATATCGGCGGAATATCGCTGTCTTCATCCATTGCCATACTGACTCTGACTTCTTTACGCAGATATTTTGCGGCGATGGACGCCGTTGTGCCTCCGCAGATGATATGTTTTCCCGCTTTCGAAAAATACAGTGTCATCATACGGTTACTGTCATCCTTATTTCTCGGAGGCCCAAATAAAATGTTCACAGGCTCTCTTCTGCGCACTTTGACAATACATGCGGTCGCGTCGTCACTCGGCTTAAATGCATATTCTCTGTCGCACTCATCCACAAGCATGGTCGCGAGATTTTTGGCCGAATACCCGGCAGCAGAAATGTTTTTGACATAATTCGCAATATCTTCCCATTCCCATTCAGAATTGTACTCTATGGTGTCTCCCGCATGAGGACATCCGTCACTCATGGCGACCATAATGTCATTTTCCCGAAGACGTATCACGGATTTGTAGATTGTCTTCCCTTCAATATAAAGCTCCTGTTTCGGATAATCATAAATCTCATCATCACGAATGAAAATTACAGCAGGATTATCATACTGTATGAGCTCCACCCGCTCATTTTCAATGATATGGAGAATGGTAAAAGTGGAATATGCCACTTTTCGGACCTGGCAGATCGGAAGTGTTGCGGCAATTGTCGAGACGCAGTCCTCTATTCTGAGCCCTTCTGCCATCATTGTAGATATAATCTTTGAGGTAAGCGTCGAAAGGATACTGGCCTTGACGCCGCTTCCCATTCCGTCCGCCAGTACAATGACTATGGAGTTCTCATCTTGCTCCACCACATCGACATGGTCCCCGCAGAGCTGTTCTCCTTCATGATTAATACTCTTCCAGCCGATGTCAACACACAAATCATTCATCTTTGATAGACTCCTTCAATTTCGTCAGCGCAATTTTCGTCTCTGCAGCGGTCTCTCCCAGTAGAGAGGCAATTTCCTGAACGATCCGCATCTGTTTATCCACTACCCGGTCCGCAATCTCCACCGTCTGGCGGCTTAAGCTCTCTCTCTTTTCCCTCTCGCTTTCTTCCTCGGTGACGTCGCGGAGTATGCAGAGAATATTGTTGTATTCTCTGTCATATACGATAGTCTTTTCTACATACTTTCTATACTCGGCCAGGTATTCCCGCTTGTCATGGATACTTCCCCCCTTGTTCAGGATCTTAAGGAAATCACCCGGATCCATTACACGGACGACAAGATCCCCCAGAATATCATGCGGCGAACGCAGATTCAGGATTCTGAGAGCTGCCCGGTTGACCTGCTGAACTTCAAGACTGTCATTGAGAACAAGAATTCCGTTCGGTGAATTTCTCGTGATAGTATCCGAGAAATTCTCGGCTTTTTCCTTCAGGAAAGGCAGACACATAGATATATCCGCCTTGCCCTGCAGAATTGCGATGGCCTTATCACGGCAGGTGTCATAACCGCACGTGCCGCAGTTGAGCTCGTCTTCCGGTCTCATTTTTCCCATTTGATGCAGTGTTTCCCGAATGTCATATTCACTCGGAATCCTGCTCGGATGCTCCAGTACAAAGAAGTCTTTTACGGTTTCCGTCCTGTCAGGCTGCGCAACGGAAAAGTCATTCCTGCCCGCATACCTCGCGACGGCGGCATAATCTTTGAGCGGCGAATCATGGAACTTTTCCATGACAGGTCCGCCTATGCAGCTTCCGACACAGGCCGACATCTCTATGAAGACATGGTGAACCTTGCCCTTTTCGATTTCCTTTAATGTAGAAATACAATTCTTTGTCCCGTCGATTGCCATATAAGTATACTCGGGATTTTCCATCGCCATCGTTTTCAGAATTCCGCCGGTGGTCGGGAAGAATCGTGCCCTGCTGTTTTCATTTTCATCGAGCTTCTTCTCAGGCACGATATTTTTTGACTTCAGCCACGCTCCCAGTTCATCAAAAGTCAGAACCGCATCGACAATCCCCTCATACCGCTGTGCTTCGTCTTTTTTCGCGACACATGGTCCGATGAAAACGGTACGCGCATTCGGAATCCTCCTTTTGATATCCTTACAGTGGGCCTGCATGGGAGACAGAACGTCAGCAAGATATGAGATCAGTTTCGGAAAATACTTCTGAACCAGAAGGTTTACTGAGTGACAGCAAGATGTGATGATAATGTCTCTGCCTTCTTCATTGCAGATGCGGTCATACTCGCGCTTGACAATGGTCGCGCCGATCGCTGTCTCTTCCACATCATAGAATCCAAGCTGTTTCAGGGCATCCCGCATCGATTCAATGCCGACTCCGTCAAAATTGGCAATAAATGACGGGGCAAGGCTCACTACGACCGGTTCGCGGCTCTGAAGGAAAACTTTTACCTTCTCGGTCTCATCCGTAATCTGCTTCGCGTTCTGGGGACAGACAACAAAGCATCGGCCGCACATAATGCACTCATCACCGATGATATATGCCTGATTGCCGGTAAATCGAATTGATTTTACGGGACAGTGGCGAATACATTTGTAGCAGTTCTTACAGTTCGATTTTTTCAGTGTCAGACACTCCATGTGATACTACTCCTTTTTGCATTTTTTCCTCATCTCTGGCCCCTCGCGCAAGCGAGGGTGCGTTAATGGCAGATTTGAAACAAAGTTTCAAACTTCCACATTTTCACATAGATTCCCAGCGGCTCGCAACTCACACTCAGCTCTTTAAGATTGTCGTTTATGAGCTGCTCAAGACCGTTACGTTCTACATGAATCCAATACTTACACTATACCAAATTTCCTGATTATGGCAAGGTATCTCCCCCAGATATTTCCGGATGCAGGCTTACTTGATGTAACAGTTCACCTTTCGAGCAAAATAGCCTTTTGGATATGAACGGCTTGTCATCCTGAGCGCAAGCGAAGGATCTTTTACTTAAGGCAGGCAGTCAGTGAAGGTGAAAGATCCTTCGCTAACGCTCAGGATGACAAAGTCTTCATGCTCAAAACAGTTATTATGACGCAAAGGGTGAACTGTTACTACTTGATTTAATCCTTTGCACACTCCGATAATGCATTATATAATCCTAATCAGAGTTCTGCAGTACGGAACATCAGATTCCTGCAGTTCTCATATCGCAAGGCAAACAAAAACAGATAACCCATAAGACTATATAGTAAAAACATACAAGATAACCCATAAGACTATATAATAAAAACATACAAGGAGGACAAAATGAAAATCGAACATGTTGCTATGTACGTAAACGACCTGGAAGGCGCAAAAGAATTCTTCATAAAGTATCTGGGTGGAACAGCGAATGATGTGTATCACAATAAAACGACCGGCTTTCGTTCTTACTTCATCACATTTGACAGTGGGGCAAGGCTCGAGGTGATGAATAAGCCGGTAATGGACGACGATGATAAGGGATTGAACAGGACCGGATTCATTCATGCGGCATTTTCAGTTGGAAGCAAGGAAAAAGTTGACGAACTGACAAACCAACTGTCAGAGGATGGGTTTAAAGTGATAAGCGGACCCCGTACTACGGGCGACGGCTATTATGAGAGCTGCATTATCGGACCGGAAGGGAACCAGATCGAGATAACGGTGTAAAAGACAAGGGATATCATCGCTGCGATTCCGGAAGTTTTATAAAGAATACCCTTATAAGAAAGGCTCTTCTGCACTTTCGGTAGATATAAAAAGCAGAAAAACAACACTATTTGTACTTTGAAAACTTCATATTGAGTCTATCTAATGCGTTTATCAGGAGATGTAGGAAGGTGGGCGTGGAAAGCGTGGATAAGCCCCATTCCGTTGTGGACAGCGCTTGGGAAAGGCGTGGAGAACGGAAAAGCATGTTCTCCACACCTTTCCCACACGCTGCCCACAACTCCATAAGACGGGGCTTACCCACCCTTCCCACACTCCGGCGATAAAGTCGGAAGCCACTCATTTACTTATTTTTATATAACGCTTAGCGCAGTCCCATCCCCTATTCTGAGAAAATGCGAATGATATGGGAACCATGGGAGCAATACTACGCTTCTTTTATGCGCCGGCCAGTCCTTTCCGCTTCTTTTCTTCCCTCAAAAGACGAAGCTCGTTCGCCCGCTCCCGCTTTCTGGCCAGGTATTCTTTTGATGGCTGCGGTCGATTGCACAAAGGTATCACAATGTCGGAACATTTCAGATAGATGAGTGCAATCATGTTGTCGTTATATGAACTTTCGTATAACGACAATTCTTGTCCCCTATTCTCAGATCCCCCTTGAATACCAGCAGGACATCCTGATCTACGTCGAGAACGGACAGAAGGCTGACGCCGTCCTTGAACGGAACCCCTTTATCGATGAATCCAGCGTCAAGTACATCGTCCGACAGTACAGGAAGCACTGGAAGGAACGCGTCCTTTCCATCGGCAGGACCCTCCTCGACAGCCTCACAATCCCCTGCCTGTCAGCCTATTCGAGGCAGTTCATGCAGATCCACAAGACGCCGAACATACTTTTTTGCCCACAAACATGACCTTCCCTGACCCGGTCGTGATATCCCCTTATGATGATGAAAAATCACAAGGAGGACTTTTGAACATGACACTTCAGAACATATTTGAATGCCTGCAGGACATCGACCGCGATGCGCAGACCCTCATCAGGAATGCCCGCTTTTCTTATGATGCAGGCCTCAGCGAATCCGTCTGCATAAACACGGACGATCCCGAGCACCTGTATCTTCAGGAGGCGGCGGACTGCATTCTCGGCAACCTTGCGTCCATCCACGAGGATCTCCTGTATCTCCGCCGGCCTTTCCGCGGGGAGTACAAGGTCATCGCGACGCTTGACGGCAGGATCGGTTATTCTGACAGGGGGAGGTTACACGTTTTCCACTGCGGGGACGATCTGGAAGTGAAGACCACGGACGGCCTCGGACGCCTTCGCTGGATCCGCTCGAGTGTCGAGCATGACGGTTCCCGCTATTACCTGGTCGGGTGCCGGCATTACCCGGCTGTCGGATGCACAATCCGGATAAAGGAGGGAATGTCATGACCCTTGACCTGAAACAGGAGATCGCCCTTTTCCGCTACTCCGTCATCGCCCCTCTTGAAAGCGGGAGTTCTGACCCATCCATCAGCAACAGGGAATTCTTCCGCAGGGCTGCCGCGCTGTCCTACAAAGACCCGGACGGCAGGCAGGTGACCGTCGGTGCTTCTACCATTGAAAAATGGCACCGCCTCTACCGGGACCAGGGCTTTGAAGGGCTCATGCCGCAGAGCCGGAAAGACGAGGGGCAGAGCCGCGTGCTCGATGAGGACATGAAGGCCCAGGCCAGGTTCCTCCTTGCCGAACACCCTCAGATAACTGCGGCTGAAATATACCGCACCCTGAAAAGGAACGGGATCATCCACGAGGGGCAGGTCTCTGCTTCTACAATGGAACGCTTTGTCAGGACCTGCCGGAATAAGGCCGGCGAGACGGTGGGAAAGGATATGCGCCGGTATGAACGCCCCCACATCAATGAAGTCTGGTACGGGGATACGTGTTACGGCCCCTACCTGAAGACCCCTGAAGGGAAGAAGCGCCTGTACATCATCGCCCTGATCGATGATGCCAGCCGGTTCATCGTTGCTGCGGATGCCTTTTTCAATGATTCCTTCGTCAACCTTATGGAAGTCATACGGTCAGCCGTCACGAAATACGGCCGTCCCGGGCTCTTCAGCTTTGACAACGGGCCGAGCTTCCGCAATAAGCAGATGGAACTCCTCGCCGCAAGGATCGGGTCTTCCGTCCATTACTGCGAGCCATTCACCCCTACTTCTAAATCGAAGATCGAGAGATGGTTCCTTACCGTACGCATGAAATTTTTTGCAACGCTCGACATGCGGGACTTCCGGGATATCGAGGGGTTCCGCGCAGCGTTTGCAGCCTTTGTCAGGGAGTATAACCAGACTGTGCATTCTTCCCTGGGCGGGAGGACCCCGCAGGACCGCTTCTTCGAGGAGCAGCAGCTCATACGCAGGCTTCCGGCCGAGGTCATCGGGAGGTCGTTCCTTTTGGAAGGAGAACGCCGTGTATCGGCAGACAGCGTGATTGTTATCGACAAGCAGGAGTATGAGATCCATTACCGCTATGCAAAACAGCGCATCCGCTTCCGTTACTCGCCGGACATGGCCTCCGTCTTCGTCGTGGAAACGGACGGGAGCCTCATTCCCGTCACGCTCCGTCCACTCAACAAGCAGGAGAATGCCGGTGTCAGGCGGGAACGTGTCCGCTTAAGCGGAGAAAAGGAGGCATCCGAATGAACGATTACTTTACTTTTTACGGCCTGGAATTCAATCCATTCCTGAAGAACGCAAAGGACATCCTGTTGGAAACGACGGAGTCGGCCGAGGCAAAGGCCCGTTTCGGATACATGGCTAAATCTTCCGGGTTCGGTGTCCTGACCGGCGCGCCCGGTCTTGGGAAGACCACGGTCACGAGGGAATGGGCTTCCTCGCTCAACCCCTCCCTGTTCAGGGTGTCCTACAATTCCCTGTCATCCCAGACCGTCATGGATTTTTACCGACAGATCGCCGCCAGCCTCGGCGCCCAGCCGGGCTTCAGGAAGAATGACCTCTTTAATGATATCCAGCGTGAGATCAGGCGTTACTCCATAGAAAAAAGGATCACGCCGGTCATCATCATAGACGAGGCCGACATGCTCAGCCACAAGATCCTGTCTGACCTGCAGATCATGTTCAACTTCGATATGGACTCCAGAGATCTGGCTATCGTCCTCCTTGTAGGCCTGCCGCGCCTCAATATCACTCTGAATCAGAGCGCACATGAGCCTCTCCGCCAGAGGATCGTGATGAATTACCATATGCACGGCATCTCAAAAGAGGACGGCAGGGCATATATCTCCAAAAAGATCGAAGGTGCCGGCTGCCGCCAGGAGATCTTTGATGAAAGCGCGATTGAAGCAATCCTTAACTCTGCGAACGGTATACCCCGCATGATTAATAAGTTATGTACGCGCAGCCTGATCATAGGGGAGAAACAGCATAAAACCCTTATCGATGCTGAAATCGTCATGAGTGCAGTGAACGATACTCAATTAGGTGAATGACTCCTGAGCCATGTGCAGACAATGCATGTGGCTCAAAATATCTTTACGGATTGCCGTAAAAGAATCTGATGTACACATTTCGACGACTTCAAAATGGCATCGTTTAATTTGAAGAAAACGACCTCATATAATCTGACGGATGACACTTCATCTATACACAGCATGTACGAATGAATCCGGTTCAAAATAACGTAACATCAAGCGAACAGTTGGCAGGAAACGATTCCGCAAAATAAGAAACCACAACAGTCAAAGAGAGCAAAAACAGCGCAAACGTTGATACGAAAAAAGCTGATAAAAAAGCGAATGAAGCTTCCACTGAGAAAGCTGTCAAAAAGGATGCGTCCAAAAAGCAGGTAAAGGCAGCCGCAAAAGTATCCCGGAATACTCAGAGCCCGAAGAAAGCTGCTGAATCAAAACAAGAAAGTCATAAAACGTCTGAAGATAACAGAAAGGAAACCGGCCACACACAGAAAGCTGTTGAAAAAATGCCTTCTCAGGTAAAAACAGATAAAATCGCCGCAAAGAATCCGGCACAGAAAGCCGATGTAAAAAAAAACAGATACAAAGATTGATGAGATCATCCTCATTGATGATAACGAAGAGAACGTGTCCGAGGAAGAGTGGAACAAAATCGCTGACCAGCGTCTCCGTGAGCGCTACGAGGCTTCCATGATGTCCTACAATGAGGAGCAGGGAGCGAAGGATGACGCAAAGAGCGATGAGAACATCATTCTCGCTGATGATGACGAAGAGGACGTATCCGAGGAAGAGTGGAACAAGATCGCTGACCAGCGTCTCCGTGAGCGCTACGAGGCTTCCATGATGTCCTACAATGAGGAGCAGGGAGCGAAGGATGACGCAAAGAGCGATGAGAACATCATTCTCGCTGATGATGACGAAGAGGACGTATCCGAGGAAGAGTGGAACAAGATCGCTGACCAGCGTCTCCGTGAGCGCTACGAGGCTTCCATGATGTCCTACAATGAGGAGCAGGACTGATATTAAATTCTGTGATACTCTGCCTGACAAACTCAATGCATATCTTAGTTCGGTGAATAACCGTTTGGGCATTCACCGAACTTTTTTTCAGGCACTTACCAGTGTTTTTCTGCGCAAAATGGCAAAAGATCGTGCGCGATATTCTGCTTTATGTTGGTTAGTATACAGTTATCATTTATATATCTGCCTCTAATAGCCAGACTATTACAGTGCCTTGAACCATTTCCCCTGACTGCTCAAATCCTTATCTTCAAAGCCTCCCGTCTTTGTGCAGCTCGGGAGCAGCAATGCGCTGCTTTCATTTTTATTGGAAAGATTCCAGCAGACATAGCTTAATTTGTTCTTCTTCAGGAACGTGATCCATTTATTCCCCTCTGTTTTATTGACAGAACCATTGCCGGACGCATCCGTAATTCCAAATTCGCTGACAAACACCGGAAGACCCGCATCAAGGGCGTCCTGCACCCTCAGGCGGTAAGACTCCTGATGGGTTCCGGCATAAAAATGAAATGTGTACATCAGATTGGAATACCCTTTGATGGGGCTCTTCGCCGCGATATCCACATCCTGTGACCATGTGGGCGTCCCTACAAGGATGACCGCGTTCTTATCGTTTGCCCTGATAGTCTTAATCACGGTCTGGGCATAACTCTTGATCTGTGACCAGCTTGTGCCCCCATTCGGCTCATTGCATATCTCATAAATCACATTCTTTTGGTTCTTATATTTTGCGGACATTTCCTTAAAAAAGGCCACTGCTTCATTCTGATATGTCTGAGGATTTCCATCGCTCAGAATATGCCAGTCGATGATTATGTACATGCCGAGATCCGTGGCAATCTTAACGCCATCCTGCACTTTTTTCTTCAGAGCCGCCTTGTCACCGCCGGCACAGTAGCCATTGTACTCCGCTGTATACATCGCAAGACGAACGCACTGTACACCCCATTTGTCCCTGAGCGTCTGGAACGCGCTTTTATTCACATACTGGGGAAACCATGCGATGCCATGAGTGCTGACCCCCTTCAGGACCACTTCGCCACCCTTCTCATTTACCAGTTTTGCTCCTTTAACCTTGAGGCGGCCATTTTGGCTAAGCGGCGTCCCGGAGCCCGGTTTCCTGGTCGGGGTCGGTGTGGGCTTCTTTGTAGGTGAGGGTTTCCTGGTCGGGGTCGGCGTGGGCTTCTTTGTAGGTGTGGGTTTTCTGGTCGGGGTCGGCGTCGCCTTCTTCCGATAGTCTTTCGTCAGCACAGCAGATTTTCCGTTGCCATCCCAGGTAGTGACTTCCACAGAATCACACGACGGCTTGCCGGTTCCCTTCAGAATCATGCCAAACTCCACCGTCTCCTTATACCCGATTTTTTTGTTGTAATCTGCCGGCGTAACTGTAATCACTTTGCCGCTCCGCTTGAACGTCCCGCACCAGCTGTTCGTCACGGTCGCAGCCTGATTCATATTCACCCTGACACGCCATTTTTCTACAGAATTCTTCTTCGCCCCTGTAAGCTTAACGGAATACTGTACAAATTCAGAATTTCCTTCAGTCCAGGAATTCACCTGTTTCACAGACACAGTAACCGCATTCTCCGAGCCTGAAACACTTCGAATACCAACAAACGCTACTATCACAGAAAGCAGCACGGTCTCGAGCATAAGCAGTGCCAGTTTACGAATCTTTCCCCTTCTGTTCATAACAAACCTCCTTACATCCTTTTCTGCCGATTCGGATCATTCTATCCGGTCAAAAGCGATTTCCCAAATATCTCAACTATCTCATATATCTCATATCTCAACTATCTCAACAATTTATTTCAGGATCCGACATGCATACCCCCCATCTATAAGAATCTTTCTGTGATTGCGAGTCAAATTGGCTTTACCTCTGTTCTTATTCTAGCATGACAAAATGACCCAATCAATGGAATCAAAGCAGTCTCTTAAAAGGCTCCTCCCACTGCCCAAGGGCAGTGAGTTTCCGCCCATGACAACTGAGGATTATATTTATGAAAAGCATTCAGCCTTATTCTGTTTACACCTTCTGTCTCGTCCCTGTCATACTGAAAATGGCAATTAAAAACTATTAAGAGGACAATAGATTATCTCTATCATCGTTAGCCCTTCCCGGATAATCAGCGTATAAAACAATGCAAGGACGTAAGAAAACAAACACCTTTACGCAAAGGCTGTCTTTGACTATGACAATAAAAGTTACTCAATAACTAATCTAACAATGATAGTACGAAGATAGTACGAAAAAACAAATATACTACTGGAGGAAAAAACAATGACAGATCTTAACATGAATAAACTTAGTGACGCAGCTCTTAACGAAGTAAACGGCGGTGTAGTGAAAACAGTGAATAACAGCTCCTGTGATCATGCAAATGTCAGACACGAGCCCGGGCTTGACGGCCAGATCGCAGCCAGCCTTAAGAACGGCACAAGGCTTATCGTTCTCGGTGACACAGTTGAGAAGGACGGCTATGTATGGTACAATGTAATGCTTGAGAGCGGGTCAGATGAAGCGTGGATTGCCGGCAGCCTAATTGGCTAGTCACGAACCACCAGCCCTGCTGGTGGTTTGATATTGGCCCTACGGGGCCAATGTTACTGTTCCGCCTGAAGGCGGTCTGGTAAAACCATCGCCTGATACTATCCCGTCTAAAGACGGTTTCTATATTTTGACTGTTACTGGTAACCGCTTAAAAGCGGTTTTTCCTATCATCCTTCCATTCGATCCCGCTCGTACTGATCGGCTATGTATTTCACAATCGTATCTTCATTCACTTTACCGATTGTCTCGCAATAATATCCTCTTGCCCAGAAATGCCGGTTATACTTTTCCCGATATTCTGGATGGCGATCGAATATCATCAGAGCACTTTTTCCTTTAATCCTTCCAATCGTTTTTGAAATGCTCACCTTCGGCGGGATTGACACATACATGTGAACATGATCCGGCATCGTTGCGGCCTTGATTATCGTCACTTCTTCCATCCTGCAGACTTTTCCGAGTATTTCTCCCACTTCCCTGCGAAGCGATCCAAACATTGCTTTTCTACGATACTTTGGAATGAACACAATATGGTACGTGCAATTATACCGACTATGTGCTAAACTTTGATCATCCATCTTGGATACCTCCTTGATATAATTTTGTGTGGTTTACCAGACCTACACATATTATATCACGGAGGTTTTTTCTGTTCTGTTACTTCGTTCACCGCCTCCAGCATTGTTAAGTCTCCCAAGCTCCGCTTGGGGGTTTATACTGTTTCACTAATATATTCGTGGCTGTATTACTACTTATACACGCATTGTGAACCAAGCGATACACTTCGACAGACTTGCCATTTCCCGCAACTCCCATAACAACCAAAGGCGTTTGATTCGGGACTTCGCCTGATATACGCTTCTCAAAATTATTAATATTATCCTTTATTCTATTGTACTTGTCCTTTCTGAAAATGAACTCCCTCTCTCCTTCCTCAGTCTCATCAGGCACCTCTCGTTCAAATTCCTTTTCAAATCTTGAAACAGCATAATATTTACTAAAAAAATTACGATGCACAATGATCGATTCAAGCCCCAGTCGCGCCAATGCCCTTCTGCCTTTAGTAGTTATCGGATCGCACAGTATAATATCGGTTAACATCGACTCATTAAGCTCAGAATAATACATGTCCATACTCCTCTTTTATGTTTGCAAATATAGTCAATATTGCCTATAACGCACGGACACAATTATATGCAATAATGATAGTATCGTCAAGATAAGGGTGGTATGTTCTCATGATTTCCTATGACCCTCTGTGGGCAACTATGGAACGAAAAAAGGCAAGTACTTACACATTGCAAAACAAAGGCGGTATAAGCAGTTCGACAATACGACGTCTCAAAGCAGGCGAATCTGTTTCAACGAATACTTTAGATGCCCTCTGCAAAGTTCTGGACTGTAAACTTTCGGAAATCATTGAGTATGTTCCCGAATATAACAAACTATAAATCCCAGAAAAAAAGCATCAGCCACATAAAATGTGTTGCTGATGCTATTTTTGAATCGCTGTATTAGTAAGCCGTCCTCAAATGCTCTGCCGCCACGAGCCCGTAAGCCCCCTTCGCACTAAAGACTGCTTTCATAATCGCCTCGCTGATGACCTCAGCCGCAAGGCATCCCACCAGATCCTGATCCGCTGCCACGGTACCGGTGGAAACCGCATAAATACTGTCTCCATCTGCCGATGTATGAACCGGATTGATCGACCTGGCATATCCATCGTGACCCATACCGGCAATCTTGCAGAGCTGAGGCTTGCTGAATTTCGCATTTGTGATGATTACGGCCAGCGTAGTGTTTCCCATGAACTTGTTGTCAACCACCTTTATCGACTTCTTCATGTATTCCATAGTACTGCGAAGCTCTCTTTTTTCCGGTGTCAGCAGACCGGCAATCTGCTTCCCTGTCCGATAATCGAACACGTCTCCAAGAGCATTGAGCACTACGATGGCTCCTACCTGCAGTTCCCCGATCTGAATAGCATAACTGCCGATGCCGGTCTTCATCGCAGTTTCCATACCCCCGATTTTACCTACAGAAGCTCCGCACCCGGCACCATAATTGCCGTCTTTATAATTGGGAGCTTCAAATGCGTTCTTCGCCGCCTCATACCCCATAGACGCGTCCGGCCGGACATGCGCGTCACCCACTGAAAGGTCATAAATATCAGACTGGGCAACCAGAGGCACTTTTGCAAATCCGGTCTCAAATCCGATATCTTTCTCTTCCAGATACTGCATGACGCCGTTCGCCGCGCCAAGACCGTATGCGCTGCCGCCGGAAAGCAGAACAGCATGTATCTCCTGGGCTGCCATGAGCGGGTTTAAAATCTGACTGTCGCGGGAAGCGGGACCTCCGCCTCTGACATCCAGCCCGGCACACATACCGTCCTTACAGATGATAACTGTACAGCCTGTCGCCGCCTCTTTGTTTTCGGTCTGACCGATTCTGACGGAATCTATAGAATCGATAGATATTATCCGTTCTGTTTTTCCCATGCTCTCCTCCTCACTGTCCATTTGCCGGATTGCCTTCAACGGATCTCCTAAAGAACCTGAACATCCACATAAGCTGTTTTTACCTGAAAGGCCTCTTCCCTACCCTTGAAAAATCAATCACGCATTCCCCCTCGGAAATCCCCACGGGAATTTCCGACTCAAAATCGTATATCTTCACAGCATAGTCTTCTTCAAAGTAATGAACTGCAACTGTCCTGTGTTTCGGGTCGATAATCCAATACTCCCTGACACCGGCATTCTGATATTTATAGAGTTTCAATATCTGATCCTTCATACGGCTTGAGGGGGATAGAATTTCCACCGTCAGATCCGGCGCGCCTTCATATCGAATGGATCCGTCTACATCGAACTCACCGCAAATCACTACAAGGTCAGGCTGCACCATAGTATAATTATCCCTGTCAAGGCGCACATCAAACGGCGAGAGAAATACCTCGCAAGGCATGCCGTGTTGATCGGAGCACTCCCTGAACAAAAGATGAAGATCTCCCAAAATTCGCTGATGCGTTGAGGAAGGCGCCGCCATGTCATATATTACACCGTCTATCAATTCCACACGCCTGTCATCCGGCAGGGCATAATAATCATCCAGCGTATACTTTCTCTCTTTTGCGGCAGCGTTGTAGTTCACCACAGGCTCACACAGAATTGATGAGGCCTCCACCGCACCCGCCTCATAACTCATTCCTTCATACGAGTATGAGCGATGTGTCTTTTCCGTCTCCCCTTCGCGGTTTTCATGGGCTTTATTGTCATCTTCACCGCTGTGTCTGTCATGACGAAACAGTCTCTCTTCCTCCGCCCGCAGAGCTTTCTCGATTGCAACGAGCGTCAGCTTCCTCGGCGCTTTTGTCACACCGCCGAAAATCTTCTGCACCGTACTTAAGGGCACTCCGGAAGCTTCGCTGATCATTTCATTCGTCAAGCCCAGTTTATGCTTTCTCACCTGTAATTCCTCAATCACCATGAAATCCCCTTCTACTCTGATGTGTCATTTCTTCCATTAAATATCATAACCTTTTCCCCGGCACTAATCAACCGTTTATGCCGTTATAAATGTGCGGCGAAAAACCCACACGCTTGCGTGTGG
>JAUMWM010000005.1:0-11608 GCA_030529705.1 Lachnospiraceae bacterium
CAGACAACGCCGCCTCAGGCTACGGCCTGAGGCGGCATCAAAGGATTCATGAGCAATGTTTGCTGTAGAAAGGGGAAGAATATGGAGAAGCACAGAGTAATGAACTGGATTCCCGTCACTGAGAGATTGCCGGAAGAACATGATTCTATATTCGCTAAATATTACGGGTCTAAAAGATGGAACAGATCAATGTTCCGGAAGCGTTCAAACAAGGTAATAGTAGCCACAAAGTTTCCGGACGGTACGATCAATGTGGAAGTGGGGAGCACAAGGGACGGGGAGTGGAAATTTGAAGCACATATTATTCCCCGCGAAGTCATAGCATGGATGCCAATGCCGGTACCGCCTACGGACTTAGACAAGGAAAGGGGATGAAGAATGCTGACCCTGCAGAACTTGCAGACGGAAACGCAGACAACGCCGCCTCAGGCTACGGCCTGAGACGGGCATCAAAGAAAAATACAGACCGTTCCTGCGTGTGCAGGGATCCTCACAGGAGGGGAGAACGCGGGCAGCGGTTCGGAAAACATAGAGCAAACATTGCTCTATAAAATGTCAAAAACGCCGCCGGGGCTACGGCCTGAGGTGGAAGAAAGGAGAAAAAATGGTTAGGCAGTATATAGACCGCCAAACCGCCTCCGAAGAGTTCGGGTTGTCGATTAAGACAATCGGAAAAATCTTCGAAGAGATAGATGTGTACGTAGGAAAGGGCAAAAGGTACGGATCCTATTCGTTCCGAGGTGAGGAGAAGACCAGGCAAGTCAGGTACGCCGTCATGGATGATTATATGAGGTGGCGGACGTGGCTGAAGGATCCGGACAGGGTGAAGCACGTGCCGCCCTTCTCCGTGCGGGATGCGGAGAAGGAACTTGGGGTGACATCCAGGGAGGCGGCAATTGACATTGACAGGATAGCGGAAGACGTGTTCCGAAAGCTGCTAGAGAGGCTGGGCGGAGCGGCGGGAAACGCAACAAGACCGCCTCAGGCTACGGCCTGAGGCGGCAGAAAGGGGAGACGGAATGCTGACACTGCCAATCAAGCGAAAATGGTTAGACATGATACTCACCGGGGAAAAGACGGAAGAGTATCGGGAAGTGAGCGATTACTACACAACGAGGTTTCGAAAGCTGACTTGGTTGCCCTATGGTCGAAGCAATAGCACCATAGAAAATATGTTTCGGGAAGCAGCTGCATCAGGTGGGTTTAGATACGCTGACGTGATATTGCAAAATGGATATAAATGGGATGCTCCAGCTGTCCTTATAAACGGGCGTCTCATGATCCGTGAGGGAAAGCCGGAGTGGGGAGCAGAGCCAGGGCGTGAGTATTACGTTCTGACGATCGAGAAGCTGGAAGTGCTGTGTTCGCCTGTGCCGGCAAAGTATAAAGGAGGGCAAAGCAATGGAAAAGACATTTGAAGAAGTCAGGGAAGGGGCTTTAGGGGAAATCAGATTTGAGTTTGAGACGTTTGCGATGCGCTTTGAAGACATAAGCGGTGATGAACGAGATTTTTTCACAGCGGTAGATATTCGCAAGAAAGATTTGTTCGGAGCGATTAAATTTGCAAACCGCTTTGGTGTCATATCCGAAGAAGAGAAAAGCGGATTCTGGGAGGTGGCTAATGCCATGGTGGACGAGGCTATTGACGATTACACGATGCTTGCTTGTGAGAGGATCAGGAACAGGAGGAATGATGGACGGCAAGGAGCTTGAAGAATTTTGCTTCAAATACAACGGTCCCTGTACGGGATGCCAATATAACAAAAATAAGTGTGATGAATATTACCATGAGCATAAAAGAATCCCGGCGACCGCAATGTACGAGGAGAGCGAGGACGTATTGATAAAACTAATTCTTACGGATTCGGAACTGTAGAATCCGCGACAGCTGGGAGAGACCGGCAACATCGGAATGTAGCTCAATATGGCAGAGCGGTTGGCGCAACCCGTCAATGGACTTTGCTGGTTCAAGTCCAGCCGTTCCGAATCGGTCGACATCGCACCTTCGCGCATTTTGGCGCGTTCGAGGACCGGGGGGAGGCTGTGCGAGGCTAAACCCACGCCAAGCAGACACGGTGAGAAGCGTGATGACGGAGATTACGAGCAGTCTGCAGGAATCCGCGACAGCCGGGAGAGACCGGCAGCATATCGGGACGTAGCTCAAATGGAAGAGCGGTCGGCACATTGTCGGTGGACTTTGCTGGTTCGAGTCCAGCCGTCCCAGATCGGCAGGATTTTGCGAGTTTTCTCCTGCCGCTCCTTTCTAAAGACCCCATTACGGCGGATGGCTGTGCTAAGGAGTGTCAATAGCTCCGATGGGGATTCCGGGCTAGGGCAAGCCCGGCGACTATATCCTTCTCATTAATACCCTGCCGGCGGGGGACATACACCGGCTACCTAGAGGGAGTGAGGTATCGGGCTGGCAGCGGTATATGTACAAACAACAAGCCAGCCCTTGCCATAGACAAAAAACCAAATTGCGCCGGCGCAATTTGCAAAGGAGGTGATCGATAGCAAATGACATGTTCGTTTTCCATACATAAAACCAAATAAAAACAACATACGGGATGAGGGCGGCAGTCCCTATGCAAAAAGCCGCCCTCATTTGCAGAAAGGAGAGAAAGATGTGCAATAGGTGTCCTTATTTCGATGGGTTCGGCTGTACCAGAAGCCCAATCGTGACGGAGGGCGAGGAGCGTTGCGTGTGCGACGCGGATGAGGTGGATGAGTAAAGGAGGATAGATGTACAAAGCGGATGTTTGGGTGTGGGTGGATTCAAAGGGATGGAAAGAAAGCCCGAAGAGATACCACTACAGCGTAGAAGGGGAGTTCAAAGGGAAAGCCCTCAGGAGTTTCGGATGCACCCAGGACGAAAACGGAGAAGAGGTGGCGGTATCCGCAACATGGGATCGAATAACGCTCATGGGGATTGCGGAGGCGTTGGAACGGTTCAGGCAGAATGCCGAGGTGACGATACACTGCGAGAATTACGGAGTCCTTAGCAGCATAGAACATGATCTGGAACGCTGGAAGGGGAACGGCTTCATAGGAAGCACTAAGAAGGAGATTAAGAACGTCGATTTGTGGCGCAGGGTTGCGGCCAAGTCGAACATGCTGAAGCTGGTGACGGATCACGTGGGCTTCGACAGGGTGGACGAACTGAGGAATCATGTATTTGCAAAGGAAAAGGAGGAATATGAAAGCAAGAGAGGTGGTTGAACTGGTGGTTCCATATGCACAAATAGCTGTAATGGAGCCGGGATTCAGGGGGAACAGGTTCATAGGGACGGCGAGGGAGGCTCTTAAAGAGCGGCGTCTCATGGACAAGGAAGTGAGGCATATAGATACGGAGGTTTTAGATTGCCGGATGACGTGGTGCATTAACGTATCGGCATGAGTTGATAAGCGGCCGGAGGGCCAGGAAGGGAGGATTATGTACGATTCATTTGGGAAACTCAGCCTTGAAGAACTGAACGCGAAAGCCGAGGAGCTTATGAACTCCGGAGATGTGGACGGCTTGCGTGATTTGGCTAATGAGAATGGGCTGGGGGATCTTGCGGACATGTACGCCGAGGGTGAGTCGGATTGGCTCTGTGAGGATGCCATGGACGCGGCGATGGCAAGGATTGATATTGAGGCGGATGACCTTGGCGCCGAGGAGATCATGGGGGACTGGGCTGATTACATCAGGTCTCTTGTGATGGAGAACGAAGAGGTTGCCAATCAGGTGATGAACCCGAAAAAGAGTTTCAAGGGGTGCGTGGGAAAGCTGGCGGCATTTGCCATAACCCATGCGGAGCCGCTTGATTCGGACATTATCAAATCCATGGATAAGGCGGTGTCAGATGCCCAGTTGAGCAAGCTGAATATGCAGCGGGAGCATTTGAAATACACGAAAATTGGGATGCCCGGAATCGGGACGGCAAAGAAGCTTATTCGTGCGTATTATGCGGAGGGCTAAATATGGAAAAGGCATACAAGATGTTCAATAAGGACCTCACCTGCACGATGGGGCGGGGGACGTTCCAATACAAGCCAGGCGTGTGGTACGAGGAGATGGAGAGGGAGGCGAATTGCATCGCGAACGGCTTCCACGCCGCAAAGAACCCGCTGGACTGCCTGAGTTACTATCCGAATTTTGCCAACTCGCAGTGCTGGCTGGTGGAGATTGACGGGGACATAGACGAGGATGCAAGGGACTCGAAGGTGTCGGCGCAGAAGATAAGGCTTGTAAGGCGGCTGAGTCTTCCTGAGTTCGTGTGTGCCGCGTCGCTTTACATCATATCCCATCCGGATATGGATTATGGATCTCACGTGACGGTCAATCGGCCAGCCGTGGCGAATCGTAACCATTTCGCCATAGCGGTAGGGGAATGCCCCATAGCGAAAGGGAACAAAGGGGACGTGATAGCGCTCCTTAGAACCGGGGCCGGAAGCAGGAAGGTGGTGGAGTCGAACTGCTTTGAGATAGATGACGTGGTGTTCAAATCCGGCGTGTGGTACGGCGTGGAAGGTACGGAGGTGCGGGATGATAAGGAGGAGTGAAGCGGATGCGCTTGAACCCGTGCCGGTGGATGACGGACTGCCGGGATGCGTGGCATATGCCAGGAGCTTTTACTGCTCCAAAGGATACGACATGCTGAACGTGGACGTGTCCTTGAATGGGGAGGTGGTGGCGCGGTATTTTGCCGATCCGGTAACGAGCGAGTTCAAGGGGCATCTGATGGGTGATGCGTGGTCGAGGATAACGCTGGAAAACATAATCCAGAAAGCCGTTGCGCTTCCGCCCAGGGTGAGGATGTACTCGGGCTCGTGGTATATGCAGACAGCCGACTGGCACTGGTACGAGGATTCAAACTCGACGGTGTACAAAGCACTTGGGACATATTTGGAGTTCTTCGAGCAACAAGCGTCATCCCGCGCATATTATGACCGGAAGGCGCGGAAATGGCAGCGGTTGCAAATGAAGATACGCGAGAGCATGAAAGAGCCGCCAAAGGGCTTCATTGAGTGGGTGAAAAGCCTTGTCTTCAAGCCGTATGCGCTCCTGTCGGTCTCAGGAATCAAAGGCAACGAGAAGATATCTTATGTCTGCACGGAATGCGGGCAGGAATGGGAAAGGGGGAAAAAGTACAGGCAGAGCAGGCTTATAAAGTGTCCGCACTGCGGAGCGGAAATCAAGGTGCGGAACAGCCACACTCCGGAGATGGTCGGCGTTTACCTCTTCCAGGCGAGCAATAAGCTGGGCGAATGGTACTACAGGCATATGGAAGCCTATGGGGACTGGGAGAACGGATGGGTTCTCACCCTGAAAGACCGAAACCTTGCGATAGTGCCGGGATGGTCGTTGTGCGGAACCTTGTATTATGCGAACGGAAGCGGATGGTCGGACAAGAAGGACTTCGGGAAGCTGAGAGGGCCGGGGCGGGGTTATATATATCCGGACTTTGGCGGAGCAGAAGAAGTCATGACGGACCAGCAGGAGAGATGCCTGAGGGCGCTGGCTGAAAAGGGATGGTATGTCAATGCAAACAAGGTAGTCATCCACCATGAAGAGCCGGGATTGGAGTATCTGATAAAAGGGGGATACGAACGGCTGGCAAAGGACGTAATAGAAAAGACCTATGGGTACATGATCGGGGTGGATGACAATGCCGAGGATCTTGCGGAATACCTGGGAATAAACCGCCAGCGGTGCTTCAGACTTCGGCAAATGAACGGCTCTTATGTCGAACTGGAATGGCTGAGGTATGAAGAGGAGACTGGAAAGAAGGTATCTGCCGAGGATTTGAAATGGTTCGGGGAGAAAAACATTGAACCGAACATGTCAGGCGGGTTCGGGACGCTTCTGAAATACGTCAATTCGCCTGCCGCCTGTCGGCACTATCTTGAAAAGCAGTCCGAACGGATGGGGTATGGAATAGGCGTTGTGCTTAATACGTATACCGACTACATCAATATGGCAAGACTGCAGAACCTGAACCTTGCATCCCCTGTTTTCTACAAGCCGAAGGATTTGGAAGCGGCTCATAACGAATGCGTGAGGTTTGCCCACACGAAAGAACTTGAAAATAAAGAAAACGAAGTAAAAGAGAAGTTCCCGGAAATTCCGGGAATCCTGAGCGAGATACATGCCAAATATGCATATGAATCCGGAAAATTTGCCATAGTCGTGCCGGAAAGAATCATGGATATCCTGAACGAGGGCAGGGCTTTGGGGCATTGCGTCGATACGACTGACAGGTATTTCGAGCGCATCCGAACGCATGTGACATATCTTGTGTTCCTTCGGAAGACGGAGCGGATAGAAGTACCGTGGTATACGTTGGAGATAGAGCCGGGTGGGACGGTCCGGCAGCAAAGGACTACGGGGAACAGGCAGATAAAAGAGGATGTGGATGCCTACATGCCTTTCATCCGGGAATGGCAAAAAGTAGTTAGGAAGCGGATAAGCGAAGAGGACAAGGCAGCGGCTGAACGCAGCAGACAGATCCGCATTGCAGAATACAAGGAACTGCGCGAGAAAAAAGAAACCGTGAGACGCGGATTGCTTGCAGGCCAGCTTTTGGCGGACGTCCTGGAAGCCGACCTTGTAGAAGCAATATAAGGAGGAATGATGGAAGGATATCACCAGATTACGCTCAGCGAGTGGATGGAGCAGAAAGAGCAGCTCCGGCGCGAACTTGACAACGTGAGGGAGGGATTCATCCGGGTCGGATACGTCCTCAGGAAGATGGAAGAGTCAAGGGCATACGAGGCCGAGGGGTACAAGAGCGTGGCGGAATTTGCCGAAAAGGTGCACGGCTTGAAGCCGTCCACGACATCCAGATGGATGGCCATTAACAGGGAGTTTTCGTTGGACGGATACTCCATGCAGATTGACCCTAAATACGCAAATATGAACTTTTCACAGCTTGCGGAGATGCTGACAATCTCCGTGGAAGATCGGGAGATGGTGCGGCCCGAGACGCAGAGGGAAGCGATTCGGGAATTGAAGCGGCTTGAAAAGGAAGAGCCGATGGCGGGGAGCGGATTCGAGCAGATTGTCAGGCTGTTCCTTGCGGACAACCCGATTCTCCATACCGAGATCGTAAGCTGGATGATGTTCCGGCCGACCGACCAGGCCGGGCTTATCGAGAAGGTGAACCCGTCGGGGAACAGGTCGTACCGCAAGAACGGCATGATGCTCATGATGTACGAGGACTACATCAAGTACAAGGCGGCGGGAAAGAAGCCGGAGACGGTGGAATGGTCGGAGTTTTTCGAGGCGACGGGAAAGGTCGAACTGCCGAAGCTTGACGAGGACGACTCGAATGAGGTTTTTGGGGCTGCTAAAAACGATGAAGAAGAGGGAACTGACGGAGATGCAGCGGTCGAAAATGCTGCGGAAGAAGCAGGAGCGGAAAGCCCGGCGGGAAGCTTTGGAGAAGTGGAAGAGAGCCGGGGAATGGATGACGAAAGGAGAGAGAAAGTAGATGGAGGTCATAACGGAGAGATTGGAACTGATGGGAGTCTACCGGAAAGCTGGGCTGACGGAGACGGAGATAGAACTGGCGATGGGATCGAAGGGAATCCCGAAGGAACTTCCGAAGGAAGTGGAGCGGAAAATTGCGAAGTACCTCAGGGCGGTGCAGGCGAAAGCGAAAGCGGAAGCAACGAAGGAAGAGGAAATCCTGAAGACGATGGAGAAGGGGATTTTGGAAGCGGCGGACCGCATGACGGAACAGGTGAAGACGGAATTGAAGGAGCGGAAGGAAGCAAAGAAGAGAGGCCGGCAGCGGCTGGCGGCATACACGAAGCCTCTGATTATGCAGATGAAGAAACTGAATCCGCCGCCCCGCCGCCAGTGGCAGAAGATCCTTCCGATACCGCCAAGAAAGAGGAATCCTCAGGAAGTCTGACGGATGACTTTCCGTTCCCTGAGAACGTGGAAGATGTGGAAGAATCGGAGGCCGAGGGAATTGCGCCGGCGCAATTCGCAAAGGAAACCATCGTTGATGAAGACGGAAACCCAGCAGATGAAGAGGATGAAGACGGCGATGAAGAGATGACCATTGTCGGGAAAATCCATAATACGATCTCGGAAGTGCGGTACTGCATAAGGGAAATATCGTCCAAAGTGGATTATAGGAAATGGGACGAAGCGTATGCGGCAGCGGTTGAACTGACTGGATATCTTGATTTCCTGGTAGGGCATGACATGGAGTAATGAAAGATGGGAATAGCTGAGATGGAGATTAGGTCATTTGGTGAGATGCACCAAAGCGCATGGGGCAAATGCAAGAAGCCCTTTGTGGCTGTCTATAAGGATCCGGATGCTATCCAGCGTCCGAAGTATCTCGCGAAGGTCTATGATGGGGCTTATTACACTGGAATCTACATGAGGATGGACGATATCGAGAAACTGCGTGAGGATATCCGGATGTACGCCCACTGGCTGAGCGAGGCAAAGCCGGGCGCGGATGATGAGCCGTTCTTGCTGTGCATCTACGCATAGGGGGCGGCCATGGAGAGAGTGATTGTGCTGGTGATGGCGGTAGTTATGGCCGATGCGTGGAGCGTGATATTATATGCGGTCTTGGCAGCGGTCAGTGAATTTTAGCAAATGGGCATTATTCCAAATGCTTGTTCATAAATGTTCAAATCAAATGCCCTGCCGCCAGTTTTCTCACGATGGCGGCAGGGGAAAGGAGGGAAATGTTTTTAACGAGGTCAGGCTTGAAAAGGCTTATGCAGTCAAGCTATAAGGGCGGCGGCCTGCGAGTCCGCAACGATGGCAAGGGATATTCCATTTGCGGAGCATCGTGGGCGGCTTACTTTTTCAAAGGGGAGATGCCGAAGGAGACGATGGGAGATTTGATATCCCTTGTCGGAGAACTCCCATCCGATGAAGAGGTATATGTCGCGGGTAAGGGCGGCAACCAGATTGAAATATACGATGCAGAAGCGATGACTGCGATGGATGTGGCGACGAGCTGCCATTTGCAAATGGAAAAGACCCCAGTGGTGGTTGAGCATGAGACATGTTTCCTCAGGGTATATCAGGGCGTTAAGAGCGGACAGGCAACTGTCGTTAATGAGAGGCATTCCGAAATCGTGGCCCCTGCGCTTATTGACAGCGATCATGGAGAGGAACTGCCGGAAGGACCATTTGAGGGCGGCGGGATGATTGAAGGGATTTTTTACAATGCCGTCTGCTGGTACAACAACAGGATGGCATTTGCTGTGGCGAGGGTCAACCTGAATGGCGGCCATACGGAAAGCGTCATAAGGATGATTGAGAGCCATACGCTCTGGCCAGCGCTGTATGACGGAGGCGGAGCATGAGGGGGATTGGAGCGGAGGTTGCATCCATGGACGCAAGGCAATGGGGGCAGATGACCCAGGAAGAGATAGAAAAGATTTATTTCGCCCGGTGCGCCGAATGCAAGTACAGGGGGATGGTGGGAAGGACGCACTGTTGCGATTACCTCACGATAACCGGCCATAGAAGGGGATGCGGAGTGATTGGGTGCAAGCGGTTTGAACCGGGGAAAAGGTCCCAGCTCATTGTCGGATGCACCGTTGGGAGCGTGGAGACCTTGAAGACAAGGAAAGAGACGGGGTACGGACGGAGAATGAGGCCGCCGAAGACGTACCTTGGGAAAGCCCTTGACGACTACATGAAGGCGCATGACCTCAACCAGATAACGCTTGCAGATCGCATCGGCGTTAGCAAGAGCGTGATTGGGGACTGGCGGAGAGGTACGAAAAAAATAAAGGAAGAGAGCCTTGAAAAGATTGCCGCCACGCTGGGCATCCAGAAGGAAGAGGTAAGGGACCTTTTTAAGAAGGGCATGATCGCGCCGGAAGCGGGAGGTGCGCCATGAGCGTCAAGCGCCGGCAGATCGGGAAGGAAACGCGGAGGGAACTGTGGGAGCGCGAGTGTAGAAAGTGCGCGTACTGCGGGATGAAGATAGGGCTGGGCGAGGTGACGGTGGATCACAAGATACCGTTGTCGAGGGGAGGTCCTGATTGCAGGGAAAACATGGTTTGTTCGTGCGTGGGCTGTAATAAGCTGAAAGCGGACAGGACGGTAGAGGAGTTTCGGAAGGTCGTAGGAATGCTTGAGCAGGACTTGCTCAATGAGTCGCCGAAGTTCAGGGCGGCCTTGCGCTTCCGGATTCTTCGGGAAAACAAGAGAAAGCGGATATTGTTTCATTTCGAGGTAAGAGAGGAGAAGCGGCGATATGATTGATATAGGAAGATAGCCGGATCCGGCAGCGGCCGCATCTGGCAAAAGAGGGAAAGTATTAAAAATAGGACGGAGGCGGACAGGCGAAAGGCTTTGTCCGCATTTCCAACAGGCAGACGGCGGGCCTTGAAGCCGTTTTTTAAACTTGATTAGGATATTAAATCTAGGTCAGAGTAAGGTCAGATACTGAAGGGGGCGGCCATGGGGTACGAAAAGAGGGTGTGGGATTTAGGAAGGGTGAGGGAAGTGGAAGAGCGCCACACCTTCAGGCTTCCGCCACCAGGGAAGAGGGAGAAGAAAGAGAAGCCCACGCCTGAGGCGGTGAAGCGGAACAATCACAGGCGGATGGCGAGGCAGAGACGGATGCAGACGGAGATGTACTTTGACGAGAACGACTGCTATCTGACTCTGACGTACCCGAAGGACAGAAGGCCGGCAGATATGACGGAGTGCAAGAAAGATTGGCGTAAGCTGATGGGAAAGGTGAGAAAGGAGTACAAAAAGCGTGGGGGAGAATTGCGGTGGATTCGGAACTGCGAGAAGGGGACAAAGGGGGCGTACCACATCCACGCTATCGTGAAGGAACTTCCACAGGCAGACGAGAACGGAGAGCCGTTCCGGGACAGGAAGGGGCAACCGTTACCGATGATGTCCGCACTGAAGCTGATTCAGACGATTTGGCGGAAAGAGATGGAAAAGGGAAAGGTGGTGGGGGAATACCTGAGAGAAGACGTGGAGAAGCTGGCGGAGTACATCTCGAAGACTCCGGAGTCTAGCAAGGATTCGGGGCATGAGGTGCTTGAAAGCCACTGTTCCGCATCAAGGAACATGCCGTTGCCGCCGCCAGAGGTGAAGCGGTACTCCAGGTGGAAGACGTTCGAGGGGCGCGAGGTGAAAGTGCCGAAGGGCTGGATCCTTGACAAGTCGAGTCTGAAGGAGACTGTGAATCCTTACAATGGGTTTCCGCGGCGGGAGTATAGGCTGATCCGTGCGGACGGCGGGAAAAAGAGCGTGAGGCGGTGTTGAGTATGCCGATGCAGAAAGAGCGGTATCCTGCGAACTGGAAGGATATTGCATTTGCGGTAAAAGAATCCGTTGGGTGGAAGTGTCAGGAATGCGGGAAGCAGTGCAGAAGACCGGGGGAGATGTTCGACACGCACAGGCGAACATTGACGGTGGCGCATTTGAACCACGTGCCGGAAGACGTGCGGCCGGAAAACCTCAGGGCTTTGTGTGCGCCTTGCCACCTGAGGTATGACGCAAAGCACCATGCGGAAACGAGGAAGAAAAGGGGGAGGCGGGATGGTTGATTACTTGGATGGGGCAGCGGTTGCATTTGTTGCCGTGCTGCTATGGTTGGTCTTGGTGGCTGTG
>JAUMWM010000005.1:11708-39047 GCA_030529705.1 Lachnospiraceae bacterium
GCTGTGAGATTGAACCGAACAATTACCAGGTCGTTGACATGAATTTCAGGTTCGACACGGCCTACATCGACCTTGGAGACGAGGTCATCAAAGTGAAGGTCAAATCATGGACGGACTTTGACGAGGGCGTACAGGTGCAGGTCACCGCCGAGGATGGAAAGGTCTACCTGGCAAGCCAGTCAGACTGCGTGCTGGTCTACGAGAAAGGAGAGTAGTCGGGGAGAAATGGAGAGCGAGACAAAGAAGAAGTTCTATCCTTGTGACCCAGACAAAAACAAAGAATGCAACAAAAAGAGTTGCAAATTTGAACTTGATGTATGGGGACCGTGTGAAATGACAACAAATCCAGATTACGCATTCGTGCCGACAAAAGAACGGCCAATGACGGAAGTCAAAAGGAGGATTAACAGAGGTGGTGCATTACAACTCAGTGAATGAAGTGCTGGACGATATGATTGGCGTGAACTATGCCATTACACAGGTGCAGATAGAGGGGATTAGGGCGCTGTGCAAGGATGCTCAGGTGAGGCAGCGGAACAACCTTCGCAACGTCCTGATTCGTGCCTATGAGGCGGGGAGAAAGCATGATCGGGAGGAATATTTAAAAATCCGTGCGGAAATAGCTGATAGAGAATATAACCTCACGGAGCTTGGAGGGGATGAATGAGCAAGAAACGGAAAAAGCACGGAAAGAGCATCCTGCACAAAGAGGAGTATGCTGATCGGTGCTATCTGTGCATGACCCTGAATGACAACTATGCAGTCAAGAGTGGCATGGAGACACATCATGTCATGTTCGGCCAGGGACGGCGGGACAAGTCCGAAGCGGACGGCTTGACGGTGAGGCTCTGCCGGGAGCATCATCGGGCAGTCCATAGGGACAACGGCCTGAGACGGATACTGTGCGCAATCGCCCAGAGAGCGTGGGAGGACGCACACAGGGTACAATATGGCTCTGCCGTCCGGCAGCGGTGGACGGAGCGGTATGGGAGGAACTATCAGGAGGAGTGGTAAAGCATGGATATGGAGCTGATTATGGGAGTGATAAAGATCATTGCGCTTGTGCTGCTTGCTATACCATTGATGGCGGTAGTGGTGATAGCGGCGATGCTTTTCGTGTTAGCGTTTGGGATGGTTTGTTGGTGGATTATGAGGCGGCTGAGGCGCAAGCGGTAAGGCGCAAGGTGGAGGAGTTGCTGTGGAAAAAGTGGATAGACTGCAGAAAGAAGTCGTCAAGGCGATTCTGAGGGATTCGGATAATCGGGGAAAGAAGAAAAAGGCGGGGACTATGACCTTGTTCGACGTTAAGGCGGATGAAGCGGTTGAGTACGCAAAGGAAAAGCTGAGACTTCCGGCGGATAGTGAGTCCGCACGGAAGTTGATGCTTTCAAAGATCTGTGAAAGTCTGGAATGCGCAAAGCCGTGGGAGCGAATGGGTGAGACGTATCTTGGTCGGTGGGCGTTCTATGAGTACCGCTTGAAATTCATTCGCCTTGTCGCACAAAAGCTTGATATGACGACGCTGGCGAACGAAAGAGCATAATAAATCGGGGTTCTGGTGTTTTAAACTGACATGCAAGGGTATGGCTATTGGCGGCCAGAGTGACGGAGAGAACATATGCCGATCTACAAGAGGTGCAGCAGGTGCGGGGGGAGGCTTCTCACCGGGCAGAAGTGTCCGTGCAGGGTAAGGGAAAGCAACAGAGAGTATGACAGATTCAAGCGGGACAAGGAAAGCAAGCGCTTTTATGATTCCGCAGAATGGAGACGGACGAAGGAGAGGGTGCTGGAACTGGACGGCATGGACGTGTATGAGTACATGACGACAGGAGAGGTGGTTGCGGCCGACACGGTTCACCACATAGTCCCTCTCCGGGATGATTGGTCAAAGAGGGTAGACATGCGCAATTTAATGAGCCTGAACGCGGCGACTCACAGCAAAATTGAGACAGAATATAAGCGAAATAAGCAGAAAATGATTGAAAATTTGACGAGGATTCTCGCGGAATTTCGGGAAAATGTGAGGGTAGGGGGGATCTGAAAAGTATTAGTAAGGACTCTCCGACCGCGCTAGGTAAGCTTTCTCACGCAAAATTCTAAATGAAACTTTTTCGACATAAGGGAGAAATGGTTCGAGTAGTCAGATAATAAGCACAAACGGTGCGAGATTGACGAAAGGAGGACGGCATGAAAGGAAGTGCAAGGAAACCGCTCGCGCTGCAGAAAGGGAACCTGAATGTTGCCGTCGTACAGCAGCGACAGGCGGAGGAGGAGCTGGTCAAGACTGCGAGTGACCAGATAATCCGTCCGCCGGCATGGATGAAGAACAAGGTCGCAAGGAAGGAGTGGAAGCGGGTCGTTCCGCAGCTCCTGGAGATAGATGTGGTGGGCAATCTTGATATGGCGAACATAGCGGGTTACTGCATGGCCTTCGCCAACTACCGGAAAGCGACTGAGGAACTCGAAAACAATCCGCTGGTATTCGTGGACGAGGAGAACGGTACGGCAGCGGTCAGCCCGTATATAAACATTCAGGCAAAGTATGCGCAGGAGATGCGCAGGTTCGCGGACTTGTGCGGGATGTCCGTAGGTTCAAGGCTGAAAGCGGCAGCGGCGAAAACAAAGGAAAAAGAGAGCGAGATGGAGAGCATATTCGGAGTGATATGACGTGCCGATTTTACAGGAGCTGACCGAATACAGCAGGAAATGCCTGAATGATGTCCGCGTATCGGAAAACGAGGATTATATATCCTGCGAGAAACACAAATGGGCCTGCCGGCGCTTCCTGGATGATATTGAAAAAGCCGGGAAGGGAAAGACAGATTATGAGTGGAACGAGACGGAAGCCCGGAGGATAGTGGAGTGGTTCAAATACCTTTACCACAGCAAAGGCGACCTGGCCGGAAAGCCGATCATTTTGACACCATGGCAGAAATTCGTGCTGTGCCAGCTGTACGGCTGGCGCATGAAAGATACCGGGCACAAGCGCTTCCACAAGGTATTTGTCGAAGTAGGGCGCAAGAACGCGAAATCACAAATGATCGCCGGGGTCATGCTTTATGAAATCAGCGTGTCAGCCACCAGGAACGGGGAGGTGTATGAGGCCTATACGACTGGCGTAAAAAGGGAACAGTCACAGCTCATATACAACGAGTGCGTTCTGATGCTGGGCAAAAGTCCGCTGAAAACAAAATTCAGGGCGACGGGAACGAAGATCACGCACACAAAGACGGGATCGTTTCTGAAAACCCTGTCTAAGGATGACAAGAAGTCAGGCGACGGGACAAACCCGGCCGCCCTGTGCATTGACGAATACCACCAGCATCCGACGGATGAATATTTGGATCTGTTTCTTGGGGCAAACTCGAAAGACCCTACAATGATTATCATTACGACCGCCGGAATAGACCTGTCATATCCATGCTATACGGTGGAATACAGGGACTGCTCGGACATTCTGAACCCGGATACAGCGACCGGCGATGACGAATACCTGATAGATATCCTGGAAGTTGACAGGAAGGTGGCGGACGACATGAAGAAGCTTGCCAATGAGCGTTATTGGTGGATGGCGAACCCGATCCGCATGTCCTATGCGGATGGACGGCAGAAAATAAGGTCCGCGTTCCTGCAAGCATCCAGAGTGCCGGAAAAATTATCTACATTCCTGACGAAGATGATGAACGTCTGGGTTCAGATGCGGGAATTTGGTTACATGGACATGGGCAAGTGGAAAGCTTGCGAAATCCGGCCGGAAGACATCCCCATAGACCTGAAAGGCCGGCCGGTATATGTCGGGTTTGACGTGTCGGCTAAGCTGGACCTTACGAGTGTCGCGTTTGTCATTCCGTTCAAGGACGGGGATACCGTCAAATACCTGCTGTTTGTCCACAGCTTCATACCATCCAGGGAGAAGCTGATGGAACATGTGGTGAAGGACAAGCAGCCGTATGACGCATGGGAGCGCATGGGCTTCCTGACTGTGACGGACACGCAGGTCGTTGACCAGAACCAGGTCATGCGGTACGTCCTGGGCTTCTGCAAGCGGCACGGCCTGGAAATCCAGTGCCTGTGTTTCGACCCGGCGAATGCGTCGCTGCTGATGCTGAACCTGAGCGACGAAGGGTATCAGGTAGAAGAGGTGTACCAGTCGCACAAGAGCCTGAATGAAGCAACGCAGGGATTCAGGGAACAGGTCTATGAAGGCAATGTGCTCCACGTAACGAACCCATTGCTTGACTACAGCATGGGAAACGCCGTAGTCCGGCAGAAAGAAGGACTGATTAAGATTGACAAGGACAAAACCACGAAACGGATAGACCCGGTTGACGCTTCTCTGTGCGGCTTCAAGCTGGCCTTGTACCACACGTTCGGCGATGGCGTACTGGAAGCGATTGACAAGTGGTTGTCGGAGGAATGGTAACTATGAGCAAGAAGGACAAGAAGGGCAGGAAGAAGCAGATCAGGAATAAGAATCCCGCCGAAAACCGGGAGCAGGTTTCCCTGAATGAAGAAAAACTGCTTGCATGGCTGGGCATAGACCCGAAAAAGACGGAGGCGATCAATGAGGCTACGTACTTCACGTGCCTTAAAATGCTTTCTGAGACGATGGGGAAGTTACCCATCCATTACTACCAGAAGACGGAGAAAGGGCGCATACGGGCGGAATCCACGGACGCTGATAGGCTCCTGACGGTGCGGCCTAACCCGTACATGACACCCACGACGCTGCTCACGGTTACGGAGTTCAACACGCAGCACTTCGGCAATGGCTTCATCCTGATCCATAACAGGCTGGTGGTGGAGAAAGGCTATACGGGCCGTATCGAGTTCCTGGGGCTTTACTCCATGAACCCGAATGACGTGACAATCTGGATTGACGACAAAGGGATTTTCGGCGAGGAAGGGTCAATCAAGTACGAGTGGCGGGATCCTCTGACACACAGGTCATACATCTTCGACTCAGAGGATGTGATGCACTTCAAGACCTGGTACACGAAGAACGGCATCACCGGAGAGCCGGTCAGGAAAATCCTGTCGGACACGATCGCGACCGCCGGGGAGTCACAGGAAGTCATGTCGAACCTGTACAAGAACGGGCTGACGGCATCCATGGCCATGCAGTACACGAGCGACGTTGATGACGCAAGGGTGAAGATGCTGCAAAAGAAATTCGCGGACAAGCTGACCGGACCGCAGGCGGCAGGGCGCGTGATACCCGTCCCGCTCGGCCTGCAGCTCACGCCGCTCAACGCGAAACTGACGGACAGCCAGTTCTATGAACTCAGGAAGTATAGCGCGTTGCAGATCGCGGCGGCGTTCGGGATCAAGCCGAACCAGATCAACGACTACGAGAAGAGCAGCTACAGCAATTCTGAACAGCAGCAGCTGTCATTCCTCGTAGACACGATGCAGTACCGGCTGAAACTGTACGAAGAGGAGATAAATGCCAAGCTCCTTCTCAAAGCACAGCAGGAAGCGGGGTTCTATTTCAAGTTCAACGAGAAAGCGATTCTCAGGACGGACAGCAAGACCCAGATGGACATATTTGCGGAGGCCGTCCAGAACGGCATCTATAAGCCGAACGAGTGCAGGGAATACCTGGAAAAGCCGGACGCGGAGGGCGGCGACATCCTGATGTGCAACGGCAACTTCATCCCGATCACGCAGGTCGGGACGCAATATGGGAATACGGCCGGCAGCGGTCAGGAAGGAGGCAGCGGTTGAAGGTAATCAACGTTAAAGGCGATATCGTCGTCAACGAATGGGCGGCAATATACAAATGGCTTGGATGGGAGCACATCTGCCCGAAGGATGTGGCGGACATTATCGCGGAGGCTGAGATCGGCGAGGAGATACGCGTCAATATCAATTCCGGAGGTGGCCACGTGATGGCCGGGCAGGAGATTTACTCCGTACTCAGCAAAAACCCGAACGTGCGGATCAGCGTGGAAGGGATGGCATGTTCTGCCGCTTCCGTGATCGCAATGGCCGGGAGGTCGTCCATCAGCCCGGTCGGGATGCTGATGGTGCACAACGTATCAGGCTATGCAAGCGGGGACTATCACGAAATGGACAAGACATCATCCGAACTGAGGCGGATGAACGAGGCCCTTGCGAATGCGTATCACGTCAAATCGGGCATGGATATGGACAAGCTGCTGAAGCTGATGGACAGGGAGACGTGGCTTACTGCTAACCAGTGCATTGAGTACGGCCTGATTGACTCCGTTGAACAGCCTGTCCAGCAGGGGAATGTGCTGATGCTGAATGCGGTTGATTATGGTGTGAGGCTTACCCCTGACATCATGAAACGGGTAGAGGCTGAGATGCAGGAAGCGGACGACAGGGAAGAACGGAAACGTGCTTTACTGGCCGATCTGGATGATTACGGCATCTGACAAAAATAATTGCGCCGGCGCAATTTTTGCCCTTAGGGGCATTATGAAATCTGAGTAACAAGAACATAAAAATACAAAGGAGTTATGCCATGAACAAGAAACTGCTTGAACTGCTTAACAAAATCAATGCGAAGAAAAGCGAGGTGAAAGCACTCGTTGAAAAAGGAGAGCTGGATGCCGCGGAGGCGGCAAAGGCGGAGCTGGAGGAAATGCAGAGGAGCTTCAACATCCTCAAAGACCTGGACACGGACGAGAATCAGGAAATCAATATTGTCAACTCCACGACTATCCCGGCAAACAGAATCGCCGGAGGAATGGCCGTGCAGGCAGCGGCAGGGGAGAAAGACTCCCTGCATGAGTTCGCAAATGCCGTCCGCAATCTGCATGTCACCAACATGATTCAGGAGGGCGGCGCGTCCGGAGCAGACGGCGGATATACCGTTCCTGAAGATGTGCAGACGAAGATCAACCAGTACAAGGAAGACCACAGGTCTCTGAGGAACCTTGTTACGGTCGAGCCTGTGAAGACGAACAAGGGAAGCCGCGTCTATCAGACACGTACGAACCTTACCGGGTTCTCCGAAGTGGATGAGAACGGTCTTGTGCAGGCCATGGAAGAACCGAAGTTCGAACAGATCGGATATACGATCAAGGATTATGCCGGATATCTGCCGGTTTCCAACGATCTCCTCAACGATTCTGACGCAAGCATTGAAAGCGTGATTGTCAACTGGGTGGGGCGCGAGTCCATGGTCACGGATACGAAGAAGATTCTTGCGCTGATTGCGTCGAAGGATGCGACCGAGCTGACAGGCGTGAACGGCATCAAGCACGAAGTCAACGTGACACTCGGATCAGCGTACAGGGCAAATGTCAGGATCGTGACGAACGATGACGGGCTTGATTACCTTGACACTCTGGAAGACGAGATGGGCAGGCCGTACCTGAATCCGAACCCGACGGAAGACAATGCCATCAAGCTGCGTGTCGGGGCAACGACCATTCCGGTCGAGGTATATCCGAATGCGGACATCCCGTCTGCTCCGGTCTATACAAAGACGGAGGACGTGGAACTTGACGATGCAAAGACGTACTACACACGCACGGGTTCCGGAACGTCCGAATCTCCTTACGTTTATACCGCCGTTGCGGAACCGGTAGTCGGGAGCATTGGGAGCTACTACGAAGTGACGGGCATGAGGATCCCGTTCACCCTGGGAGACCTGAAAGAAGCCTTCCACATCTTCGACAGGCAGCAGACGAACCTTTTCGCTTCAAGTGAAGCTTCTGTCTCTGACGGGACGGGGAAAGTCGTTTACAATGCGTTCGCCCAGAGAGGCCGCCTGTACCGCGCTGACATGAGGGCGGATTACAAGGTCATCGACAGAGACGCATTTGTCAATGGCTACATCGAGGTAACGCTGGGGGAATAACGGGTCCCGCCGCTAAAGCCGAAAAAGGCGGGACCACGGTATTCGGCGTACAGGTGAAGAACCTGCAGAGCGGCATCACGGTTGACGAGACCGAAAAGGTGATATCCGGAACGCTGAAATATGTGACGGGCTACACGGGATTCTCAGGCGATACGGAATTACAGTCCGGGAACTTCCTTGCACTGAAAGTCACCGCTCCGGAGGGGGCATCCAGGACGACGGTCACGCTGCTCAATGGATCCGGGCGCGTGGTCGACCTGGACGAGGATATGAATGTTGTCCTCCGCATTGCGGACAAGGATACACAGAAAGTCAAATTCGTCAGCTATGTCGGCGCACAGCAGGTATCGACGACATACAGCCTGACAGGCCTGACGTGCCAGACGGAATAAGCAGTTGCGGGCGGGGTGCAGGATGCTCCCCGCTAAAGGGGATTAACACATGGTAGAGCAGATCAAGCAGAGGTGCGGCGTTCCCGCGCCCATCACGGTATACGACGAGGAGTTTTCACAGCTTATCAGCGACGCGCTCGAAGAGATGGAGACGGCCGGCGTTCCGAAAAGGCTGCTTACGGATCTCGGGCAAGACACGAACCCGAGGGTTCTGACTGCGGCTGCCTGTTACGTGAAAGCGCACAGGGGGAATGACCGCACGGATACGGACAAGTACCTCCGCATGTACAGGGACAAGCTGCATAAACTCATGTTGGAGCCGGATTTTGAAGACGGCAGTTCGGAACCGGACACTGCCGGAAATGAGAATCATGAATCCGTAAATGATGGTCACAATACGGAGGTGGGTGATGTGGACAACAGCAATATCCCTGCCGGTGATGAATAGCAGGGAGCAGGATGCGGCGGGCTTCATCACGGACAACAAGCAGTATCTTGAAAACATCCCGGCAGATATGCGCGATGCGACGAGGCAGGACGAAATTCATGCTAACCAGATGGGGTATACGGCGGACGTGGTCGTGGAGATTGACGCGGCGGCTTATGACGGGGCCGGGTATTTTATCGACGAGGCCACAGGCGATGAATATGACATCGTGCGCACGTTTCAGGCGGACCGGTCGAACCGTATCCAGCTCACCGGGAAAAGGAGGCAGCATGGCAAGTCTTGATTTGGAAGGGTTTGACAGCTTCCTGAAAGACCTCAGCCTTCTGGATTTTGACCGGATTGCGCCGGACATGATAAAGGCCGGAGCACCGATTCTGGAAGAGAACATCCGAAGACGGTCAAGTGATCACGAAGATTCTGGGGACATGGCAAAGTCGATCAAGCCCACAAAGATCAAGAAGTACGGAGCATCCGGGTACAGGCTGACGGTCCGGCCGACCGGGCAGGACGAAAAAGGAGTCCGGAACATGGAGAAGATGTGCTATCTGGAATATGGCACAGTCCATCAGGGAGCAACACCCGTCTTATCGCCAGCGGTCGAGGAATCGGAAGAGCCGGTTGCGGAGGCTATGTGGGATGTGTTCCACGAAAAGACAAAGGAGCTGCAGATATGAACGTTTTTGAGAAAGCACATGCGGCAGCGGACAGCATCGGCATATATTCCTGCCCGGATGTTTATCCGGGAGATGACCGGGAAAGGTGGATCACGTACAACACGGTATCTGAAAGGGGCGCATTGTACGGAGATGACACTGCTCATGACATGGTTACATCCATTCAGGTACACTTGTTTCTGCCGGCCAATGAAAATTATTTTGACACCCGGAAACAGCTCAGGGATGCACTGATAGCACAGGGGTTCACGTTCCCTGACATGGTAAACAACAGCATCGAAGGGATGCACAGGCACATCGTCCTCGAATGCGATGACGATGAAGAAAGAGAGGATTGACATTATGGCATATATTGGGCTTAGGAAAACTTACGTAGCGAAGATCATTGACAATGCCTACACGGGGCTGGCAACGGTCGGCCACGCGGTCAGGACGACAATCACGCCGAAGTGGGCGGAGGGATCGCTCCACGGCGATGACATGACGGTGGAGAGCGATAAGGAATTCGTCGAGGCGGACATTACGATGGAAACCACCACGATCCCGCAGAGCTTCCAGAACACCCTGTTCGGGCATACGGTAAATGCGAACGGGGTAACCCATGGGAAGGATGACGAGCCGAACATGGTCGGCTATGGGACAATCGGGGTCGAGAAGGTTGACGGCGTGAGGAAATATGTCGGCCTTTTCCTGCCGAAATGCAAATTTTTCGAACCGGAGGTCGCGTTGGAAACGAGGGGGGACAGTATTTCGTACAAGACCCCGTCCATCACCGGGAAGGGGTTTGCGCTTGACAACGGGACGTGGAAGTATTCGCAGGTCTGCGACACGGAGGCGGAGGCTATCTCATGGCTTGAAACGAAGTTCGGGGCGGGGCTTCTGGGGACGTTCTCGGCATTCTCCACAAGCGGGACTTACGCTGTGGGAGATTACGTGACGTACAGCAACGACCTTTACCGGTGCGTGACGGCGGTCACGACTGCCGGTTCCTGGAACGCGGCGAACTGGGTCAAGGTTGCGGAGGCAGTCTCCGGCTGATTGTTCTGACGGGATAACGGGCGGCCAGTCTGCCCGCTATCCGGATTATGGAGGCTTATATGCTGGACAACAAATTATCGACGATCGAGATAAACGGGACAACTTACCCGTATAAGTGCGATATGGTCGTCCTGGAGAAAATCCAGAAAGAATACGGGGATCTGCTTAGATACGAATACGGAATCAGGGGACTGGTGCCTTACTTTGATGAAAACGGGGCGAGGGATGCGAAGAAAGACAAGTACATCACTCCGGATGTAGGGATGACGTGCAGATCTGTCATCTGGATGATTGAGGAAGGTATTGATATCGTGGGGGAAGATCTTACGCCGCCGACTGAGAAGGAAATCAAGCGGCAGCAGGATTATACAGTGAACGAACTCGCCATGATGGCATTTGAGGAGTATGCCAACTGTTTTTTATCGGCGATGAGCAAGCCGAAGAGAAGCCGGAAGGGTACGAAAAAGATGTATCGAAAGAAGAAAAAGTGACTCTCGACTTTGCTCAGATCCTGTATTTTGGTCTCAGGATGGGACTTAAGGAAAACGATGTAGCACACATGTATTATGGCAAATGGTCGCAGCTTTTCAGTCGTTACAGGCACGAGTGGAACATGCGGATCAAGGGCATGATATATGCGGAACCGGAAGAAGAAAAATCGGTGCTTGACCTGTGAGATTTTCTTGAAAATCCACCCGGGAAATGGTATATTTAAGCCATGGAAGGAGGTGGATACCATGAAGAAATTCCTGCGTTTGTGGTTGAGGCATCCACTCAGCATCACTTATTTGATAATATGTATTGTCATTTCGCTCGTAGAAATGAACCCGGCTCCGATAGTAATTGGAATCATACCAAGTACTTTGTGTTTTATCGCTGTGGAATGCGCATATGGATACTGCGATTGTATAAAAAGATTCGGAAATGTGGCATTTCGCAAAGGAAAATGCGACAATAGTAAATAACGAATAATGAACGATTAGCAAAACCGCCTGGAAACAGGCGGTTTTTATGTCGTTTTTTGGGGGTCATATGTCTAAGAACAGATCTATCGGAGCAACTTTGAAGCTAAATGGCGAAAAAGAGTTCAAGAGTGCGGTTTCCGGAGTAAATAAGGAAATCAGCACCATGAAGTCTTCCATGACCCTGCTCAAAGAACAAACAGCAGGACAGTCAAACACGCTTGAAACGCTCAGGAAAAAGCATGACATCCTCGACCAGACACTTCAAAAGTACAGAGAAAAACAGGAAAAAGTCAGCGAAGGGCTGAGGCATTCCGAATCTGAGTACAATCGTGTACAGAAAGAGGTGGCTGAGTATAAGAAAAGCCTGGATGAAGCTGAAAGATCCCTGGATGAGATGAAGAAGTCCGGTACAGCCACGACGGAGGAAATCGAAAAGCAGAATGCAGCGGTCGAGGAGATGCGTAAAACGCATCAGAAGAACCTTGAAGTTCAGGAAAGGGCGAAGCAGGGAACAGAGGAATGGAAGAACAAGCTCACGTCTGCTGAAACACAGGTGCTGAAAGCGTCGAAGGCTTTGGCGGAAAATGACCGGTATATGGCTGAAGCGGAAAAATCATCTGATAACTGCGCCACGTCAATTGACAGGTTCGGTAAGAAAACGAATGAGACCACACAGCGGCTTGGCGATTTAAACACGGCTTTCAACAATTACGCGGGTAGCAGCATATTTGTCGAGTTCTGCGAAAAAGCATCAGAAGCCATGAGGAAGCTTTCAGAGAATGCGTATAATGCGGCGGTGGAACTTGATAAAGGGTATGACACGATTGCCGTAAAGACCGGAGCGACCGGGGAGGAACTGGAAAAGTTCAAGGATGTTGCGGATGGCGTTTTCGGAAGCATGCCTGTGGAGATGGAAGATGTCGGGAAGGCCGTTGGCGATGTGAGTACGCGGTTCGGGATGACCGGGAAAGGCCTGGAGGAAACGTCTGAAATTTTCCTGAAGTTCGCAAAAATAAACAAAACGGATGTGACCAATTCCGTTAACAGCTCTGACCGGATCATGCAAAAATTCCACATTGATACAAAGGACACGGCCAACATGCTCGGGATGTTCACGAAGGTAGGGCAGGACACAGGTCTAGCGATGGACACCCTTATGGGGACGCTTGACAAGAATGGTGATACGCTCCAGGAACTTGGCTTTTCCCTGGAAGATTCAACGAAGATGTTAGCTGAATTCGAGAAGAACGGCGTAGATACTTCCGGAGTGATGGCTGCCCTCAGAAAAGGCGTGATTAACGCCACGAAAGAAGGGAAAAACGCGAGTGGTATGCTTGCTGAGGCATCGGACGCGATTATCAACGCGAAGAGTGAAACGGAAGCATTGCAGATTGCTACGGAAGTGTTCGGATCAAAGGGTGCGCTAGTCATGACAAGGGGTCTGAGGGACGGAAGGATCAGCCTGGGGAACACCAGCGATGCCATGAAGAAGTATGGCGATGTTGTGACAGAGACATTCGAGGCTACGATAAGCCCGTGGGACGAGACAAAAGTAGCCATGAATAACCTTAAAGCGGCCGGATCGGATCTGGCAGGAACAGCATTGTATACTATGATGCCGGCGATTGAAAAGCTGACCAAGGCAATAAAAGGGCTGAGGGAATGGTTTGGAAACTTGTCGGATTCGAAAAAGAAGACAATTGCAATTGGAGGCACTCTTATTGGGCTTGTCGGTACTGCTTTTCCCAAAATACTGGCATTAAAAGCAAATCTTGGATTGATAGCCATGGCGCGTCAGTCCGCAGCTGCAGCCGCAACGGCTCATGCAGCAGCCACTGCTATCGAAACATCCCTGACAGAGGGGGCGACGATTGCGCAGTGGGCGTATAACATGGCTCTGGATGCCTGCCCGATTTTGGCCATTGTAGGGACTCTGGGGCTGCTTATAACCGCGCTTGCCGTCATGTCGGCAAATGCGCAGGATAACGGCTTGCAGGATCTCACGAGGGACTTGTATAGTGCTAAGGATGCTTCTGAGAATGCCAGGGAGGCACTGAAAGAAGCGGGGGATGAATTGGCGGATGCGTTTGACAGTGCCAAGGCGAGTATTGATGACGCTCTGGCTTCATCCACGCTTGCAAGCCGCCTGACGGATGAACTGGTTGTCCTGAACAACCAGACGGACAGGACGGCGGAGCAACAGGCGCGTATGGAAGCCATCGTGTCAGAGCTGAATACGCTTTATCCGGAACTGGGGCTTGCGATCGACAGCACTACCGGAAGTCTGAACAAGACAAACGAAGAGATCGTCACCTTCGTGGAAAATGCCAAACAAATGGCAATGGTCAAGGCGTATCAGGAAGCATACGCCGAAGTCATGCAGGAAGTCGTGGATGCCACAAAGGAGCAGATCAAGGCTGAAATGGCTCTGGAAGACATAGAGGACGGCCTGACGGAAACAGAGAAGGAAAGGGCAGAGGTCATCCGGCTCTGCGAGGAAAGGGCGGAGAACCTTGCAAAAGCCCAGGAGAAGTACAATGACGTGCTGAAGGACGGAAACGCGACGGAGGAGGACCGTATAAAGGCGGAGCGGGAGCTTCAGGAAGCTTTGTCTGCTGTGAATGACAATGTGATCGAGTATAACGGCACGATGCAGAATGTGAATGATATTCTAACGGATTTCAGCATAGCACAGGACAGTGCGTCTGAGGAGGTCAAGAAGGCAAATGAAGCCATCGAGGCGAACAAGGGAAAGGTCGAGGATGCGCTGGCATATTCTGACAGGCTGAAAGAGAAGTGCGAGGAGCTGGGTGGGAGCGTGATGGGCGCGAAAGATGCCACGGATGAAGCATCGGCTTCCATTGACGGTATGAATGCGGCTACGGATGCACTGTCTGGAGAGGCATCAGAGACAGCAGGGGAAATTGACGACTCCGCCACGCAGGTAAAGAAAACGCTTGAACAATTGCGTGATGAAGCGTATCAATCAATATCCCAGCAGATCGGGCTGTTCGAGGAACTTGCGCTTAATAGCGAGGTATCCCTTGAGAGCATGAATAACGCGCTGATCAGCCAGCAGAGCGTACTTACAGATTATGCGGCGAATATTGAATACGCCATGCAGTACGCGATGAACAGCGGGAGTGAGAGCTGCATGAATTTCGTCCAGTCCATCGCCAACATGGGTGAGGACGGGGCGGCTTATATGGCGCAGTTCGTTGCGGCCATCCAGGCGGAGGACGGCTCTGCGGAGCAGATCCTTTCCAACTTCGCGGCGGCTGAGGATGCCAAGCGCAAGTATGCGGACCAGATGGCAAGCATGGAGCAGCAGACGCAGGAGTCTACAGACGGGATGGTCAAGGCGGTCGCTGATGCCGAGGGCGATATGGCAAATGCCGCATTGACAACGGCGGAGGCCGGGGCAAGGGCTGCGGCTGACGCAAGTGGTGACTTCCAGAATTCCGGCAATATTGATGCCGAATCGTACTCTTCGGGAGTTGCTTCCGGAGCAGGGGCTGCGGCTGTTGCGGCTTCGAACCTGAGCAGGGCGGCTGAGAATGAGCTGGCGTATTCCAACGCCTACGCATGGGGCCAGGATATGGGCTATAACTTCGCGGACGGGCTGGGTTCCACTTACAGCTATGTAGCCGGTATTACGTCGGGCCTTGCAAACGCGGTCGCGATGTATCTCCACCATTCCACTCCTGAGAAGGGACCCCTTGCCGGTGATGACAAGTGGGGCGAGGAAATGGGGGACATGTTCGCCGAGGGGCTGGCATCAAGGCGGATGGCCGTAGGCGCGTCTGCGGAAAGGCTGGCAACGGCAGCGGCTGACGGATTCGGGCGCGACATAGCCGCCGGAACTGTGAGATTTGCCGGAATAACAGGCGGAACGGGCAGTGAAGGTATTGTGACGGACGGCATGAGGAACCGGGTAGTTGTCGAGAACCGTTTCTATCTGGACGGAAGGGACGTAACAGATCTGTTCATGAAAAAGATAGTCAAGGGCATCACGACTACGCAGCAGAGCAAGAAACTCGCAGCGGGGGCATTTGCGTATGTATGACATCAGGTATAAGAACCAAACGGGGAAGAGCCACGGCGTGTACGTCATGAAACGTCCGGCCATCCCCGCGCCGAATGAGGAAGTGGAAATGGTGAGGGTTGCCGGGCGTGACGGTGTTCTGACCGGTGACCGATACCTGCAGCCCATTGAACTGTATATTTCCATGAATTTCCGGGAAACCGAGGCACAGTGGGCGGCAAAATACCGGGAGGTGAAGAAGTGGCTTTCGGGTTCGGGAAAGCTGGAGCAGGTAGACGATCAGGATTATTTCTATAAGGTCTACCAGGTGCAGATAGAGGAAAACGAGAGGATCATCAAGAGGTACGGGGCATTCACGGCACATTTCACATGTGATCCGTACATGTACGTTGCGGACGGGGCGGAAGAGTACGCGATCAGCAATGAGAGGATCCTTTCCAATGCGTACGAGGAATGCCATCCCATATATATCGTGACAGGATCGGGGACAAGGACGCTGACGGTGAACGGAAAGACGGCGACGCTCACGGTGAACGGCACGACGGTGGTTGACACGGAGCGGATGATTACGTACACACAGGCGGATCACACGCTCCGGAACACGAGGCTGACGGGGAACTACGAGGATCTGTACCTTGTGCCGGGGGCGAATACGATTTCGGCTTCTGCTTCAGGGGTTACGATCATACCGAATTGGAGGTGCAGATGATCCAGGTATACGATCCGGGAAATACGGACTATACGAAAAACGGGAACATGACGCTGATGCCGTCCGTTGCAAGCGTGCACGCCATTCTGGGCGGGATGTGGGAGGCGACTCTTTCGCATCCGCTCGACACGCTGGGGAGGTGGAAGCACTTGACGGAAGAGGCGGTGGTCAAGATGCCGTCCTTCAATGGGAATCAGCTTTTCCGGATAAGGAAAGCCGAAAAGTCCGATTCGGGAGTCTACTGCCTCATGGATCCCATCTTTTACGACTGCCGGGACGAGGTGTTTTTCACGGACGTGCGCCCGGAGAACAAGAACGGCCAACAGGCGCTAAATATCCTCTGCACAGGGAAGTATAGCGGGCAGTCGGACATCCTCACGAGCCGGACGGCGTATTACATCTACAAGAACTTGCTTGAAGCCCTTGTGGGGGACGAAGACAATTCTTTCGTGAATCGGTGGGGCGGCGAGCCAATCTTTGATAACTACAACATCGTCATCAATGCCAGGGCGGGGAGCGATTACAATGTAGAGATCCGATACGGAAAGAACATCCCGAAGGACGGAATGACGGTAAGCGTGGATATGTCGGAGATCGTCACGAGGATTTATCCGAAAGCGTACAACGGCTATGAGATGTCAAATCATGGGTACGTGGACTCTCCGTTCATTGCCACCTATGCGAAGACGTACGCCCGAACCATCCAGTATGACGATGTAAAGATGCGGGAGGATGAAGCGGAAGGGGACTCAGAAGCGGGCGTGACGGTATGCGACACCCAAGCCCAGCTTGACGCCGCCTTGCTTGCGAAATGCTACGCAGATTATGACGCGGGGATTGACAGGCCGCTGGTGACGATTGAGGCGGATCTTATTCTCCTACAGAACATGGAGCAGTACGCGGATATTGCGAAGCTGGAAACCGTGTCGCTCGGGGACACGGTGCACTGCTACAACAGCCATCTTGGCTATTCGACGAATGCGAGGGTCATGGAACTGACGTATGACTCCATAAAGAAGAGGGTGGAAGCCGTCACGCTGGGGGCATACAGGCAGACGTACTTTGACAAGCTCCGAAAGGGGATTTCCGGGATTGACGCACTGGCCGAGAGGGCGAACAGCGTCCTGCATGGAGACGGGACCGTCATGGCGGAGAGAATCAAGGGCTTCCTGAATGGGGCTATGACATCCCTCAGGGCGCAGTATAACATTGCGGAGCATATGGACTACCTTGCAATCCTCTTTGAAAATCTTGACCCGACGAGCGACTTATACGGGGCTTTGGCCATAGGGACGCAGGGATTCATGATCTCAAAGCAACGGAACGCAGCCGGGACGGACTGGGTATGGACTACGGTTGGAACTGCGGCGGGACTGGTGGCCGATACTATCGTGACTGGCGCGCTCTCCGATGCGTCAGGATACAATTCGTGGGATCTGGATACCGGCGTTCTGAACATGGCGAGGGGGAGCATAAATATAGGCAATGTCTTCATCGTTGACTCGGATGGGAATCTGACTGCGGAAAGCGCGACGGTAGCGGGAACGCTCATATCGGACGACTTGCTGGAAAGAATCATCATAGCGCAGGCCCTGATCAGGGGATATCACAGGGCGAGTGTTAACACGCCTTGGTCGGAAAGCACATTGACCGGGACTCTTGACCTTGCTGCTGATTACGACAATGGGAACGGCGGGACGGTGTATGAGGTAGCCCTGGCAAGCGGCAGGAACATCCATATCAAGGTGCCGCGCAACAACGCCACTATTTTCGAGGTGGAAGACGGGAATGGCGGCAGCGTCGTGACGGCAGAGGTGACGAAAAACGGAGTCAGCGCCGTCCTGCACCACACGGGAGGGGCGAACGACATAGTATGCTTGCCGTCGAGCATATCGGCTTACGGACAGGTCATGGCATGGAGCCAGTACAGGATAAAGGATGGGGTTATAGAGGGACCGATTGCGTCGGGCTACGCAAGCCAGGAGAGCGGAAGCGGAGGTGGCAGCGGCGGGACGTGGCCAACCGTGAACACCAACCCGCAAACCGGGAACGAGGAGATTGAGAGTGAGGACGGGAGCGGGAACACCGTCGTTACGCCGGTGCCGTCGGCGATTGAGATTGTCACCCCGCCGACGAAGACGAGTTATATTGACGGCGAAACGATGATCTACAGCGGGATAGAGGTTGGATTGAGAAAAAAGGACGGGTCCCTGTTCACGGATTCGAGATATCAGGACGGGACGCTGCACATGAACAACCTGAGATTCCCGGTCTCCATTGCAGAAATCACGGAGCATACGCAAGTGCATGAACTGCAGGGCTACACCAACAGCGGAACGGTGACCGTTACGGCGGTCGGGTCTATACTGCTGGCGATTGACGAGGCGATAGCGAAATCGCCTCTTACATGGTACGGAGTCCAGGCGATGAAGAATATGGTGGCACAGTATGATGGAGTATATCCGGGGATAGTAGAGGTAGGTTTAGGCACCAATGCATCAACCTATCCGTCTGTAGGCGGGTTTCTAGTTTACGTGCTACCGTATGGGGTCGTCGGGAATACGGTCAAGCTTGGTGGGACTCTTGACACAAACAAATTTGCCAAATTCTATAGTTGTCGCGTGAGTCGAGACGGAGACACGATGACAGTGTCAAACGTAACCTTTGAAGGAGACAACTATTTAGTCGAATGGTTCGTTGGTGACTATACAAGTAACAACAAATACCACATAAGTACGCTGAACGCAGAAATTGCCCTTGCCCAGTCGGAACAGGTTCACATACCCGTTCAATGGGTTTCAACGTACGACGGCAGGACGTTTGAAGACACGTTTGATATCACGGTAAGTAACTTTGAATGATGAAAAGAAGGAGTCGCATTTATGATTGAAGTGATTTGTCAGGAAGGAAAGCATTTCTGTGTATCAAAAATCTATGCCTATGACTACGGCCAGAAGCTGCGTATATGGGGGCTTCATCTCCCGCCTGTCGTAGAAGTGCATTTTAACAGGCATGGGTGCAATGAGGCGGTTTTAAGCATGGGAACCAGCGAAAAAGGAATAACGGTCATTCCTGTGCCGGATACAATGCTTGAAAAGCCGGGGAGTTTTGAATGCGTCGTGTTTTTCCGGGGGAGCGATGCCGGAGAGAGTGGGTACATGATGCGCTTTGAAGTGCTGAGGCGGTCCGCTCTTCCGACATCAACGGTTAATCCGTCTGAGGGCGAGATGGCGTATTTTGATAACGTCATCGCCAGGATGGAGGAGTTGCTAGCGCAGGCCAGGGCGGTGGCTCAGGAAGCTATTGAAAGCATGGAGGTTGATGCCGTCCCGATTATCGGGAGCAACAATCTGGCAAAGAGCGGCGGCATATACGGTGCGATTGATGAAAAGATGGGAAAGACGGAGTTCGGCCAGTTCGTGGAACAGGTGGAGGAGAGGTGCGGCGATGCGCTCGGCCGGGTCGTGTCGCTTGACAGCACGGAGCTGATGGCATCCATCCTGGAAGTGAATGGTTCGCCTGTGTACGTGGATGAAAGCCATCTGCAGGACTATGATGCGTTTGGGCTTACCGTTACTGGCTGGTATGTATTCGCCCGGATCTATGCAAAAAGCGGAGTTGTCGTTACGGATGGCACGGAGGTGGACGGGGCCGCCGGGTACGTTGCGCAAGCAGGGAATGCCTATGTTGACGTTGCCGTATGGTTTGAGGTCGCGGCGTCATCTAAGAAGATAGTTGTGAATTGGGGAGATGGCGACACGGAGACATTTGTCTTCAAGGCGACAGATCTTGCCATTAAGAACATGGATTACAGATCCACGTTCTATCTCTATCCGATTGATGATTATATTACGTGGACTTACACAAGAACGACGGACATGACGTTTTCGTCTAGCAAGAAGTACTATACGGAATCTGGCGGAGTGTACACGCTTGCGGAGGTGACGGCGAACGCTGTAGTCCCGCCGGCATATTATGAGCAGTCCGTAAGCTATGCGCATACGGCTGACGAGACGTTCCAGGACGGGAAAACGTATTATGTCGAATCGGACGGAGAGTATGCGCCAGCGGAAGTTGTGACCGGCGAGACAGTAACGCCTGAAACATATTATGAACAGTCGATCAGCTACGCGCTCACGACCGATACGGAATTTCAGGATGGAAAGACCTATTACACCTTGGCCAGCAATGTCTATTCGGCGGCTACGGTTACGGTCGGCGATCCGATTCTTGTGTATTACAATCATTCAAAATTGACAATCTCCGGGATGACCAGGAACATTACCTACGAGCTGGAAGAGATGGTTGACTGCCCCACGGAGGTCATCCTGCCGACTATTACGGACGGAGACAATTATGGCTGCTGGTATGACTTCCAGTTCCGTCATGCTGGGACGTACAGTATCAGCTTCACCCTTCCTGAGGGCGTGAAATTTGCAACTAATAACACGCCAAACCCCACTGTAGGAATGAACCTGATGCACGTGTTCTATACGGACATAGGCGGAGCGAAGGTCTGGGGAGCGATGAACACACATGTAGACTTCACGGCATAAAGGAGGGGGCATATGTATTGGACATACGAAAGATTAAATGAAAACCTTGAAAATCAGTATTGCCCGAAAGATGACTATGACGGCAGCGTGACAGGGACGGGGAAATGCATACTGAATGTCAAAGCGTGGTTTGATGAAAACCCGGAAGAACGGAAACGGCTCGGATGGATTAAAGTCATCCGACCGGAGTTTGATAAGGACGGTATCGAGTATGACGAGCAGACCCAGTTCCTCACATGGAGCACGATACAGGTTGACGAATACACGATTGAATACGTCCCCCATGTTTGTAACAAGAGCGAGGAGATGATGCGGCTTGAGGAGCTTGAGGAGCTTATGGGGAATTTAGATACTGGTTCAGGGCTGAGATTTAGTCATATCTTTTAAAGGAGGTCAGGCATGAATAAGTCTCTTAACGTCATGAAGCAGATCCAGGAGCGTAAAGCCGCAGACATTGCAAAGGAAGGGCTTCCGCCGCTCACGCCAGAAGGCAAGGCGATGGCGGAGCATTGCAAGTTCACGATAGACAATCCGCCCGCGCTCGTCGCGAAAAAAGCGGATCCGAAAAGATAAGGGGGATGGGTTATGTTTGATGTCACGCCGGTTACATCGCCGAAAGAGTATGACTGCGGAGCCACATGCTTGAAGATGCTCCTTGACTACTATGGCAAATCTGTAGATTTAGAAACGGTTATCTCCGAGTGCAATATCGGATTGATGGGCTGTACTGTCGGAGATTTAAGAAGAGTAGGCAATGCTCATGGCTTAGATATACACATTTTTGATGACAGGAGCAATCCGGCCTTGGTTGACAACACGCTCAGGTATGACAGGCCGGCCATAGTCTGGTGGAAATACAGCCATTTCTGCGTATATTGCGGCCTGGATGAAAAAGGCGATGCCGTTATCTGCAACCCTGACAGAGGCCGCTTTAGCATATCCGTAGGTTCTTTCAAGTCCATGTATAGCGGGGTAAACCTCACGAATGGGTGGCCGGGAGAACTCCAGGAGGAAGATCCTGATGAAGTAACGCTGACAAAGAGTGAGTACGAAGAAATCATGGAGATTATCAGCAAGAACGAGGAGGCGTTTGTGAATGAGCAGAGTGAAGCACAAGCAGCAGATACTTGACGGGCTTGAAGCCGTTAAGAAAGTGAAGGGCATCATCACGGACGCACAGGCGGCTAGGTGTCCGGCGCTCTTTTATGAATGGGACGGCAATGGAAAAGTCTATAAAGAAGGAGACAGGGTCAGATATAACGGCACTCTTTACAAGGTTGTGCAGTTGCATACATCTCAGATTGATTGGATTCCGGGGCAGGGGACAGCAAACCTTTATGCTGAAATCCTGCCGGGGCAGGATGGCACGGCCGTAGGCGAGTGGAAACAGCCGATAGGCGATACGAATCCTTATGAGCTGGGCGACAGGGTGACGCACAACGGAAAGACGTGGGAATGCACAAACGTAGACGCTTCAGGCTTCAATGTTTGGGAGCCGGGCGTTTATGGATGGAAGGAAGTAGCGAGCCAGTAAGCGCAATATGGACGCAAGAAAAGGGACTGCCGGAGACGGCAGCCCCTTTTTAGGGAACGGCGCAGACTTTTGGGTTAGGCTTCCTGCATCCTTCGCATTATGCACTCCGTCAGGCTCACGCCCTCAGATCGGGCGATTTCCTGCCACTTGGCTTTCATCCCTTTGGGGACTTTGAGTTCTATGCGGTCATAGTTCTTTTTGTTGAAGTCGGCAATGTAGGCTTTTTGATCGAATTTCTTTTTCTCTTCCGACATATCAGATTGACTTTCCTTTCTCCCTGCCGTAAGATGTTTTGGAAGGGGCGGCCGGCAGGAATGTTTAGGTAGCCGCCCCGGATTTGTTATTATTCTTTCATGATGGAGAGGCTTTTGATTTTTTCAATTGCCTCTTCTTTTGTTTCGCTAGTCTCAAGGATTGTTACGACCATTTCTAAAACTGTTCTTAAATCCCATTTTGTCATCTCGCTGTTCTCCATGTTTTCCTCCTTGAATTTCCTGCCGTTCCCTTGTTACAAGTATAATATAGCACATTGTACGGAATATGTCAATAGAAAAAATCAAGAAAATTAAATTATTTTCGTATATGCAAATGCATTTGAATTAAACATGCTGTAGGAACATAAGAAATGAAAGGCGGGAGATGATAACCTTTCTGCAGAAAGGAGGTCGGAATAAATGAAAAACATTGTTGTTGCATGGATTGGCATTATTGGGGGGTGGCTGGTTGCGCTTGCTGGCGGCTGGGACTCAGCCTTGAAAGCCCTTATCGTCTTCATGGTGCTGGATTACATGACGGGGATGATTGTCGCCGGAGTTTTTCACAAGTCAAAGAAGACGGAAAACGGCGCACTCAGCAGCTATGTGGGGCTGATTGGAGTTGCAAAAAAAGTCGTCATGCTCTTCATCGTGGTTGCCGGCCAGTACGTGGACATAGTGCTGGGGGTCGATTATTTTCGGGATGCGGTAATCATAGCTCTTGTTACGAATGAACTCATATCGCTTGTGGAGAATGCGGGGCTTGCAGGAATAGAGATCCCGGTACTGTCGAAAGCGGTTGATCTCCTGAACGAGAAGTCCGGCAAGGGCAAGGCAGACGATGGCAGCGGCGGCAATGATTCGGGAGATGGCAGCGGTGGTGAAGATTCGGACGGTGGGGGCTGAGAGTCCCCGCCTTTTGTTTTGGAGGAGCGCAAATGAAAGAACAAGATTGGATCAACCTGATTGCGGAGGACGCGCAGAGAGCCGCCAATGAGTACAGATACCTTCCGTCCGTTCTGATTGCCCAGACGTGCCAGGAAACGGGATACGGAGAAACGGATTTATCCCGGGAAGGTATCTACAATGTGGTAGGCATGAAAGCGGAATTGCTCAATGATACGTGGACTTCCGAACATTGGCACGGTGAGATTTACACAAAGAAAACTCCTGAATGGTACAACGGTAAAAAGACTTACATCTACGACAATTTCAGGGTTTATGATTCCTATTATGATGGGCTTGCGGATTTCTGCCAATTTTTGAGGGATGCGAAATACTCGAAAAACGGTTCTTACAAGTACCGTGGTTTGCTCGGTACTAATGACCCTTACACGCTGATCGAGGGCGTTAGGAGCAGGGGGTACTGCACGGACCCAGAGTATTCAAACGCAATCATGCGGATCATTGGCAAGCATGAATTGACGAAGTATGACGCTACGGAGGGGGAGAGCATGGGAGATGGTGCGATGGTCATCCGCGTTGAGAAGCCGGATATTATCGACCGCATCGAGGTGAATGAAGGAGAAGTCCCTGAGCATAACGCCAATAGTCACGAATACCTTGCGATACACTACCTTGGAGTAGATGGGGAGAATCCGGATTTGTATGGCGGCGGATATGGGGGACACTTCTACGTAAGCAAAGACGGGAGGTGCTACCAGGCGGCAAAGGTGACGGATAAGCTGTGGCACGTTGGGGCATCCAGCGGATTCACGTATAAGCATCCATATGCCAGAAATGCTAATACGATCGGCATTGAGTGCGCTTGCTATTCGCGCAGCGGACGGTGGTTCTTTACGGAGACCACCCAGCAAGCCTGCGTGAAGCTTGCGGCGTGGATCATGTCGGAGTACGGCATCCCTACCAGCAACCTTTTGAGGCATGGGGATATCACAACGAAGCACTGCCCGTCTCCGTACATTGACAATCCTGGGGAGACTCCTAATTGGACGTGGGAACGGTTCAGAAATGCCGTAGACGCGCTTTTGGGCGGCGGAGGTACTGTTGACAGTATAGAGGCGTTGCAAGGCGTAAAAAGGCTTGTAGGGCTTGGCCAGAAGCATTCTGTGAACTTCACAGGGCATCAGATAAGCGTTGATGGAGTGAGGGGAAAGGAGACAACCGCCAATATGGTCAGGTGTCTGCAGAGGGCGGCAAATCTCGACTGGGGCGCAGGGCTGGAAGAGGATGGCTTGATAGGACCGAAGACGAGGGCGGCATTTGTCGGGCATTTTATCAAGGTTGGCGAGGTGCAGTACATGGTTACGGCAGTGGAAATTGTATGCTATTGCCTTGGCAGGAATCCGAACGGCGTGGAACTCCCAGGCGTGTTCGGAGATGGGCTTGCAAAAGCGGTAGACGCTAGGTATCTGTCCGGAGAGGATATCCTTGCACTTGTGAGTTGACCCGAAACGTCGCAAAATGTAAAGAGCGGGGCTTTTGCAAAAGCCCCGCTCTTTAAGGGGAAGAAAAGATCACATGATGAAAAAGCTATAGAAAGTGAAGAAAAAGCACTGCTTTTGAAGATAAAAGCCCTTTCGACTGGGCTTTTGCACTAGATTAAGCAAAAAGTGGGGAGATATGAAAGAATTTTTAACAAGGCGGTTAGATAAGGGGAGGTTTGTACCTCCCCGAAACTGTGATATAATGTCCGCAAGATCATATTGACAGCCGCTATTTGCTCAGGACGGGAGCGGAGACATGGTAGCTTTTCGAGCCGAATAAGAAAATTTTTGCTACCATTTTGCTACCATTTTTACATAAACTGCAAAAATAAGGGCATTTTTAAAGTATTTTAGCTACTTTTTTTGAAATTATTCAAGTCCCACTGTCTCCATCAAATAACCCCGAAAATCGGCATTTTTTGGCTGATTTTCGGGGTTATTTGCGTTTTTCCGCATTTGTGGCAGCCAAATGGCAGCTTTTTTCAGGAATCTTCACACGATCTGGACTGATAGAGCGCAAGAGATGGACAGTAACAGTAGATTGATAAAGGGAGAAAATGTTTGAATGGAGTTATATGAGGGAAGACCGCAGAACACGGAAGGCAGATTAGCGCGTGAAATCCGGACGTATGATTTTCTTGACAATCTGGGAATAAAGTACGAGAGAACCGATCATGAAACTGCATCAACTATGGAGGCCTGCAATGAGATAGATTCGGTTCTTGGGGTAATCATCTGCAAGAATCTGTTTCTGTGCAACAGGCAGAAAACAAAGTTTTATCTGCTCATGATGCCCGGCGACAAGAAATTCAAGACGAAAGAGCTTTCATCACAGATAAACTCTGCAAGATTGTCATTTGCCGGTCCGGAAGACATGTTGAAATATCTGGATATCGAACCCGGGGCAGTAAGCTTGATGGGCCTGATGAACGATAAAGAAAATGAGGTCCAGCTTCTGATTGACGAAGATGTTTTAAAAGATGAATATCTGGGATGCCATCCCTGCGTCTGTACCAGCAGCCTGAAACTGAGGACGGATGAAGTCATGGAGAAGTTCGTCCCTGCAACCGGCCATACTTGCAAGGTTGTACATTTGGTAGGCGAATAGGTTTTACTATGCATTATTTAGGTGAGCTATGAATGAATGGAAGATCCATCAAATGAATATTCTGGAAGCCAGAAGATTCCTGCAGCCGGAAACTCTGCCGCTCTTTGGCGAAGCGGAGGCTGAAACGGCAAGGGCTTTTCATGAACAAATAGAGGGCTATGAGAAAACGCCGCTGGTAAGCCTCCCGCATCTGGCGGCAAAATGGGGCGTTGGAGGGATATTTGTCAAGGACGAATCGAAACGTTTCTCGCTGAATGCGTTCAAAGGCCTTGGCGGAAGCTACGCCATGTTCCGAATCATCTGCGAGAGGCTTGGGCTTGACCCGGCGCAAACGAGGCTGAAAGATCTTACCAATGGCGCATTTAAGGAAAAGATTTCGCAGATTGAATTTGCGACATGCACGGATGGCAATCATGGCCGGGGCGTGTCCTGGGCGGCCGGAATCTTCGGCTGCAAGGCGCACGTTTACATGCCGTACGGTTCAAGGGAAGTCCGCGCCGAAGCGATTCGCAGGGTTGGACCGGCGGAGGTGGCAATCACGGATAGAAATTACGATGACACTGTGAAATATGCTTTGGAAATGAGCGAGAAGCATGGCTGGATTCTCATTCAGGATACGGCGTGGGACGGATACGAGAAGATTCCCGCCTGGATTATCCAGGGCTACCTCACCATGGCGTCCGAGACGGCAGAGGAACTGGACGGCCTGAAGGTCCAGCCCTCCCATATCTTCCTGCAGGCAGGCGTCGGTGCAATGGCCGGCGGCATGGTGTCGTTCTTTTCGAATCGTTCAGGAAAGAAGAAGCCCGTTTTCAGCATAGTCGAGCCGACGGTTGCCGATTGTATTTATCAATCTGCAAATGCAGGCGTTATGTGTTCTGTTGAAGGCACTCCTGTGACGATTATGGCGGGCCTGAACTGCGGCACCCCCTGCAGGATTGTCTGGCCGATGCTGAGGGATTATGCGGAATTTTTTATTTCCGGACCGGACGAGATGGCGGCTGACGGCATGCGCACTTATGCCGCGGGGCTTAATGGGGATCCCGTCATTGTATCCGGCGAATCCGGCGCAGCGACTCTGGGCGCGGCGCAGCGCCTGATGGAAGACCCTGCGTTCAAGGAGGTGAAAAGGGCCATGGGAATTGACAAAACGTCAACCCTGCTTTTCATCAACACCGAGGGAGACACGGATCCGGAAAATTATAATAGAATTGTGACCCATGATAACTCCTCCTTATCTCGTTAGGTTTGGGTCAAGAATTGATGTTTCTATTTTTCAGCATATAAGGATGGATAGAAATAGGGACGTTAATCGGAAGATCGAATGAAACAACC
>JAUMWM010000250.1 GCA_030529705.1 Lachnospiraceae bacterium
ATTTTCTCAAACATATCCCATTCAGTCAAGCCTTTCCGCAAGCAAAATTTTCCCGCGGGGACGGTCCTTTCGGGCCAAAAAATTTCTACCTGTACGGTTGCCCTTTGTTTCGCTTTCATCTGACGTCATGTCATCCTGAGCGTAGCGAAGGATCTTATAAGAACCGCAATGAACAGCGAAAGATTTACGTATAAGATCCTTCGCTTACGCTCAGGATGACAAGGGCGGACGTACAACCGTACAGTTGGAAAAATTTTGACCCAAAAGGACCGTCCCCGCGGGCAAATTCTTTTGTGTCAAAGATTTTTGGTCCAAAAGGACCGTCCCCATGGGCGAATTTCTTACAGGACATACGCGCTCCCCTCAACGCCGATTCTCTCAATCCTTCCGTCCTGAATCCTGTATGCCTCTCCTCGTATTACAGAAGCATGGTCGGTCTGAAGCAGATAACTCCCATCCGTGATTGCGTAGAACGTCCTGCCCATGCTGTCGGGATACGTGATATCTTCCATGAGGCGCAGCCCATCCACCCAATCATACTTAACGGCATTGTAATGGGGAAGGATGTTATACTTCGTCAGGCCAAGCCCCGAAATAAACTTCCTGTACGATAAGTCCGTTGCCTCCCCGGGAAGCTCCGGCTGGGCATAGACGACATCCGCACAATTCATGCTCCCGGCGCTAATTCCCATCACGATTCCTTCATAACTCCGAAACCTTTCTGCAAGCCCTATTTGAGCAAAAAAAGCATTTTCCGTGGGGACATGACCGCCTCCGAGAATGACGAAATCATAGCTGCTGAGGGCAAATGCCTTCATTTCCCCATTCCTGGAATCACAGATATCCATACATGCGATGGAAAGGCCCGTCTCTTCCACAATCTTCTCGTAATCATGCCGCATCCTGTCGTTTATCGCCGTCTCATCCGGAAATGCGGAAATGAGCAGGCAGCGAGAGCTTTCTTTCCAGAAGCGTTTCAGTTCTTCTACCATCCCATTGGCAGGATTAAACCCGGCATAACTGACCGGCTCATCGCTTCGATAAATCCCGACAGGGCTGCTCGTCAAAAATAGTACCATCTTCTATAGCCCCTTTCTTAAAACTCCTCTCAAGATTCATTGCCTCCGGCCACCTGATGTACCGTCTCAATCATAACTGACATTGCATCTTCATCTTACCGGCTCCTTGCGCATTGTCATCAGAGAGCGTAGCCAGGCACTCCCTCCACAATCTGCCGACCGGGAGTCCGACGACATTGTTGTAGTCCCCGTCTATCTTCTCGATGTATCTGGCAAATAGCCCCTGTATCCCATATGCTCCCGCCTTGTCCATAGGCTCGCCGGATGCAATGTACCCCCATATATCTTCATCGGACAATCTTGCCACAAAGACGTCTGTCTTTTCTGCAAATGTCGATATCCCGCCACCTGCAAGAACGCAGACTCCCGTACAGACCTGATGCCTCCTTCCGGAAATGGTGCGCAACATCCGCGCCGCATCCTCTTCATCATGGGGCTTTCCGAGTACCTCACCGTCAACAACGACAATGGTGTCAGCCCCGATGATCGTATATTTCGCAACGTCCCCTTCCATCTCCCCGGATGAAATCATCTCCTCCGCCTTGCTCCTGACAGCCATCGCTTTCTGTTTTGCCAACATCACGCTTACGTCCGCCGGCGTTGCAGGATTGTCCGTGGCCAACTTTTCCTCTTCATCGGAGACGATCGTTTCGAACTCCAAACCGATCTGTTTTAATAGCTCCCGCCTTCTCGGCGAAGCCGATGCAAGAATTATCCTCATACCTTTTGACCGCTCCCCTTATTAATGGGCACTGCCCGCAAAACCATCGCCTTTTCTATCTCCTCGGAACTCCAGCCCGCCCTTTCCATTCCCGTGGGACAATTCGGGCTAGTGAGGGGACAGTTGCTACGGCAGCCGTCGCAAAAACCGATATTCTGGTTTTTTACAAGAAAGTCTTTATTGTTTTCATTATTCATTCTCATTTGATCCTCCCCCATCTTCCCAGGTCAAAAGCCATCCTTCTGCATTAACAGGACGACCTCCTTAGACCTGTTTCCTAAGTGCATAATAGATGACATTGATTTTCAAGTCAATGGGATAGATCAAGCATTTGCCCCAACAACAGTAAATCTTCTATAGAATACAGCATTGCCATATGCTATTATAGTACTATAAATCTTATCAATCGTTAGCAGCCTATTTGACTCTCAAGCGGTTCGGTACAGCAGCAAAGAACGGAGAAAAACCGCCACTCTTAGACACGAAACGAAATCGCTTATTATCGTTTATCATCACTCTTCTTAGGCGAACTTTTCGCCTAAACCGACATACTGTTCCGCTTTCAGGCGGACCACAACTGTCTCTCCAATACAAAATTAGGACATCCCGGAAAGCCAGGTGACGCCATATGACAACAAGGAATTCAGACCCATCCGAAAAAAAACTGCATAGCCGGCACATTCGCAAACTCTGGCGAATGGGCATCATGCCTGCCGCCGCCATCACCGTATTCATCGTAACATACGCCCTTATTCTCCCAGCCATCACAATGAGCAGTCAGAATGCGCACTGCGGATGCGAGGAACATGCCCACTCGCCGGCATGCTACGGCGAGCAAGGCGAACTCGTCTGCGGTCTGGAAGAACACGCGCATTCCCTTGCCTGCTATTCGGATCCTGACGCGGATATCGAAAATGCGGATATATGGCAGCAGGAATTGCCTGAGCTTACCGGCGACCGCAGCGCGGACGTCCTTGCCGTGGCGAAGAGCCTCCTGGGTTACCGGGAGAGCGACAAGAATTACCTGGTCGCGGAAGGGGGCGAGACGAAGGGCTATACCCGTTTCGGCCATTGGTACGGCTTGACGATTGCCGATATCTCCCAGGAAGAGGCCGATGATATCACGGCGGAGGACAGCGCCTCCATGCACGAAAACGGCATCCCTGACTACAGTTATTGGGACTGGGACGCCATGTTCGCGTCATACGTCCTCTCCTACGCCGGAGCGGGCGACATGGGTGCCGATACGGATGCCCACAAATGGGCCGAGTCCCTTGCTGCCGCCGGCCTGTATGTAGATCCATCTAGCTACATCCCTTCGGATGGCGACCTGGTTTTCTTTTCCCCTTATGCCGACGAGCCGGCCATGGTCGGCATCGTCTCAAATGTAAACAAAAACTTCTTCGGTCTCGGCGACAGGGTGAACTCTATCTCTGTCATTTGCGGCGACTTTGACAACGAAGTGTCCGAAATCCGCATCTCCATGGACGAGTACCGCGAGGGCGACCTGACATCCGAAATAATCCAGGGCTACGGATTGTTAAACCCAGAAACTCCTTCGGAAATCCTTGCGGACGATGCATCCAAAATAGAAGCAAATGCAGATACGCAGGATAATTTGCAAGATCAAGTTCCAACAGACACGCAGGATAATTTGCAGAACCAGGTTCCTGCGGATACCCATGTCTCGGACGAGGCGGCGATGGCCATAGAGGGCGACCAGTCAGCCGCAGATGCGGCAGGGATGCTCTTGGAGGGCGACCAATCGTCCGCAGGCCAGACGGATGCGGAAAACGATTTGGCAAATGCCGATGAGTCTGACTTGTCGAATTATGAGCAGCCCGAGTCCGACCAGTCCTCGGATTCTGCAAATGAAAACACTTCCGTCCCTGATAACATGGCTTGTACCCTGCTTCCAGGCGAAACGCGGACGCTTACAGCAAATGGCTATGACTATACCGTCACGATGACCTACGGCGCGGAATCAGAGATCCCGGACATTTCCAAGCTACAGGTCAAAGAGATCAAAGCCGGTACGGATGATTACGAGGAATGCCTGGCAGACACAAGAGAGACCCTCGGGATTGACGATGCGGATGCCGATAAGCTTCACGGCCGCTTCTTTGACATCAAAATCATGACGAAGGAGGGCGAGTTCGAGCCGAAGTCCCCTGTCAAAGTCGAGATTTCCTATAAGAAACCGATAGAGGCTTCAGAAGCCTCTGATTTCCATGCCATCCATTTCGGGG
>JAUMWM010000049.1 GCA_030529705.1 Lachnospiraceae bacterium
GAAAGTGCAGAAGAGCCAAAAATTTTGACCCAAAAGGACCGTCCCCGCGGGCCGACCTTGTCATCCTGAGCGTTAGCGAAGGATCTTTTACCATCCGCAGCGGATTCTTGTAAAAGATCCTTCGCTACGCTCAGGATGACATCCATTCTTCGCAAAAGGCGATTCCTGTGCAGAAGCGCGAACTGTAACCAGTCTGCTTCCATCATTATTTCTTTAGACCTTTGCCGCCGCGCTTTGCGACCTTCATCCGGTTCAGGGACAGCTTCTTTCCGTTGTGTTCAACCGAAAACTCGCCGCCTCCGCCGAGCAGGTAGGCTCGCTTTACACAGTCCCCTTCGTTAAGCTTTATCCCGCGGACGCCGACCGCGCCCTTTTTCAGTTCCGATGCCTCGGACAGGGCGAATTTCAGGATATACCCGCCCTCCGTAATCAAAACCGCCGTCTCCATTGTTTCTGCGGGAGCCGCAAATACCACCTTGTCGTCCTTCTGGAGCTTCGTTGCCGCAACGGTCCGGTTCTGCGTGTCGAATTCCCCGCCCGGCGTCACTTTCACGTAGCCCTTCTCCGTTGCGAAGAAAATCCTGCTCCCTACCACCTGCGTAAACGGACAGATCCAGACAATATTTTCATCCTTAGTGCTGAAATTGCTGAGGTTGTCAATCGGCACTCCTTTATCCCGAAGCTTCTTTTGCGGGATGTCAAGAACCTTCACGGAATGCATTTTCCCCGTATCCGTAAAGATGCACACCCTGTCCGTATTCATGATGCGGAAGGCATACACGCTCTCCGCTTCCAGGGCCTCTTTGTTCTTTTCATATATCCCCGCATCCAGCGTCCTGACATAGCCGAATCGATCCATTGCAAATGCAACCTCCTCCTCGGCTATCTTCTTCTCTTCGATCACGATCTCCCCGGCATTCTCAAGCAGAGTCCTGCGGGGTCTGGCAAATTCATTGCGAATCTCCATAAGCTCGCCCACTATGTCCTCGGACATTGCGTCGTAGTCACTCAGCAAATGCTGGTATCTCGCAATCCTCGCCATGGTCTCCTCATGCTGCTTTATGAGAGCCGCAACCTCAAGGCCAATTAGCTTGACGAGGCGCATGTCTAAAATGGCCTGCGCCTGGCGCTCCGTAAAGCGAAGCTGGGATGCCGCTTTCTGGCTTTTTTTCGTCTTGAAATGGATGCCTTCCGTCTTGCCGTAAATCAGGCAGTTCTTCGCCATTTGCTGGTCTCGGGATCCCCTCAGGATCTCGATAATGAGGTCGATGACGTCGCAGGCCTCTATCAGCCCCTCTTCAATCTCCTTTTTCTCGATATCCTTTGCCAAAAGATTGCGGTATTTTCGGTTCGCAAGCTCGAAACGGAAATCCGTAAACGCTTCAAATACTTTTCGAAGGGACATCGTCTCAGGCCTTCCGTCTGCGACAACCAGCATATTGACGCCGAACGTGTCTTCCAGCTTGGTCTTCTTATACAGGATATTGCGTATCTGATCCGCATCCGCCCCTTTTCTAAGTTCAATCACGATACGGATGCCTTCCTTGGACGACTGGTTTGAGATATCCGTAATATCGGTGATCGCCCTGGATTCCGCAAGCGACGCGACGTCATTCAGGAATTTCCCGATGCCGCTGCCAATCATGGTATACGGAATCTCTGTCACCACGATTTGCTCGCGGCCGCCCTTGACTTTCTCAATGACCGTTTTTCCCCTGACCCGTATTTTTCCCGTTCCCGAGGCATAAATCTTTTTCAGGTCATCCTTGTTGACAATAATGCCCCCTGTCGGAAAGTCAGGTCCATGGAGCTTTTCTAGCAAGTCGTCGTCCGATATCCCATTGTCACGGATATAGGCTATGGCTGCGTCTATGACTTCCCCGAGATTATGGGGCGGAATCGAGGTGGCCATGCCGACTGCGATGCCTTCCGACCCGTTCACAAGTATGTTCGGTATCCGTACCGGCAGGACGGACGGTTCTTTCTCCGTCTCGTCAAAGTTGGGAACAAAATCTATGACGTCCTTGTCAAGGTCGGCCAGAAAGACTTCCTGCGTTATCTTCATCAGACGGGCTTCCGTGTATCGCATAGCGGCCGCGCCGTCTCCCTCGATCGACCCGAAGTTTCCGTGCCCGTCCACGAGGACCTGGCCTTTCTTGAACCCCTGGGCCATCACGACGAGTGAGTCATAGATGGAGCTGTCCCCGTGAGGGTGGTACTTACCCATCGTATCTCCAACGATACGGGCCGACTTCCTGTACGGCTTGTCATACTTCGTCCCCAGTTCGTGCATGTCATAGAGGACGCGGCGCTGCACCGGCTTTAAGCCGTCCCGAACGTCAGGAAGGGCGCGGGCGATGATGACAGACATCGCGTAGTCTATATAGTTTTTCTGCATTATTTCCGAGTAGTCGGTCCTGATTATGCGGTCTGGTCCTTCATAATCGGAACCGGCATTTCCCCCGGCCTTATCCAAATCTCCCAAGTTTAACCTCCTCTAACTGTAAAACAAGCAAAAGCCCCACCTGTACGGTCAGGATGACAAGGCGTCAAATAACCGCTAAATCAGACCAATCGTAAAGTTGAACGAAGTCTGCGGGTTCGGCCCATGGGGACGGTCCTTTTGGGTCAAAATTTTTTGACCCAAAAGGACCGTCCCCATGGGCCGAAAAAATCTCACACATCCAGCTCCGCATCCGTAGCGTGCTCGTAAATGAACTCCCGCCTCGGCGGGACATCCGTCCCCATCAAAACCTCCGTGACATCGGAGGACAGCCTCGGATCCCCGATTTCTATCCTGCGCAGCATTCTCGTCTCCGGATTCAAAGTCGTCTCCCACAGTTGATCCGGATCCATCTCGCCCAGGCCCTTATAGCGCTGGAGCGTAAACTTCTCTCCCTCATGCTTCTTTCTATATCGCTCCAGAGCCTTGTCATCATACAGGTACTCGCCCTCCCCCTTCGAAGGGACGACCTTATAGAGAGGCGGCATTGCGACATAGACATGCCCCTCGCTGATCAGATCCGGCATGTACCGATAGAACAAAGTGAGGAGCAGCGTCCCGATATGGGCCCCGTCAACATCGGCATCGGCCATGATGATAATCTTGTCATACCGCAATTTGCCGATATCAAAATCATTCCCGTACCCTTCTGAAAACCCGCACCCGAAAGACGTGATCATGGTCCGGATTTCTGCATTTGCAAGAACCTTATCGATACTCGCCTTCTCGACATTGAGAATCTTGCCCCGGATCGGCAGGATGGCCTGATAAGTCCGGTCCCTCGCCGTCTTGGCGGAGCCGCCGGCGGAATCGCCCTCCACGATAAAAATCTCGCACTTACTGGCATCCCTGCTGATACAGTTGGCCAGCTTGCCATTTGTATCGAAAGAATACTTCTGCTTTGTCAGCAAATTCGTCTTCGTCTTCTCCTCGGACTTCCGAATCTTGGCGGACTTCTCGGCGCAGCTTAGCACGGCCTTCAGAGTGTCCAGGTTTCGGTCAAAATAATGCGGGGCCTTTTCGGCCACGATCTTGGCGACCGCCCTGGATGCGTCCGGGTTGTCGAGCTTGGTCTTGGTCTGGCCCTCGAACCTGGGATTCGGATGCTTTACGGAAATCACGGCCGTCATCCCGTTCCGGATATCCGCTCCCGTGAAATTTGAATCCTTCTCTTTCAGGACGCCCAGTTCTCTAGCATAGCCGTTCATGACCTGCGTGAAAGCAGTTTTGAATCCGGTCAAATGCGTCCCGCCGTCCGCATTGAATATGTTGTTGCAGTAGCCCTGGACGTTCTCATGAAATTCATTGACGTACTGGACGGTGATATCGACCTGGATGCCTTCATCGCTGCCCGTAAAAGAGATAGGCTCCGTCAGGCATTCCGAGTTGCGGTTCATGGCCCGGACAAATCCCACAATCCCGTCCGGCTCATGGTAAATCTCTTCCGTATTCCGATCCTTCCCGTCCTTGCCTTTTCGCTTGTCCCTGAAAACAATCGTAAGGCCCGGATTCAGATAAGCCGTCTCGTGAAGCCTTGACCTGACTTCCGTCGATGAGAACCTAGTGACCTCAAAGATTTCCGGATCGGGCAGGAAGTTTACGGTAGTGCCGGTCTCTTTCGTCCTGCCCAGAATCGGCAGAAGCCCGTTCACAAGTTCCAGGTCCGGGACTCCCTGCACGTAATGGTCGTGATGAATCGCTCCGTCCCGCTTGATTTTCACGTCCAGATGGAGAGACAGGGCATTGACGACAGAGGAACCCACGCCGTGCAGGCCGCCCGCAGTCTTATATGCGTCATTGTCGAACTTGCCGCCCGCATGGAGCGTCGTATACACCAGGCGCTCCGCCGGAACCCCTTTCTCATGCATGCCGACCGGGATCCCCCGCCCGTTATCAGACACGGTGCAGGAGCCGTCCGCCTCCAACGTGACCTCGATATGATCACAGAATCCGGCCAGATGCTCATCCACCGCATTGTCAACAATTTCATATATAAGATGATTCAGCCCTTTCCTCGACGTGCTGCCGATATACATGCCGGGGCGCCGCCTGACGGCCTCCAGGCCTTCCAAGACTTGAATGCTTTTCTCATCATAACCGTTGTTGTTATTCTTTGCCATATACGCTTACCCCCTGAGTTTTGCATTATAGCATCCGAACGAGTGTTTGTAAAGCTGTTTTTTCGGCCAGTCCCCACGAGCCGAAAAAACAGCCGATGCATTACGCATCGGCTGTCCGAATCTTCCAAGCCTATATCAAATCTTTTTATGCCTCGCCTTCAGATATCTGTAAATCTCATCCTCGGCATGTTCAATAAGCCCTTTCCGCTCCATGAAGTCCTGCATGTAGTGCATCGATACGCCCTGGTCGTCATCGATGTCGAAATTCGCCCACTGATCCTGATAGTCAATGAAATTTTTCATGCACGCCTTGATGATATCTTCTGCCTTTGCGGGGCATACCGACAGCTTCTCGCCCAGCTCGTCGACAACAAAGGTTCTTTCATCATCAGATATAATAAGGAACTTCCCTTCCTCTCCATCAACGTTAAGGACCATATGCCTGTCGTTCTTCTGTCCCTGCAGGAACATTTTGAATTCCTTGATAAACGGGCCCGTGATGTCCTGCTGGTATGAGAGCGGGATATCCACGATATTATCGTCATTCGTCCAAAGACTGATGACCGCAATCCCGTCAATGGGTTCAACCACTTTCACATTACTCATCTGCTTTTCCTCCAACCATATACCCCTCATTGGGTGATAAGCCTATTTTAACACTCCGCAATACCCTTCGCAAGAAGGCCGTCAAGATTTCATGGGATAATCCACTTTATAAAATAATCAGCTTGCAGGCCACAACCAAGGCCGTGCTGAGCAGCGTCCCCATCAAATAGTATTCTGCAAATGCCTGCTCCTTCGATATCTTCTCAAACCTCGCGATCGACTTGGCCGTCAGCACCAACCCCATCGCCGAATACTGGTCCATTGAGATGAACATCAGCATAATCAGCCTCTCGATCGTCCCGATTCTCTTTCCAACCCCGTCATCCATTACGCCCCGATCCCGCCTTGTCTCTTTCGGCCTGCCATCTGCAAGCAGGATTTGTATAAATATATTGGAAGGAACATGAAGAACGAGCAGGGAGAGAACCCACTTCGCCAGCATTTGCGGATCAGTTCCAAACGCTGCGAACGCATCGCCTAACGGCTTTATCACCTCGACCTTGACTTGCAGGCAATACATCATGTAAGAGACGGCAAATATTGTCAGGACATGGCAAACCTGATCCCATATAAATACCATGTCCCGCCTGCGTATCCTAAACATCCTGACCAGCTTGAACTTTCCGGCATCAATAAGAAAATGTAAAACTGCCAAGGCCGCTGCCGCAAGTACCGCCCCCGGACTCATAATCGGCACGCTGACAGCCAGCATCACGACCAGATATTCCAGAGAGTGATAGACAACGCCTGCAAACCTCTTCTCCTTCGCCCTGGCCATCCGGTCCGTCTGGAAATAGAAATCCCCCAGCACATGCCCGATTGACAAAAAATAAAGATATTCCGTCATGCAACCCCCTCCATTTCGACTCGCAGGGCCGGTTCTTTTTGGCCGATGGTTTTCGGCCCATGGATCGAACTCGCTACTGTTCCCCTAGCTTCCGCACGGCCTCTTCAATAACGCTCAAGGCATTCGTATAAACTGTATACTTTCCCTCCGCAAGCCGCCTTGCCACAGTCGGCTGCGTCGTCCCCATCCTTTTAGCGCACATCTCCTGGCTGCCCTTATTCTCCATCATGTCCCATATGGTAAGCCTTTGCTTCTCCGTCCAGTCATCCTCAATCACCTTCGTCAGGGACAGCAGTGTATTGATCTCAGTCAGACGAAAACACAGGTCACCCGGCTTTTTCCCATAAAAAGCTATCTGAATGTCCGGTGCCTGTCTTTTCAGCTTCTTTTCCTGATCATGAATTTCCTCAATAATCGCCCTCGCAGCGTAAAAAGCAGGCCCGTCCGCCCCTATGGCCGCCTCCCGCCTGATATCCGTCGTGATCTCCCCGATCCCGATTCCAAACCGGATTCCAACCGGGTACATCCTCCTCTGTATGTATTTCGTAATCTCTATCAGGTTTGTCCTGTCATGCAACAGCCCTTGAAATTCATCTCCAAGAGTGATCAGAAAATTTGCGGCAATATCCCTGCTGTAAATCTGATTCACGCTCTCAAGCACCGCACCCAGCCTATCTTGCACGGCAGCCCGGTTTGATATCGCTTTCGATGCCTTTATATCGCCAATAATCGCATAATGTTCCATATCCCGCCTCCGATATCATTATACATTATTTCTGCATAATCGTCAAGTATACAAATATTCTGCATAATTATCAAGTATGTTTATTTTCTGCATATTTTGGAATCATGCTGCTATTCAGCATTCCCCTTTCTGAATAAAACAGAACCTTCATTAAGCGAGGAATTAGGATAACTATATCTGCTGTTTCTATTCGGCTTCTTCGTCGCTGTCTTATCGATTCCAGCATTTCACATCTATAGCTTTCTTCTCACCAGCATCAGCGAATAACCAAGCAAGTTCTTTCCCTTCCACTGTGAATTTCGAGAGATACCAATTGCTCAGATACCCATTTTCTTCATTCGGATTATGAGATCCAATAAATGTCATTTTACCTCACCTACCTTTCTAAAAGCCAATTCAAGATTATGTAATCCTTGGTTTTCATATTATAATAATCACCGTGAAACATCCACGATTACGCAACAGACTTCGACATCATGACGGCTCGTACTCAGAAATCGCATGTTTTTAAAAAAGATGTCATCCTGAGCGTAAGCGAAGGATCTTTTACCTAAAACCGCTACAGATGGTAAAAGATCCTTCGCTTACGCTCAGGATGACAAGAGCGATACCGGATGCGTTATCTATCACGTCATTTCCTTACATCCCACTTCTGATCCCACATATTTTCGATTTTCCTGTACACATCTCCCCTCCTTAGCATCACGATTGCGTACACTGCAAGCGCCACGCAGAGCAGCAAATCCAGCCATATATCCCATGTCACGCCCGCCGTGATCACGCCCGCCTCGGTGACGCCCGTGAACGAAAGAGCAATAATGTCATGAATCGTATGAAGAATAATTACAAGCAGCAGATTTCCGCTTACGAGATAGATAACTCCATTCACAAATCCTATTCCGGAGGCCGTGAACACCTGAATGACAGTTCTCGCCGCATTTGCACCGGAAGACAAGTTGGCCAGGTGAACCAGACCGAATATGACCGAACTTATAACCAAGGCTTTGATAGCATCCCCCTGCTTCTTTCTTCCGCGGAGCATCGTATTCAGAACCCCCCCGCGAAAAATGACTTCCTCGAGACAGCCTGCGGAAAAAGCAGCCTGTACAGCAGTCAGGGACGCAAGCTGAAATTTGGATTCCGTAAAGAGAATTGTAACCAGGACGGAAATCACCCAGTAAATATAATACGGAATCCCTATTCGTATACCTGCGCCTATGTCGCTGCCGTACGTGAATCCTTTGAACTCCGGCTCGAACCACTTCTTGTAAGCAAATGTCGTGACGACTGCGCCGATGATGACGCCGATAAAGCCCGTGCTCGCATCATACCCCTTCACGAGCATGGAAAGCGGATAATTGATGAGACCGACAACGATAGTCACCCCTGCATACACAAGGAGTCCGACAAGGACAGAGCCGATCCATGGGTGCTTATTTAAAAACTTATGCTCTCTTCTTTTCTTATCCATTTTATACATCCTCCCTGAAAACACTTTTTCAGATGCCCGACTTGCTGGTGTCCCACAAGACACCATACTTTGTCTCCTACTGGACATTATTTTTTAACCCAATCCTTAGCGAATCTCAATAACAAGACTTTAAATTGTGTAGTAGCCGCATATCTTCTCCGGATCATTTCTGACCTTTTCCGCCGCAATCCTGGCCCGTTCAAACCGCTCCTCCATATCCGGCTCCTGCCCCGCATTGGCAAACACGCCAAACCTGACATTGATGTTGTCAGCGATCTTTTCCTCAGCATACAAGTCAGACAAGAACTCTTTCAGAATTGTTTCATAATCGTCCTGATGCTGACAGTATAACAGGAAAGTGTCTCCGCTTTCTCTGCAGCTAATACCACTGGTTTCCCGCGCAAGTTTATTCATATAGGCGCCAATATCCCGCAATACATGATCTCCAAATTGCCGCCCGTATTGTTTATTGGCGGAATGGAATTTGTTCACGTCACAGACTACCGCATCTAAAGCAGTGTCTTTGAACAGATGGTCAAGCCGGTTGACATAGCGGAAGAAATAGTCTTTGTTGAGCAGACCGGTCAGCTTGTCGCGTTCCGTATACCGTATCAGGGCGCGGTCTTCGGCCAGTTCAATACTCTTGGCAATGCGGGCTTTTATGATATCAACATCCGGATAAGGATTTGGAAGGAAATCCATAGCGCCGGTCTTCAGGCAATCAAGTTCCGAATCCTGATCGACGTTCAGGAAGATCACCGGGATATCCATCAATTCTTCATCGACCTGCATCTCTGCGATTACTTCGCGTCCACTCTTGTTCGGCATTTGCAGATCGAGTAGGACGAGGTCGACCTCATCCTTATGCCTTCGCAGCACATTCAGGACTTCGACGCCATCCGCCGCGTAAATAATATTATAATCATCCGCAAGGAGTTCTCGCATGCTTTCACGATTCATTTCTACATCATCGGCGATCAGAATGTTTTTTCGCGTATGGATAACAGGGATGTACTCCGCATCCTGAATTCTGTCAGCATCAGAGATGTCTGGCGATATGGTTTTTTTCAGATATTGCTTCCTCTCGTACATGGCTTTGTCAGCTTCTTCGACAACGCTCAAGAGAGAAGGATGCTTATCCTTGTCGTATTCTGCCATGCCCGCCGAAACGGTTTCTCCCTTCCTGAACTTAGAGAGATCCCTCGGCAGAGCGTTGATTCTTTCCAGCAGTTTTTTTCGTTGAATATAATCCCCCTTCGTAAGAATAGCAATAAACTCATCCCCACCAACCCGGAATACGGGACTACGGCTGAAAACGCCGCATATTCTTGCACAGGCATTCTTTATACAGGCATCGCCTTCCTTATGACCGTACAAATCATTGACGACCTTCAGATTGTTGATGTCGCAGACCACAACGGCAAAGGGTTCCTGTTCTCCCTCCTTGATCCTGCCGTTTATTTTCTCTTCCCACTGCGCATAGGCGTGTTTGTTCTTGATGCCGGTCATAGGATCGATATCCGCCATTCTTCTGGCTTTTGTAATCTTCACTTCTGTATTTGCTGCAAGCTGTTTGAACGTGCGCGTCAGGATGCCGATTTCATCGTCTTTATCGTATTCCAGTGAAAAATCGTAATTTCCTTCATCCACCTGCTTTGCGGCTTCTGTAAGATCGCCGAGAGGCTTCGTGATGCGGCCTGTGAAGCGCATCATTGCAGTAATTGAGATTGCTAGAATAATAAGCAGCGCAATAAGGACATTCCCAATCATGCCTTTCCATCCGCTGTTAATCTCGGACACTGGTGCGCACACATACAGCTGCATGCCATTGCTAAGCGGAATCCAAACAGCTTCCTTCGCAACTCCCTCGTAGGTATACCATATGTGATTGCTGCCTATGAACTGAGCAGGCTCATATATTGCCGTTGTTTCCAGGACAAGCTTTGCAGAATCCAATAGGGGATGATAAAAAACGTTTGAGTCTTCATCAAGGATAAATGCATAGCCGCTTTTAAAGATCGAGATGTTTTCCACTTCCTGCTTTAACATCTCGTAGTCTATTTCAATGCCGATCACGCCAACAAACCGGTTCTTCCAGTAAACGGGTTCGTTATAGGAAATAACCCGGGTACCGAGGTTTTCCGTGTAATACGGAGGAAGCCATACGCCTTCCCCTGTCGCCTTCGGGACGGTGAACCAAACTAACGCAGATGTATCATTGGTATCATACTGGGTGATGTCTGTTACTTCGTGTTCTTTAAACTCTCCGTCCTGATATACATACCAAAAGCCCGTTACGTCTTCTGATATCTCCGGGTCTATCCTGAAATAGTAGGTAAGCACTCCGTTCGTGTTGTAAGCGATCCTCCCATACAGATTACGGGCGCGTTCGACCTGGCTGTTCAGATCTTCGAACGGCATGCCTTCAAAGCTATCCGATACCAGCGTTGATACTGTCCGAACAGAGTGTTCCACGCTTTCAAAATATAGCTCCAGATTCATTGCGCCCGTTGTGGCAGTCAGATGCATCATCTGATCTGCGTCTTCCCTGCCCAGTTTCTTGATCGACGTAACGCCAATAGCCGTAGCAATGCTTAGAGTAATAATGATTACGCTCACAACCATAAATGTGAACTTCGTTCGAATAGAATGCATCTGAGGTCCTACCTCCTTCATGTCACAAATAATAGGAGGGCGATATGCCGGCTCCATCTGCAAAAATAGCCTGAGCCGTACCCTCTTCAATGCATTTTGCCTTAACATCAAACTCTATATAATTTAGCAACATGCACTAACCTCACTTCAGATATGAATCCATTGCTCCAGTTATGATAACATGATTCTGCTAATATTTCCATCCCCCAGACATAAGGATTGCCCTACCATTTTCCTATGGACATGTGGATAAAAGAATGCATGATTCCAATGCAAAATGCATCTTTTCCTGTGCAAGGATTTTTGTTCCAGCTTGTGACACAACATCTGGGGGCGATGTGGTGCATCGTTCCCAGATGTTGTGGTGCAAGATGGGGCAAAAAGACTGCACAGGGAAAAATGCCCATTTTGCACTGGAATCATGCATCTCCCTTACCGAAATGTTCCCCCGCATCACAAGAACTGTCCCATTGACTTAAAAATCAAAGTCATCTATTATGATAAGGGTCCACCCATAAATAAGAAAAGAAGCCGCAAGTCATCTGTAGGCATGAAGATTAACATAAAAGGGATGGGCAAGAAAGAGGGGAAGAAGTATGAACGTTTACGCATGCAGCGATATCCATGGACAATACAGCCTGTTCAGGCAAATGCTGGATGGAATCAGCTTTTCCGATGATGATTTTCTGTACATCCTCGGCGACGTTATCGACCGGGGGCCGGGGAGCATCCCTATGTTGCAGGACATCATGGGGCGGGAGAATATCATTTGCATAATGGGAAACCATGAACTCATGATGTACACCGAGTACAGGCTTCCGGGAAAGGAGAGCTACTGGCTCCACAGTTCTAACGGAGGGAGGGCGACGCAGAAAGATTTTGAAAAGCTGTCCGCCGCCGAGCAGGAGCAAACCCTCGACTTTATAGAAAGCATGGCTCTGCAAATCGACCTGGAAGTGGACGGCACCCGCTATCTGCTCAGCCATTCGGATTTTATCAGGGAAAGGGACAGCGTTCTTTTCAGGGATGTGGACTATAGGGTCGCTTTCGATACGGTCTGGAATTCGCCCTGGCGGATGTGGGAATACGTTACGAAACGCAAATATTCCAAGGATGGGCGGTTCCACGTCATAGGCCACGTCCCGGTGCAGTATGTCCAGGAGAATCCGGTGAAGACAAATGCCTACATCGACAAGAAGCACAAGATTATCAATATCGACCTTGGATGCGCGCGCATCGGGAATCAGGGGCATGTTGACGGGCATTCTCTGTGCTGCATGAACTTGACAGCGTACTCGAACGGGGCGGGAACGGACGCCTTTACGTATTATAGCTGAGATCCTATCGAAAGACGGGCATTGCCAACCGATGACAACGAAGCAATGACGAAACGGCGGGTATTTAATGCAGCAGAACTTATGAAATGCTGTACTAGCATCATCGGATTACATAGTCGAAAAGATCCAGCCGCGTTATTCCCATCTCCCGCAGAATCCGTACGCTCTCCGCCTGATCTCCTGATGTATTAAAATCGGGAATCCGCGGCACGCGGACAAGAATCCGTTCCGTTTCGCATGAGGCAAGGAGAAGACTCAGGTTCTCTCTCATGATATGCGCTTTTCCGCCTGTGTAACTCCTATAGATCTCAGCGTTCATATCCTTGCAGTCTACGATGAATTCATCCACCGCTTCGCAGGCTAGAAGGACGTTTTCCTGAGGAACAGCCAGGCTTGTCTCTGCGATAATGCGCCATTCCGGCGGACAAAGCGACTTGAATCGGCGTATAAAGGCGGCGTGAAGCAGAGCTTCCCCGCCGCCAAATGTGATTCCTCCGCCCGTCGCACGAAAATACAAATCATCGATTTGAACCCTCCGAAGAAGCTCGTCGGCAGTTACCGGCTCCGCAGGGGCTTCTTTGAGAAGGCGTTTATTGATGCAGTAGTGACAGGAAAGCGGACATCCGGCGCCGGCGACAAGCGTCGTCACGCCGGATCCGTCTGTTCCCATCCGCAGCCTTGCAACACTCAGAAGGGGAAAAAGCAACTCGCCCATATCATGTATTCTCCACGGTATCGACAGATGAGCATTCCGAATCAGTCCAGGGAACCTCGCCGGTCGTTACAAAGGTATCAACATCGGTTGAATCGTAAGAACTATCCACATCAGGCCAGGCCACTTCCCCGTCCAGTTCGATTATATCCGGTTCCGAAGTCGGACTCGCTACATCGACCGCTCCGGCCAGGTCATCCGTTTTCACGGAATTTGTATTTTGCCCGACAGTCGGGGAACACCCCGCGGCCGCCAGAGAGATTCCAACGCACAGTGCGGCAACGCTCACGCATTTTCCGAGAGATGAACGGCGGGCCAGTTCCTGTTCCAGATACTTTAATTCGCTCTCGCATCGGGGACATGTACCCTTGCACTCTCCCTGATAGCTGCATTCTCGGGTTACATAGGGAATGTCGTTCTCGTCGGCAATGCGCTGACGAATCTCTTTCAGAATTTTACATTTTTGTTTTCCGATCATGATTGCGCCTCCTTCCTAAAGCTCCGAAATCTGCGGCTTAATCTGCAGGTCTTTAATCCGATTTCATCTGACATATGGCTCTTTCATAGAAATATGACGACGTTCGGCACAAAGTATTACATATGATTAAAATAAAAGTCCGGCTCATTAGACGGTGAATTAAGAAGCAATGTCATTTTACTCTTCGATAATTCTTATAACTTCCCTCGCAAACTTGTCCGGATGGTCTGAAATCAGCATATGCGTGCTGTTTTCAAATGCAACAGCCTTAAATGGCGTATGCACATGAATCCGATACCATTCTGCCAGCTTTGGCGAAAACAACGAACCCGGCACGGCGTAGAAATAGAAGAACGGAACCGTAATTTGCTCCACGCTCCGGCGAAAATCCTTCTCCTTCATCGACACTGACAGAGTCCTCAATGTTTTTTCATCACATTTGGAAAGCTGTTTCTTCAATGGACGCCTCAGCAAGAAGCCCGGTACTTTTGCCAGCTTGGGGATTGCGGCAATCGCAAAGGCCTTATAAAGGGCATAGAAGCTTTTGCCCGCATCCCGCTCCATATCCTGCTTGGTATACTTGCCCTGATACAGCCCAAGATGCCAGTCATCATCATTCATCTGCTTTGGCGTCATGTCGCACAGCACCACCCGGCGTAACGCATCGCATCCGTAAATAGACATGTAATTCATAGCGACGCCTGCCCCCATCGACCACCCGAGCAGGGTGACATCGGAAAGTCCAAGCCCCCGAATCAATTCGTCCAGGTCGCTCGCCAGCGTATCCATGGTCACATGGTCGCGGTTTGCCTCTTTGCTGTTTCCGTGACCTCTGTGGTCATAGGTGATGCATCTTGCCACCTTGCTGATTTCGGGAACACAGGGGGCGAAAACCTCGTGCGTGCTGGTCCAGCCGTGCATCATAATGACCGTCTGCTCCCCTTTCCCGGTATCCTCATAATAAATCCTTTCACCGTTGCTCAAAGATAAGTAACTCATTGCTAGCGCTCCTTTCAATAACAAAGATGTAAGACATGGTATAAAAAAGCCCCTAAACAACTAAATTATGTTGTTTAGGGGTATGGATTAATAGCCGGTAGGG